>JAYUVR010000167.1:0-4916 GCA_043753955.1 Archangium sp. | reverse complement strand
AACCCCCGCTTCCCCACCTTGTGGCGTGACTTTGATGAGATGGTTCGCGACCTCGGTGCAGGTCAGAACGATCAATCACAATCACTCACTCCGGCAGCCGATGTTTTAGAAACGGATAAGACGATTGAGATTCGTCTCGACATGCCTGGCATTGCGCCCGAAAACATCGATGTCAAACTTGAAGGCAACCAGCTGACCATCACCGCCGAACGCAAAGAGGAAAAGGCGGTGGAAGAACGAGGCTGGGTACGCAGAGAGCGCACTGTCGGGAGCTACAACCGTTCATTCTCACTGCCCACCACGCTCGACGGCAGCAAACCTGAAGCCTTGTACCGCCATGGCGTACTCACCGTGACCTTGCCGAAGAGAGAAGAGGTTCAACCGCGCTCGCTTAAAGTGAAAGTAGAGGCCTAGCAGTAAATATTCTGGCTGCCCCATGAGGTGAAGCAGCGTTTGACAGTGGAACCTTCATCATCCACGGTGCGCGACTTCACCTCATGGAGGCATGCCAAAATGCGTACATTATTGATTGCAGTCGCGACGATGTTGAGCGGTTGTGGAACTGGCGTAAGCCCCGAGTTGTACGATGTGGTTCTTGACCATTTCGCACAACCAGACACCTGTTTCACTTCAGGAATGCAACCCAACTCGCTCGTGATTTCTGAACCGCCAAGCTTGATGCAAGTGCAGGTTTGGGAAGGGCCTGAAGACACGGCGTACCTTGAAATTGAAACGGGTGGGGGCACTGTCGACCTCGGTGACGCGCCTTCAGCGAAACTCTCAGGCATCTTCAATGGCAAGAAGGCCGACAAAGGGTGGACCTTCACCAGCGACAGCGTGGAGAAACAGACAGTGGGAGGCGACAACGTCGTGGTTGATACCACTCACGTTGAATTGACCTTCGAAAGGTCACGCACTTTTAAAGGCACAGGGAGCATCGCTTCTTCTCGCACCTGTACCGGTAATTTGTGCACAGGCATGAATAGAAGCTGCGCCGTCAGTTCCCTCGTCTTGAGTGGAACCAGGCTCGAGGTTGAATATCAGCGTGCGCCGTAAGCCAGAAACGGCGTGCTCGTTGCCCTTGCTGTTCATGTGTTGCAAACCGATCTTCCACTGACAGCCACAACATGTACGCCATGCTTCTAGAGGGAAGAAGGCTCGGAAGGGCTCACTGCTTTTGAATTGCGTCTTCGACGCAGCCAGGGAACCAAGGATGCCAAACCGAAGAGGGTCGGTATCACACTTGAACCGCAGCCATACCTGACATGCGCAAGCGGAACGATCGGATCTGATCCTACCCCTCCCCCGCCGTCTCTCCCCGTGGAGTTGAACCTGTTCGGGCTTGTGCCTACCTTGAGCTCATCAATGTCGGTGACACCGTCTTTGTCGTTGTCGACGTGATCCATCTCCAGACTATTGAGCGCCGTGTCGAGTGAAGAAGGAGTGTTGGCCACCAAAAAGCGCTGCCGCATGGCTTTGCCGAAGAGCGTATTCACCGTGTTGAGCCCGACAGATCCATTGGTGTGACACAACGCACAGTCATCTACCGGCCTCTTGCCGTACTTCGCTTCAATCAGGCCAGGGTATTCATCGGTAGCCCAACTGAGTGAAGAGGCCAGGAGAACAAGACTGATAGAAGGTCGAAGGAGGGCCCAAATCACAACTGGCGCGATCTTCAGGAAGAAGCCCTGCTGTACTCTCTCGCTTCGAACGAGATCTACTTCCTCGAAGACCCAAAACGCCTGGCGATGGCTGCCTAGATGCCTTCCTTTATTTCTGAATCTTCTCGCGAAATTCCTCACCGGTTTTTGTGAGCGTTCCACCCCACAACATGTTTGTTGATTTCTCATTGAAGACCTCGAGTCTTACTCTGGAGTGGCCCACGCATTCATCGCAAAATGTTGAATGCATCACCAATGTATTCATCAGTGCGATGGCCAAGAATCTCGCGCTTTCAAGACAACGAAAATGAGTCACACCCGCAGAATAACGCCGCGTGCGGCTATGCCCGTCGCAGCGCCGATGGCCCGAACGTAGGCCTGAGTTTGTGCTTCGTAGTTCGCTCGCCGCTCATCGAGAGACTCGTCAGTCTTAAATTCAACGATGTGCCACACCCCATCGAGCTCGTAAGCCAAGTCAATGGCGCCTTCGACAATGGTGCCATCATCGAGATGGTCGACCAGTGCCACTTCCCTTCGCACCTGAGAAGCCTTGCGTGCCGCACTGACTCGAGGGTGTTTTAGCGCAGCCACCACTGCATCGACCGCGGCAAGTGCCTCAGCCGTCGGGGCTTGAAGCGAACGAGCCATCACCTGCGCAATATCTTCAACCGTAGCCCGCTCAGCATCGAGAGGCACCACCGCCAGACACGCATGCACCAGCTCACCAAATCTACGCCCCTTCACCCTTCCTTCACGGGCCACCGCCGTTTCTTCGACGGGAATGGTGCCCGTCACTCGAACAGGTGCAAGCTCACGAGCCACGGTAACGCGCACGGTGGGCGTTGAACCCTCAGTCACCGCGCGATGTCGACCTTCTTGCCAGCGCTCGAACAACGCAATGCTGGGAGGGCCTTCGATTTCATCGTCTTGCAATGCATCAGACGCCTCGAGACCGGTGCGCTCTTCCTTGAGCAAATCAAGCGCGCGGCTTCCCCACCACACCACTCTATTTTTCCTGGCCGCAGCCAAATGCAAACCAGGCAGTGGAACGTGGGGTGGGACAGCGCCTTCACGTTCAAAAAGAGGGTCAACACCGAGCTCAGGGCACCCCGGAGCGGGCTTCGGCTGATGTTCCAACCCGCTCACCGGGTACAACGCGAGGTACAGCACTTGAGTCCACGTGTCTGCCCATTGTCGCTCGCTGCACACCGGCACCACCAACAGATCGCGCGCACGGGTCGCGGCCACGTAGGTCAGGCGTAACGTTTCTTCTCTGTCTCTGGCCAGCACCTCATCGGCACGTTCCCGCAATTCAATAGGCACGCAATTGGCCAAGGCGTGCACCCATAGACCGCGCTCTGGGTCGACCCAATGCGATGGTTCTTGTCGGGCCGCATTCGCCGTCGGCTCAGCCAAAATGACGACTGGAAATTCCAGCCCTTTTGCCGCGTGCACCGTCATCATGCGCACCCCTTCGGTACCTTCTTCTACCAAAGGTGCTTCTGGGCCTTCGCCGTCATCGGCCTCTTCTTGCAGCGATTCAACGACTTCGCGAAAGGAACTGGCTCGTCGCTCGTGGCGGCGGGAAACTTCAGCCAATTGCAATACATTGGCCAGCGATTGAACTCCGGCGGTCCAAAACGCGACACCGGCGTGGGCTCGAGTGCTTTCGAGCAATTCATGCACGGTGGCAGAGACAGGCTTGTGATTGCGTTTGAAATGCAACTCTTTGAGTATTGCCAGAGCAGCGACGACTTCATTTGCGTTTGAAGAAAGTTCAATGCCTTCAAAAGGCCGTAATGGGTGCAACTTACCTTGCTCGTGTTTGAAGCTCAGAAGCTGCTCATCAGTGAAGGCAAAGAAAGGCCCGCGGAGCGTCGCGTAAACCGAAAATTCGTCGTCAGGGCGGTCAATCGCAAACAGTGCGGTTCGTAAAGCCATCACTTCTTCACGAACATGGAAGGAACGACCGCCGACCAGCACGTGCGGTACTCGGCGGGCTTCTAATGCCTGGGCATAGGGCCTAGGCACATCGAGGCCTCCCCACCGTCTGAGCCTTTTGAACAGAATACAGACATGACGCGGTTGCACAGACACGCGGCGCCCGTCTTCTTCTACCTGCCAACCACTCTTATTGACCAACCAGTCGACAAAGGCTCCCACTGCATCGGGAAGACTCGTTTCAATTGCATCTTTGGTAACTCGACCCTGAGCGTTGAATGGCCTCGGAGCGGGCAAAGCGACGACTGAGGGCTGCTCGCGATTATGCGTTCTCCACTCGCCTAAAGAGACATAGGTCGCTTGGTGTTCTCCCGTCATGGCCGTTGAGAATGCGGCATTTACGGCGGCTTGAATACCAGGCGTCGCGCGGAAGCTGGTGGAAAGAAAAACCTCATCTGCTCCGCATGACAAGAGGTGTGATTTGACGCGTTGGTAGAGCAGTATGTCAGCCCGGCGAAAGCGATAGATGCTTTGTTTCGGGTCACCCACGACGAAGAGCTTTCCAGGCACGGGGCGCGTCTCGAAAGGCGCACTCACCGAGGCATCAGCAGACGCGAGCAGCAATACAATTTCGCTCTGGAGTGGATCTGTGTCTTGAAATTCATCGACGAAAAGTCGCTTAAAACGCTCCTGCAGTGATTGACGCACTGATTGATGGCGTTGCAATAGATTGCGAGTGAGCAATAACAAGTCAACAAAGTCGAGCACGCCTCTTCGAGCCTTTTCGACTTCGTAGGTGTCTACAATTGGCCACAACTCTTGATGTAACCGTGCCGCCAAATCGGCATCGGCGCGATGAATGAATTGCAACAGTGCATGCCATACGGCGTCTCGTTCAGAAATGACTGCCACTTCAGTAGCGCCAGCTTGAAACGACAGGCCCCAGGCTTTGGCTGTCCATCGATACTGGTTGTTCCCCAACTCATGGAGCGCCGCTTCGATGCCGTCGTAGTCGCGCGCTGAAACGGATTCACGGTGGGAAATCTCGTCGAGAAACCGCGCCGTTCGTTCAATGCTTTCAAGAAAGTCATTCTTGTCTCGTCTCGATTTGACTTGAGGTAGCCGTGCCGCAAACGTTTTGAGTAAGGGCAACAGGGCATCGATAGCCATTTCTCTATCGAATTCTTCTCTGCGCCAGGGAGCCGCAAAGTCACGGTGTTCCACCAACGAGCGAACTGCAGACAACAAAGCCTTACGTGGCGCCTCAGCGTCAGGCCCGCGCTGTCTGCGGCGGAGTGCGCGACGAATGCCCTC
>JAYUVR010000166.1:0-11720 GCA_043753955.1 Archangium sp. | reverse complement strand
CCCATCACCCCATTCGCGCGGAATCGCTTTTCTTCAACGATGCGAGAGAGCAACAGCCGAGCATCGGCGTACAGTTTTTTGGCTTCCGTCCCCACTTTGACGTCGTCCAAAATTTTGGGGAATGAACCAAACAGCTCCCACGCATTGAAGAATGGGCCCCAATCTATAAAAGGAATGAGCGCCTCAAGCGGTACATCGGCAAACGACCGCGTTCCCAGAAACTCAGGCCGCGGAATATGAATGGTGGCCCAATCAAAGGCCTGTCGTCGCTCGCGTGCTGCGGTGAGCGTGAGCAATTTGCGATGTACTCGACGTTGTTCAAAATCGACTCGCGCTTTTCGCTGCTTCTCAACCACCTCGGTCAAAAAGGCTGGTTTTTGCTCGGGCGATAGCAATGCGCTCACCACGTTCACCACACGCGACGCATCCAACACATGCACCACGCCTGGTTGATACTCTGGAGCAATTTTCACCGACGCATGAGGGTGACTGGTGGTCGCCCCGCCAATGAGCAGGGGCACACTGAACTGCTGACGAGTCATTTCCTTCGCGACTGAAACCATCTCGTCGAGTGAAGGGGTAATCAAACCAGACAGGCCGATGATGTCGACTCCGCGCTCTTTGGCGGTGGTCAGAATCTTCTCGCACGAAACCATCACGCCCAAGTCGATGACTTCGTAGTTGTTACACGCGAGCACCACGCCCACGATATTTTTCCCAATGTCATGCACATCGCCTTTGACGGTGGCGAGCAACACTTTGCCTTGGGTACGCACATCAGCCCCGGCCAACACTGCGAGCCTCTTTTCTTCTTCCATAAATGGAGTGAGATAGGCCACGGCGCGTTTCATCACTCGAGCTGACTTCACCACTTGAGGCAGAAACATTTTTCCCGCGCCAAACAAATCGCCGACGACGCGCATACCGTCCATCAACGGGCCCTCGATGATGTCGAGAGGCTTCTTGTACTGTTGGCGCGCTTCTTCGGTATCGGCTTCGACAAAACTGTCGATGCCCTTGACCATCGCATGTGAAAGCCGCTCGGCAACTGTGCCATCGCGCCAGGCGAGTTCTTCTTTTAATTCGAGTTTGCTACCCCCTCCGTGTTGCGCTTTGAGGGCGTCGGCGAAAGTGACCAATCGGTCTGTGCTGTCTGGTCTTCGGTTCAGCAAGACATCTTCAACCCGTTCCAACAAATCTTTGGGAATCTCTTCGTACACGCCAAGCATGCCGGCGTTGACGATGCCCATGTCCATACCTGCTCGAATGCCATGGTACAGAAAGGCAGCGTGAATCGCTTCGCGCACCGGGTTGTTGCCTCGGAACGAGAATGAAATGTTCGAGATGCCGCCTGACACTTTGGCATGAGGCAGTGTGCTTTTGATGAGGTGCGTCGCTTCAAAAAAGTCGACGGCGTAGTTGTTGTGTTCCTCAATGCCAGTGGCAACCGTCAAAATGTTCGGGTCAAAAATGATGTCTTCGGGTGGAAAACCGATACCAGTGAGCAGGTTGTAAGCGCGGGTACAAATGCGCACCTTTTCGTCTCGGGTAGCGGCTTGACCTTGTTCATCAAAGGCCATCACCACGGCAGCGGCTCCGTAGCGTTTCACCCGTTTGGCCCGGCGGAGAAATTCAGCTTCACCGTCTTTGAGCGAAATTGAATTAACGATGCCTTTCCCCTGAAGGCATTGCAGACCCGCCTCGAGCACAGTCCACTTTGAGCTATCAACCATGATGGGCACGCGGCAGATGTCAGGCTCGGCAGCGATGAGATTGAGAAACTTCACCATCGTCGTTTCGCCCTCGATCAGCGCTTCATCGACGTTGATATCGAGAATATTGGCGCCTGATTCCACCTGCTGACGCGCTACCGCTAAACACTCATTCCAATCACCGGCCTTTAATGCTTTTGCAAATTTGGGGCTACCGGTGATGTTGGTGCGTTCACCAACCATCAAGAACTGCGATGCGATACTCATACCGACCTCGAAGGGACAACCAGCGATTCTAAACCGCTCAACCGCAGGGCGTGACTGCGTGAAAGCACCTGACGCGAAGGGTATTGTTTAACACCGTCGGCAATCGCCTCGATGTGCGCAGGCGTTGAGCCACAGCACCCACCGACCATGTTGAGCCACCCTTGTTTTGCAAAATCGGTGAGGACGGCGGCCATTTCTGAGGGCGTTTGGTCGTACCCTCCAAAGGCGTTGGGCAACCCCGCATTGGGGTAACAACTGACGTAGAATTCAGAGAGCCGCGACAACTCTTGTACATAGGGGCGCATGTCTGCACCTCCCAAGGCACAGTTAATACCGACGCTAAAGGGGTTTGCGTGGCGAATAGAATCGTAAAATGCAGTGATGGTTTGCCCGGAAAGCGTGCGGCCAGATGCATCGGTGATAGTGACAGAAATCATCACCGGAACCCGTCGGCCCAATTCATCGAATATACTTTCAATGGCAAACAAGGCGGCTTTGCAATTGAGAGTGTCGAAAATGGTTTCCACCAAAAGAATGTCGACCCCGCCTTCAAGCAAGGCACGAATTTGTTCTTCGTAGGCAGAGACAACTTGGTTCCAGGTAACGGCGCGATAGTCGGGTCGGTTTACGTCAGGTGACATGGAAAGCGTGCGATTCAATGGGCCAATGGCACCCGCAACAAAGCAACGACGACCGGGGCTTTTCGCCTCGGCTGCAATCGCAGCCCGTCGAGCACAGTCGGCCGCAGCCACGTTCAGGTCTCTGATGATGCCACCCAGGTCGTAGTCGGCCTGAGCAATCGAAGTGCTGCTGAAAGTATTGGTTTCCACCACGTCAGCGCCAGCCTCAAAGTACTGCGCATGAATGGTTTCAATAATGTCTGGCCGCGTCAGGGACAACAAATCATTGTTGCCTTTTAAGTCTTTTGAATGCGTCGCAAAGCGGGTGCTGCGAAAATCTTTCTCTTCCAAATTGTGAGTCTGAATGAGCGAACCCATCGCGCCATCGATGATGACGATGCGTTCATCAAAGAGTTTCGCGAGGTGTTGTTCTTGATGACGACTCATGAGCATGTTCTTTCTTTCAAAATAGACATCACAACGAAGTTTGACTGGCTGAAGTTTTGCGCACCTGGGAATTCGCAGTGGCTTTGCGCGTACGCGTTCCGGTGAGAAGAAACGCTTTAAAAGGAGCAGCCGCATCGCGTGGTGCAGCGAAGGTCTCATGCGCTTCAATGCCGACGGCCTGCATCGACTTACGCACCACTTCCGGGTCGAACCCCAAGTGTAAATGGCCAAGCCGGGCCAGCACCCAGTCTTCATCGTGAGGGAGCAGTTCGAGAACCACCATGCGGCCTCCCGGTTTGAGCAGGCGCGCTCCTTCTGCCAATACACGGTCGATTGAATCGACGTGATGCAAACTCTGAGAGACCACCACCAAATCAACGCTCGCCGTCGACAGCGGCAAGGCGTGGAGGTCGGCTTCGAGAAAGGTGATGTTGCCCAGCCCCTGACGCGTGGCTTCAGTCTTGGCTTTGGCGAGCGCAGAATTGCTGCGGTCGATGGCAGTCACGTGGCGCGCCCATCTCGCCAGCTCGACGGTGAGAACACCGGTGCCACACCCGAAATCGACGACCTCAAGTGGCGGGAGCAAGCTCGACAATGCAGCAGCCCAAAGGCGCCACGACTGCCCTGGCTCGAGCAATTTTTCGTTCAAGGTATGGACGTCTTCTCGGCGGGAAAGCAACTCGGCGAGGCGCGCTTGATCTCCACTTTCATCTGCAGCCTCGCGGGCCAATTTGATGAGCGGCCACAGCGGCGCCTTTTCATCAATCGCCAGTGAGTAATACGTGTACCCGCCCTGCCGCTCTTCCCGAATGAGGTCGAGGGCTTTGAGCTTGGTGATGTGGTGGGAAACCGAAGACTGCGCCACCCCGACCAACGACACCACTTCCGTCACATTGAGCCGGGCCTCAGCGACCAACCTGAGTATCCGCAACCGGGTGGGGTCTCCTAAGGCACGAAATGCTTCCGTTAACTCGTCCATCGATGAATGAAGATACGTCGATTCGATGCCGGAATCAAGCCGATGATCAGGTTCAGGAGCTCGCGACACGTTTGGCAATGATGACAACCCTCCAAAGCCATCGCTCACAATCCGGTGTGCGTCTCGGGGCCAGGTGTAGTTGGTGATGTCATTGAGGGGACGCGTTCGCACACCTGAACACGGCGTTCTGTGCAGAAGAACTGCTGATAGCCATTCACCTTTTTGTCCACGACCGCCCTGGCGCATCGCGGTTGCTGGAGTAAGAGGTTTTGCGAAATGATCTACGTCGCGTTTCTTCGGGGGCTCAATGTCGGAGGGAAGAATCGAATCAAAATGCCGGAATTGATTGCGGCGTTCATGGCTGCAGGCTGTGAAGACGTGGGGACTTTTATCCAATCAGGCAACGTGCTGTTTCGCGCGTCTGCTCAAACCGTCAAACGGGTACCTCAACTGGTAAGCGGGCATCTGTCGCAGGAGTTCGACATCAATTCTCCGGTGGTGATGCGTTCCGCCAAGGCGCTCGAAGGCGTGGTTTCAAGAAACCCATTCCTCAAACCAGAAGTCTCGACACAGGCCTTACACGTCGCCTTTTTGGCTGAAGTGCCCCAGAAACAAGATGCGGCTGCACTCGACCCCAACCGCTCGCCTCCTGATGTCTTCGAATGCGTTGGTCAAGAGGTGTACCTGCATTGCCCCAATGGGCTGGCTCGATCGAAGTTGACCAATGCGTGGTTTGACTCGCGACTCAAGACGGTGAGCACCGTGCGCAATTGGAACACGGTGCTTGAACTGGCACAGCTGGCGAAAGAACTTCAATGAGTCATCGACTGACCACTGCTGTCATTTCTTCCGAAGATGAATTGCGATCGCTTCTGGGTGAACCGCTTGAGCTCGTAAAGCGCAAAGTGGCAACTCGCCTCAACGCGCTGACTCGACAGTTTATCGAGCGCTCTCCACTCCTGTGTCTGGAGAAGTCACCATTCAAGTCAAGGATGCGATTGAAAACACAGCTGATGCGAAACTCGCGATCGTTCCAGCTCTTGTCATCTCACCTTCAACAAGAGCAATAGCAGTAGGAAGCTTCTTGACCTTCAGTGCCACCGGTGGCTTGCCTCCCTATGTATTTTCTGTCGTGAACGGAGAAGGAGCCATCAATACCTCAACCGGAGCTTTCTCTGCCTCACAAAGCGTCGGGAGTGTGAGCGTCCAAGTCAAAGATGCGCTCGGCAACACTGCTCGTGCCTATTTAGTGATTAATCCTCCCCTGGCCATCTCGTCTTCATCTCCCTGGACCGCAGTAGGGAGCTCGGTGACTTTCAGTGCGACCGGCGGTTCACCTCCTTACCTGTATTCCGTCGTAGAGGGTGGAGGAACCATCAGTTCCACCAGCGGCCTTTACACTGCGAGTTCTGCAAAGCCTGTATTGGTTCGGGCTACTGACAGTCTCACGGGCGTCGCCGAAGCGGCAATCACTGTAAAAGAACTCTTTAGTGAACCTGATTTTTATTATGAATCGAATCAACCAGTCATGATGATTTCTGGTGATTGGAATAATGATGGCAACGCAGACATTGTAGTCATCAATAATGAGCGTATTCTCATTTTCACTGGCATCGGCGATGGCAAGTTTCAGAGCGCCAAATTCCACTCAGCAATAGGTGACCCTGCACGTATCGTAAAGGGTGATTGGAACCGTGATGGGAATCTTGACCTGGCGATGACCAATACGAACCACAAGGTCAACATGATCTTCGGCCGAGGAGACGCGACTTTCAATGACCCGATCATGCTTCCCGGGGAGGAATATGTTGTGGACCTGATTGCTGGCGATTGGAACGGTGACGGCAAGCTTGATTTGGCAACTCTCGACTACGTCAGCGTTCGTATCTTGGTAGGAGTTGGAGACGGAACCTTTCTCCCTCCTCTCTTCACTGCAACTTCTGGCAACCCTAACGCCTTGGCAAGTGGAGATCTGAACGTAGACGGCAAACTAGACATCGTTCTGGCCGACGATGTAACACGTGTTCTCCTTGGCCGCGGTGACGGTACATTTCAGCCTCTTCAAGAATACCCTCGAGACTTGCCCTACGTTTCATGTCCGCATGTGGCCATTGCAGATTGGAACGGAGACCAAAAGGTCGACCTCGTACTCGCATGCGGAGCCAAAACCGTTGTATTGAAAGGTTCCGGCGACGGTACGTTTCCTACAAAAGTCGAATATCCTCTTCTGCCTTCCACCACGTATGCATGGGCAGACTGGAACGGCGACCAAAAAATCGATTTTGTCTCGAGCAGTTCCCTTCGTCAGGACCTTTTGATTTTTCTAGGCCCCGCCGAAAATGCCGCCTCATCTCCTCTGAGTTTTTTCGGTGTGTACGACCCCTTCGAAGTCATTACCGATGACTGGAACAATGACGGCAAGCCGGACCTTGCAGTGACGAGCCCGATGCAGGAAGGGTTTAACGTTCTCCTCAATCAAAGCCCCTAATCACCCATGCAACCGCCGCTCCTATTGAGTCTCACCGCACCTGGGTGGAAGCGGCGTGTTGTCTGTTTGAAAAACCGCGATCTCAAGGCTTCGGACGGGAAAATGGTGTTGGGAAAATGGTTGTCTCGGTGGATGAAATGGTCTACCTCGCCCTTTCTTCGGGGGCTCAATGTCGCAGCGAAGAATCGAATCAAATTGAGTTCCCTGCTCCCGCTGGGTCGAATCTCAATGAGGAATCCCTGATGACTGCCACGGCTTCGTCAATGCTTTCTTTAGGTACTGTTTTGCCTGACTTCTCGCTGCCCAATGCGGTCGACCAATGCACGGTGAGCACTCGAGATTTGAATGGCCCCAAGGGAGTGCTGGTGATGTTTATTTGCAACCACTGCCCTTTCGTCATTCACATCAGAGACAAATTGGTTGAAGTGTCACACAAAGCCATAGAGCAAGGCTTTTCAGTGGTCGCCATCAACGCAAACAGCGAACGCACTCACCCTCAAGACGGCCCAGCAGCGATGAAGCAGCTCGCCACGGCCGAAGAATGGCGCTTCCCGTTTCTGTTTGACGAATCGCAAGCAGTGGCCCGCTCCTTCGGGGCCGCATGCACCCCCGATATCTTCCTCTTCGACGCGCAGCGACGCCTGGCGTACCGGGGCCAATTTGATGAGGCGCGGCCGAACAAGCCGACCCCCGTCACGGGCAGAGACTTAACCGCGGCAATTGAGGCGTTGGCTTCCGGCAAAGTCCCAGATGGGAATCAAGTTCCCAGCATCGGCTGCAATATAAAATGGCACCCTGAGGGTTGAGTTTTCGTCGAGGCGTAACGGAGGCTGGAAATGGCGTGCCCCCGGTGCTACGCGCTTGCGGGCCATGTCGAATGTCCCTGTCGCCCGCCGCTATGCCCGTGCTCTCCTCGATGCCGCTGGAACTCAGGCTGATCAAGTTCTTGAGCAGCTGGAAGGCATCGTTCACTATTTAGAGAGCCAGCCTGAGCTCTTTTCGGCCATCTCGAGCCCGACGATGACGCGCACCGAGCGACTTGGGTTGGTGGAAACCATCATCACCCATTCGACCGAGCCGCAAAGCGCGGTGGCGAACTTGTTGAGACTGCTCAACGAGCGCAACCGCTTCAGCGCGTTGCCTTTCATCGCTCGACAGTTTCGCGACTTGGTCGACTTGCGCATGGGGCGAATTCGCGGCCAGGTGACTTCGGCAACGAAATTGGGTGACGAGCAAGTCGCTGCCATTCAGAAACAGTTAGAGACGTTGACTCAGCGAAGTATCGCGCTGGAAACCAAGGTCGACCCCTCGCTCATTGGCGGAGTGGTGGCTCAAGTTGGAAGCCATCAGTACGACGGCTCGCTCCGTTCGCAGTTGGCCGAACTGGGTCGTACCTTGATGTCTTCGTAAGACGGTTTATCGAGGCGACTTGAAGTCTCGAGCCATTCGTACGGCGGCGACGGGGTCGAGATTCCCAGCTCCATCGCGCATCGTATCTGGGATGTCATAGACGACGCTCGGGTGAGTCAAAATGAGTTCGATGTCATCGGGAGTGAGGTTGGGGTTGGCTTCGACCATCAGAGCTCCCACCGACGCAGCGATGGGAGCAGCAATGGAAGTGCCGCTTTCTGCTTTTTTGTGCAAACCCACGGGTACATTCACGCCAATTGTACTCATGGTCACATAGTCAGACGGACCACCGCTTGAGGTTGCGGCCACGGTGCTATCGCTTCCATCACTTCGCTTGCCTAGCTCGGTTGCCCCAACCACTATCATTCCCGGGACGGCGTCGATCAGAAGTGATTCAGAACCATCGCGCGCTGCACCCTTGAGAAACTCATTACCCGCGGCACAGAAAATCAGAATTCCTTCTTGGCGAGCAGCTGAGACCTTTTGAATGAGTACTTTGTTTCGACTCTCGAGGGCGTTAGCAAATGGTTTGCGTGTGAGTGCGTCAGTGATGGCTGTTGCGAACACTCCTTCAACTCCAATTTCCCATTTTTTCGGGTCGTCCTTAGGCCCAAGCTTCCTCACAAGCTCCTTGTAGAGCGGTGAGCCTTCCGGAGCCTCTGACGCTCGAGTAGCCATATCAAACGCCGCGCCAGCTACGTTGTGACCATTCGAAAGATTGAGAATCAACCGAACGCGCTTATCCGATGCTGCTGGAACCAAGGCGCGGGCGGCGTCGATGTTCAGTGCAGTAGATTCAAGCCGCTGAACCAACAGCTCGGCACCGAAGTTTGCAATATCGGAGAGAATGGCGTTACCACTTTCGAGGTCACCGCCTTTGCGGAGCAATCTTTTTTCCGTATCAATCAATCTGCTTTCGGAAGGGGTATCAGTCAGTTTCCACGGTGGAACTTTGATGTTTGCCCCCTGAGCCAGCCCGAAAGGTCCCTTGATGCTGTCCAACACGGAGTATCCGTGCGCCGACAAGCCCTCTTTGTCAGCTTCGCCCAGCACCACCATTTGAACATGTGGTGCGCTCGTCGGGAGGCCTTCCCGCTGCAACCTCGCTTTTATCGACGTCAAATAGGAAGCAGCAGGTCGAGCCTTCACTTCAAGCTCTTCAAAACTATCTACAACCCTGTTGACATTGCTTCGAGTCGCTTGCATCGACACGTCTTTTTTTGCAGCCTCAACCGCTCGAAAAGTCGCTGTACTGACGAACGTGGTGCTCGATTGCAGCTCACGAGTGTTTTGAAGCACCACTCGAGATCCACCGACGCTGTTCTTGTTGTCACCCAATGAGAAGCTCCAAACGACTGGCCACTACCTGATTCGCCGCCGCAAGAAACTTCAATCTGCAGGGTTGATCAATTCACCAGGCTTAGCGGGATTGCCGTTTTCAAACACCCACGAATAGCGCTTCGTCTCACCAGCCTTGAGACCCAGCTCTTCTTCATGTGCATCGCCCTTGTGTGACAAGCGCACCACATGACGGCCAGGCTTCAATTTAAGCGTGATGGGCTTCCCGCTCGCTGGCCCGGTCTTCTTTCCGTCGACAGTGACCTGTACACCTTCAGGTTTGACATCGAGCATGAGCACTGCCGGAGCGGTGGAAAGAATCAGGTTAGAAACAAGTGCCAGCGTCAACATGGGGTTCTCCTCAAACGGCAGAGCACAATTCCCTGCTCGCACCCACACGCATAGCAGAAGTCGAGGGATGAACGACCATCCCCCCCGTTTACGGGTTAATTGTGAACGCCCGCTACCCACCATGCCGGTCGCAGTTTCCATGTTTTGGCTTTACCTATCCGTCAAACATCCGTCGGCAAAGCTGGGGTGAGATTCGACCCCGAATTGGGTTTGACCCGTGCACCGGCCGCCTAACTCCCTTTTCTCATTCAAAATCAACCAGGCGCACAGATTGCTCAATTCTGACGCGGGGGTATCTATGGAATCAGGAAGTACTGAACCCAGGCCTCACCTCGTTTTTCACTTGGGGACTGAAGCTTACGCGGTCGATGTCGCCTCTGTACGGGAAATCATCGAGTTTCAGGGGCTGACTGAAGTCCCGCTGATGCCTGCGCATTTGCGTGGCGTCATTCATTTGCGAGGGGCGGTCGTCCCTGTCGTCGACCTCTCCGCTCGATTTGGGAGACCTCCCACCGAAGTCACCCGACGAACGAGCGTCGTCATTCTCGAACGTCAACACCCTAAACTCGGCGCTCAAGGCGTCGGTGTGTTGGTGAGCGGTGTGTCTGAGGTGATTGACTTGGGCGCTGAGAAAATTGAACCACCTCCAGTTTTTGGTTCCGCCATGGGCAAGCGTCTCATTTCAGGCATCGTGCGCAGTGCTGGCAAACTTTACGTTGTACTCAATTTGTCCGAAGTCCTTTCTTTTGAAGAATTGGAAGCCATGCAGGCATTGGCCGCGTGAGGAAAAGTTATGGCAAAAAATGATGCACAGAATGACGTACTCCGCCTCGAAGGCCGTCTTGATATTCACACCGTGAAAGTGGCGCATGAAGCGTTGCTGAAGCGAAAGACTACCCCGAAAGGCGTCGACGCTAAAAACCTCGAATCCATCGACACCGCTGGAGTGCAATGGCTGTGGTGGATCTCTACAAAAAACGGCGGCAACCTCACTGTCACCAATGCATCGACGCCATTTAAGAATTTACTCAAAGCAGCCGGCCTTGAGCGCTGGGTGGCGCAATGAGTGCACATGATGTCTTCGTAGAAGAAGCCGTCGAGCTGCTGGGGCGCGTTGAGAAAGCGCTCCTCGGCTTTGCGGAATCAAAGGACCAAACAGAAGTCCTCAACGAAGTCTTCCGTGCGGCGCACACGCTTAAGGGTGCCGCTGGTGTCTTCGGTTTTGAAGCCATCGTCGAATTTGCCCACGGCGCTGAAACGTTGCTCGATAGAGCTCGCGACGGCGTGGTGCAATTGGGCGAAGTTGAAATCAAAACCATGCTGGCTGCCCACGACGAATTGGTGCGCCTGGTGGAAGCTGTTGAAGCGGGCAAAGAGCTTCACGGCAACAGTGAATTGGCTCGCCAACTTCTCGACTTGGCTGATGGGAAAAAGCCTGAACAGAAGGCATCCACTGCTCCACCGAAGAAAGTGGTGGTGCCCACCGAGAAGAAGCGTGTGCAGATTCGCTTCGGGCCTCCGGTGATGAAAGAAGGGTTTGACCCTTTCGACTTTCTTCAACAACTTGAAAAATGTGGCTCGAATGCCAAGCGCACCTGTGACTGGGCCGCTGTGCCCCAAGAAGGGTTTGACCCAGAGCAATGCTTTTTGGCCGCCACGGTTGAGTTGGAAACCAAAGCGTCTGATGACGTGCTTCGCTCGGTGTTTGACTTCATTCTCGACTCTTCCACCGTCACGGTAGAGCGCCTTGATGCACCGCCTCCTCCAGTAGAAGCGAAACCTGCGGCCGTTGCTGCTGCACCTGCCGCCAAGCCGGCCACAGAAGCAGCCGCCGGGGGGAATTCTGAAGAGAGAGAGAAGATGGTGAAGGTGCCCGCCGGGCGCCTCGACGCACTCATCGACTTGGTGGGTGAGTTAGTCATTGCCGCCGCCGCCAGCGAAGCCTCAGCCCAACGCAGCGACTTGTTGGCGACTAAAGAAGCCCAAGCCACCGTCAGTCAGCTTGTCTCTTCCATCCGCGACACGGCCTTGGGCTTACGCATGGTGCCCATTGGAGACACCTTTGCCCGCTTCCATCGCCTCGTCCGCGACGTCTCGAAGCAGTTGGG
>JAYUVR010000165.1:0-19459 GCA_043753955.1 Archangium sp. | reverse complement strand
GGGTTTTGGAAAGAGAAAGAGTTTGAGCACCGCATGGCCCATGGCCGCGACCAGTGGCTTTTTTTCCGCCACTGTCATGCTGCGCAGCGCTTTTAAGTTGAGGCCCGCACTGAAAAAACCTGGGCGTCCAGTGAGCACCACGCTGCGGGCGTCAGACTTCTCTACTTCGTCGAGCGTCGCTTCGAGCCCTTCAAATTCTGGCACCAACAAAGCGTTGGCCTTGCCGTCGTCTAAAGAAACAATCGCGACTTCTCCATCTCGTTCAAGCTGCCACTGCGCCATGAGAATTCCTTTGTGTTCAGCTAGAGCTGCAACAAGAGTTGGCCACCGAGCAACGACATTCCGCCATCGACACTGTGAATACTGCCCGTGACGTATTTCGCAGCGGGCGAGGCGAGAAAGAGCGCCAATTGCGCCACGTCATCGGTGGTGCCGAAGCGTTGTAGGGGAATGGCTTGTTCCACTTTTTTGCGTGCCTCGGGCTCACCAGCCAGGCGCTGCATGCCTTCGGTACCATCGATGGGGCCGGGCCAAATAGACATCACGCGTATGCCGGCGGCTCCCCATTCCATGGCCAGTGTTTTCACCAGCATGTCGACGCCTGCTTTGGCAGCGCAGACATGCGCTTGCATGGGGTAGGCGACTTGCGCCTGGGGAGCGGAAATCGCGATGACCACTGCGCCTGCCTTGTTGAAGCGTTCGAAGCCGGCTTTGCAGGCGTTGAAAGTCCCTAAGACGTCGATGTCCATCACGGCCTTAAATCCATTCGATGACATCATCGCCACCGGGGCTGGGAAATTTCCGGCCGCTCCGCAGATGAGAATGTCGATGGGGCCGAATGCTTTCACTGTCGCTTCAAGTGCGCCATCGACGGCAGCGAAGTCGCGCACATCGGCTGGGTAGCCTTCAGCAGTGATTCCCTTTTTTCGAAGTGCGGCGACGGCCGCTTCGAGCTTCTCGACTTTGCGACCATTGATGGCCACTTTGGCGCCCATTTCACCGAAGGCTTCTGCGATGCGGAAGTTAATGCCGCTCGAGCCTCCGGTGACGAAGACGACTTTTCCTGCATAGAGACCAGGCAAAAAAATCGATGTCATGATTGCTCTTTACGCTTTCTCGAGGGGGACTGCTTTTTCCGGACTGGCTCCGTTCATAAACAAGTTGGTGACTTGCTGGAGTATTTCTTCAAACGGTTTCACCGGCTGCGTGCCCCAAGAGACCATCGCCGCGAACAAGTTCAGTAAGTACATGTCGGCCAGCACGCTGGCGGAAACAGTAGGTGACAATTCGTTTCGTGCGGCGGCTTGCTCAAAGCGAAGGCAGACGACCGTTCGAACCGCTTCGGCGTCGCGATCAGTGACGATGGCGGGCCGTTTCAGCGACACGGTGAGAACGTCGACCAGTATTTTTCGGCGATCTCCTTTGACCCAGAACTCAGTCATACGGGCGATGCAGGTTTCAAACAACGCACCGATTGGAGCGCCGTCGGGGAGCGCATTGATGGCATCGATGAGGGGTTGCTGTGACTCGCGCAAGAGCTCGAGCAGCACGTCTTCTTTCGAAGGGAAGTGAAAATAGAACGCTGCTCGACTGACTTCCGCCTTTTGAGCGATGTCTTCGATGCGGCAACGGTCGACTCCATCGCGGGCAAAGATTTCGAGCGCTGCATGGTAAAGCCTGTTTCGCGTCTCTTCTCGTTGTCGGTCGCGCACCAGCGCTGTGTAGCCTGATTGTGGGCGTCCAGCAGCACTCTCGACATGCGTCTCGTGGTTGGGACACTCGTGAGGAGCTTTGTAGAAGGTTTCTGAAAATGAAGCGCTGCCCTCGTCAGCGAGGGCTCGTGGTAAGGCTTTCTTGAATGTGTACTTTGATTGTCAGCGTTCAGCCGCAGCTCTCGACACCGTTGGTGGTGGCGGCAAACCGCGATGAGCTTCGCAGTCGGCCTGCGGTGGCTCCACATCGCTGGCCGGGTGAGTCTTTCATCGCACCTCGAGATGAGCAGGCTCGGGGCACCTGGCTCGGGCTCAATGCCGGTGGACTGTTTGTAGGAATTACCAATCGCTTTCCATCAGACCGAGATCTCAATCGAGAATCTCGTGGAACCTTGGTAGTCGAAGCGCTTCGCGCACCGTCAGCACAAGGGCTGCGTGACTCGCTCGAGCATTTGCTTCCCACTCGGTTCAACACGTTTCATTTGTTGTACGCCGATGCCTCTATCGCATTTGTGACTTGGTGCGATGGTGATCTGATTCACCATCGAGCACTTTCACCAGGGCTTCATGTGGTGACTGAGCGCAGTTTGGGTGGCGATGATCACGGTCGTACAGCGCTCATCACTCAGGCGTGGCCTTCTCTTGAGCGCGAAAAAGGTGACCCCACTGCCTCGGCTTTGCAGTGTCTGTTGGCGCAGCCTCACCCTGATGATCCAGCAGGTGGGGTGTGCGTTGACGTGCCCGAATGGAACTATGGCACTCGGAGTTCTCTGGTGCTGTTTGTTGGGCGGCGGGTGATTGATTCGCGCTGGTACTGGGCTGAAGGGCGACCTGACGTGGTTCCTTTTGTCGAGCGCCCAGAACTTATTGCTCAGCTGAGTCGATCTGAGTGAAAGAAAAGCCAACCAAAACATGTGTTTTGTCTGCAGCGCCGGTGTAATTGCAGAGCAATATTTATGGTTGAACATCTGGCTTTTGCATTGTGCTAGAGGCCGCCGCCATGTCGCGGTGTAAATCTTTGACGATGGTCGTGTTGATCAGTTGCTTCTGCAGTTGCAACTCAGTGTTCCCCTTTGAAGCTCAGGGGCTTCACTCAATCGAGACGCTCTTCCAGGTTGTCGCGCCACAACCCCCCGCTGAGCCCGCGCTCCCTCGTTTCACCCCATGCCCCAGTGGTTGGGTTGAGCGCGGCTCTAACCCGATACTGTGTGAGCCGTGGGTCGATGACGTTCCTCCGTCTTGTACCGGCGACGAAGCAGCTTTTGTGGGCGAGGCGGAATGTCATCGAGTGGGTACTGCATGCACCGCTGATGATTGGGCAGACATGCCTGCTGGTCGCACCGTTTTGTATGTGAAGGAAGGGGCAGTTGCGGGCGGTGATGGATCTCGAGGAGCACCTTTTTCGACGCTCAAAGAAGCGATTGCTGTCGTCTCAGCTGAAAGCATTGTCGCGCTCAGTAAAGGCACTCATGTGTCGGTGACGCCTTTGCCAGCACACGTCACTGTCTGGGGCGCTTGTGTTGGGCAAACTACGGTGACCGGTTCTGCTTCGAGTACGGAACAGGCTGCATTTGTTTCGCATTCGCCAGGTATTTCCGTGAAGAACCTGACCATCACTGGTCCGCGAGCCGGCTTGTGGGCCGAAGGAACGAGCGCGCAGTTTGATGTCGAAGATGTGGTTATTCAGGCCGTCACCGCGGGTGGCTTGGTTGCGCTCACCGCGAGCCAAATTATGGGACGAAATGTGGTGGTGAGAGACACTGCTTCAGCAAAAAATGTCTACGGTCGGGCAGTGATGGTCCAAGAAGCCAGCAGGGTTGAGCTCGACAGAGTGTTTTTCGATAACAATCGCGATGTCGGTGTTCTCGCTTCGGGCGCTGGTACTCGAGTTGTTTTGCGTGATGCAGTCATCATGAACACCCAATCTTTGGCCAATGGTACCTTTGGTATCGGCGTTCAAATTGAAAGATTTGCCAGCGGCGATTTCACTCGTACTGTTGTGGCTGGCAATCGCGAGAGTGGCATGGTGGCCTTGAGCGGAGGTCAAATAGTCCTCACAGACGTCGTCGTGCGAGACAGCCAAGAGGGCATTTCAAGGCACGACCGCGGTCAAGGTCTCGTGGCTCAAGATGGTTCAATCACCGGCGCTCGAGTTCGTCTGCAGCACAATCGCTCTTCTGGCGTTTGGGCCAATTCGAATCAATCGGTTGTGACACTAATTGATGTTGCCATTGTAGATACAGTTCCCAATAGCAGCGAGATATTCGGTGTCGGAGCCTCAGCCAATGAAGGCGGTTTGGTCAATCTCGAACGCGCGTATGTCAAAAACAATGTAGCCGCAGGAGTGATTGCCTCAAGCCCAGGGTCAAAACTTCAATTGACTGACGCGCTGGTGATTGAAACGCAACAGACTGCAACTTCAAATCAAGGTGATTGGGCAGGGGAAGGTCTGTCGCTCGTCACTGGAGCAACGGCAGTGCTGAATCGAGTTCGTTTTGAACGCAATCACACTATTGGTGCACTCTTGCTTTCCCCTGGCACCAGTCTTCAGGCCACCGACGTTTCAGTGGTAGACACACTGCCCAATGCTGATGGCGAAGGCGGTGGCGGGTTGGTGATGGCGCAAGAAGCGAAGGCCACTGTGACTCGTTTTCACATTGACCGCAGTTTTGTGACCGGCCTCGACATTCGCGGCCCGAATTCGGAATTGTCTGCGAGTGATTTGCGCGTCAGTCATACCCAACCAAGAAGTCGTGACAGCGCCTACGGGCATGGAGTCGTCGCTGGCAAAGGTGCTCGTTTGACAGGTGAACGCGTCGCTGTCTCCGAGAGTCAGATGGTTGGCCTTCTGGTGTCTGATAGAGATACGAACGTGGCCATGTCTGAGGTGTCTATTCAGGCAACGGAGCTCCGCGACTGTGGCTCAGAAGCATGGTGTCAAGGTGTGCTTCCTTCAGGCTTGGCCGCTCTCAATGAAAGCCGGGTTTCGCTTCGCCGTTTCCTCATTGCCGACAACCAAGGCATCGGCGTGCTCGTTGCTACCAATGGCCAAGCAGACTTGTCTGAAGGTGAGGTGTCTTTTCATGAAGTCGGTGCCTGCGTGATGGACAGTCAGTTTGACCTCAACCGTTTGTCTGCTGATGTGAGCTACCGTCACAATGCTCAAAAACTCAGCGCCACTGTGGTGCCGCTCCCTGAGCTGCCGCCAACGCCACGCTAAGTTTTGACGCTTGCAGCGGTAGAGGTGTCCTTCCTTATTTCATACACAAAGTTCAATCTGGACTGTTCTCCGTAGTACTGAACATTCTTTTCATCGATTTTCACGGCGCCGAGTTTTTCAATCGCTTTCTGAGACCTTAGGTTTACGGCGCCAATTTCGAAGATGACTCGTTCGACGCTTTGAAATGCCCGTTCGAGCATGAGACTTTTGACTTGGCGGTTGAAGAGCCCGCCCCAGTGGCTTCGAGCCAAGAATGTGTAGCCGATAGACACGACGCTTTGATCCGCATCGAAGTCGTAAAAGCGTGAACTCCCCATCGGAGCGCCGGTCTTCTGGTCGTAAACAATGAAGGCTTGCTTCGACTCGAGGGCCCCCTTGAAGAATGTTTGAAACACTCCTCGCTTCCATCGTTCTTTGTTCGGGTGCTGTTCCCAGATGAGCGGGTCGCTCGCCACCAGCAGAAGCGACTCAAAGTCTTGCTCTTCAAGAGGGACCAATTTCACCAGCTCATTCTCAAGAACCGGGAGCGGGTCGAACAGAAGGTTCATTGCATCTCCCCATATTTGCATTGTGAGCGTGCATCGTCGGCGCTAACTGGCGACCGTATGCAGCTCGTCAGCGTGAAACAAGCTCTCGCGGGTCAGCCCGCAGTCGGTGCCAAAGTCGAAGTGCGCGGTTGGGTGCGAACTCGCCGCGATTCGAAAGCCGGCATTTCGTTCATCGCCGTCTCAGACGGTGGGTGTTTCGATGCGGTTCAACTCGTGGTTCCCAACACTTTGGAAAATTACGCCAGTGAGATTCTCAAACTCACTGCTGGCTCTTCTCTTTCGGCCATGGGGACCCTGGTGCAAAGCCAGGGCAAGGGCCAGTCATTCGAAATTCAAGCCGACAGCGTGACCGTTATCGGTTTGGTCGATGACCCTGAGACGTACCCGATTCAGCCCAAGCAACACTCGCTCGAGTTTCTGCGTGAGCAGGCGCATCTGCGGCCGCGCACCAATACCTTTGGTGCCGTCGCTCGGGTTCGTCACCACGCTGCGCAGGCGATTCATCGCTTTTTTCACGAAGAAGGTTTCTTTTGGGTCAACACGCCTATCGTCACCGCTGCCGATGCTGAAGGCGCAGGTCAGATGTTTCGAGTCTCAACGCTCGACTTCGCCAATTTGCCGCGTACCGACAGTGGAAAGGTCGATTTCTCGAAGGACTTCTTCGGCAAAGAGACCTACCTCACCGTTTCAGGGCAGCTCAATGTTGAGGCGTACTGTCTCGCGCTCTCAAAGGTCTACACGTTCGGCCCGACCTTCCGCGCTGAGAATTCAAACACCACGCGGCACCTGGCCGAGTTTTGGATGATTGAGCCAGAAATCGCATTCGCCAATCTTCACGATGACGCAAATTTGGCTGAGCGCTTTCTTAAGTACGTCTTCAAAGCCGTGCTCACCGAGCGCATGGATGACATGAAGTTCTTTGAAGACCGGGTACAAAAGGGCGTCATCGAGCGGCTTGAAAAATTCATCGATTCGAGCTTCGAGCGCATCGAATACACGGCGGCGATCGAGATTCTGAAAGGGGCTAAGAAAAAGTTCGAATTCGCTCCTGAGTGGGGGAAAGACCTTCAGACCGAACACGAGCGCTACCTCACCGAAGAACACGTAGGCCGCCCTGTGGTCGTGATGAATTACCCCGAACAAATCAAAGCTTTTTACATGCGCATGAATGACGACGGGAAAACCGTCGCCGCGATGGATGTGTTGGCACCCGGCATCGGTGAAATCATTGGCGGGAGTCAGCGCGAAGAGCGCCTTGATCTCCTCGACGCGCGCATGAGCAAGATGCATATCGAGCCTACGCACTACCAATGGTACCGAGACTTGCGGCGCTATGGCTCTGTGCCGCACGCTGGTTTTGGCTTGGGTTTTGAGCGTCTCGTCGTCTACCTCTGTGGCTTGGCCAATATTCGCGACGCCATTCCGTACCCGCGCGTTCCGGGCTGGGCGCAGTTCTGAAATATGAGCGACGAGCTCGAAGAGGTCATGCAGGAACTCGAGGCCGGAGGGGAAGCTCCTGCTTACCTCTTGGCTGGCGAAGAATTCCTCATTCGAAAGGCGGCCGAGAAGCTCATTGCCAAGCTGGTTCCCGGCGGCTCGAGCGATTTGAACCTGGTGACGATGGATGCCGCCAGCCCTCGGGAAGTGGTTTCTGAGTTGGCCACCTTGCCCATGTTTGGTGGCCGCAAAGTGGTCTTTTTGCGCGACCCAGAATTCTTGGCTCCGAAAAAGGGCCGGGCCGATGCGCTGAGCCGCGCTCGTGAAGCGTGGAAAGCCAATCGTCGTAAGGAAGCAGCTCGTCGAGTGCTCGGTATCGCCGCTCGAGCAGGCTGGGGTGTCAGCGAGCTCGACCCTTCTGCGTCGGGGAGTCCCAGAGCTGATGAATGGGAACGAGAACTGGGCATCGTCTTGGCTGATGTCGACATCAGTTTCTTGAAAGAAGTGGCTCAGTTTTGTGTGGCTGAGAATCTGTCGAGTACATCGAGCGACGACGCCGCGTTGCATGAGTGGCTTTCAAATTCTCCGGCTCAAGGTCAGGTGTTGCTCATTGCAGCCAGCGCTCTCGAAGCGAAGAATGCATTCGTCAAGCTGATCAAAGACAGGGGACGGGTGCTTGAGTTTAAGATCGCCGGTCGACTCAAAGATCTCGACCTCAATCAGTTCGCCATCGAAACGCTGGCACCCTACAAGAAGAAGTTGGGCCCTGGTGCACTCGAACTTCTCCGCGAACGTGTAGGGGGCAATTTTCGGCTGCTGCAGTCTGAATTGACCAAGCTGGCTCTGTATTCTGATGGCCCCAGCATTACGCAAAAAGAAGTCGACCTTCTGGTCGGTCATGCTCGTGAAGATGAGTTTTTTGAACTGAGCGACGCGGTACAAAAGCGAAATTTCGAAGCGGCCTCGAAGTTTGTCGACGATGCCATTGCCCAAGGCAATCATCCGTTGATGATGCTGGGTTCAATTGCAAGCATCGTGCGCACCATGTTGGCCAACTTCGAGCGCATGGCTCGGCTTTCAGGCGGAAAACCTCCGCGCAATTACAATGATTTTCAAGCGCGCCTGTGGCCGAGCATCGAAGCTGAGGCCAAAGCAAATAAGATCAAGACGCCGCACCCGTACGCGGCTTTTATGGGCATGCAGGCTGCTGCAGGCTATGGCCGTCAGGAATTATTGCGCGCTCTCGTCGCTTGCGCAGAGGCTGATTTGGCACTGAAGCTGGGAGGTCAAGAGCTGGTTTTAGAACGACTCCTGTGGACGCTGTGCGGCAAGGCGGCCGCGTGGGAATCCCAAATGCATCTCATCCGCCGTGAGCAGGAACGCTGACTATGGCTTCAAAAACGCTTGTCACCTGTGCTCTCCCTTATGCCAACGGGCCCATTCATCTGGGCCATATGGTTGAACACATACAAACTGATATTTTTGTCCGCTTTTTGCGCTCGAAGGGTGAACAGGTTGTCTTTCTGTGTGCTGATGACACGCACGGTACGGCCATTGAAATCAGTGCGCAAAAGCAGGGCGTGACTCCAGAGGCTTTCATCAATCAAGTCTCTGAAGAGCACCAAGCGGTTTTTCGAGACTTCCAAGTGAGTTTCGACCACTACTCGTCGACCAATTCAGCTGAAAATAAACATTTCGCTGAGCTCATTTACAACCGAGCGAAAGAGGCTGGGTTCATTACCAAGCGCGATGTGGAACAAGCATTTGACGAAGCCTCGAATCGCTTCTTGTCAGACCGCTTCATCAAAGGTGAATGCCCGAATTGCGGGGCGAAAGACCAGTACGGCGATGC
The DNA here is from genome assembly GCA_043753955.1 of Archangium sp. Classification (GTDB taxonomy): domain Bacteria; phylum Myxococcota; class Myxococcia; order Myxococcales; family Myxococcaceae; genus Archangium_A. The sequence goes on along the minus strand of JAYUVR010000165.1, from coordinate 10,690 downwards.
TTGCGAAAAGTGCAATGCCACCTATGGGCCCAAAGAACTGAAGAACCCTTATTCGGTCATCAGTGGGAAAGCTCCGGTGTGGAAGAGCTCACCCCATTTGTTTTTCACCTTGAGCAAGCATGAAGAGTTCCTCCAAGCCCAACTGGCCAAACCGGGTTTTATGCACCCCGGTCTTGCCACCCAGCTTCAGCAATTCTTCAAGAAGGGTCTGGCTGATTGGGACATCTCGCGTGACGGGCCCTATTTTGGCTTCGCTATCCCGGGTGAGACGAACAAGTTTTTCTATGTCTGGCTTGACGCTCCTATTGGTTACATTTCCACCGCCGAGCAATGGGCTCACAAGACGGGCTTAGCCAAAGGCGCTCTTGATTATTGGGCGAAAGATGCAGATGCACGAATCGTGCATGTGATTGGTAAGGACATTGTCTATTTTCACTGTCTGTTTTGGCCGTCGGTACTTGAAGTGGCGCAATTCAAAGTGCCTGAGCGGGTACACATTCATGGTCATCTCACCGTGAATGGCGAGAAGATGTCGAAATCGCGTGGGACATTTATCAACGCAAGGCCGTACTTAGAACTGCTCGACCCGAACTACTTGCGCTTCTATTACGCCTCGTTGCTTGGGCCCGGGCCGGAAGATCTCGATTTCAACCTCACCGAGTTTCGTCAGCGGGTGAATGCCGAGTTGGTGAATAACTTGGGCAATCTGGCCAATCGGACGCTCTCGTTGCTGGCCAAGGGAAAAACATTGGCTCCGGCCAATGAGGCAGTTGGGGGGCAATTGGTACGTGATGCCTTGGCCAAAGTGAAGGACATCGCCGCGGCATTTGAAGCGTTTGATCACCGCGCGGCCATCAAACTGATTTTGGAAATTGGCTACTCAGCCAACCAGTTCTTGGCCAAAGCAGAACCGTGGAAGATGGTGAAAACCGACCCCGAAGCGGCTCGTACGGTGTTGTCGGAAGCAGCTGAAATCGTCTACTTGCTCACCGCATTGCTTGAGCCCGTGGTGCCCCAGTTGGCGCAGAAACTGGCTGTTCAACTCAATCGCCAGCCGTTGACCTTTAATGCGCTTCAGTCTGCGAACTATCCACTGTTGGAAAGAGACAACCCATTGGGCGAGCCTTCGCCGCTCATCAACCGCATTGAGGAAGCCACGGTGGCCAATTTGGTAACGGTTCCAGTTCCAGAAACAGTGACACCCACCACCTCTGAGATTGAGTACGCCGATTTCGCCAAGGTTGAACTGCGTGCTGGCAAAGTGCTCACCGCTGAGAAGGTGCCTAAAGCAGACAAGTTGCTCAAGTTGAGTGTCGACTTGGGCGAAAGCGCACCACGCACCATCGTGTCTGGTATTGCTGAGGCGTACGCCGCCGAGCAACTGGTGGGGAGAAATGTAGTGGTAGTGGCCAATCTCAAACCACGGCCACTTCGAGGCATTGAATCGAGGGGTATGATTCTCACCGCAGGCAAAGGTGGAAAAGATTTAGTATTGCTCGACCCAGGCGATGTTCCGCCTGGTTCAGAGGTGAAGTGAGTTCAGGCCACTTCGCGATTCACCCGTGTTGCGGGCACAACGAATCAGTAACTGAATGGGAGCTTCATGTTGCTGCAGCGATAGTCGGCGGTGCCCGCAAACGACTCGCACGCCGTTTTGAATGTGAACGTTTTGTCGACGAGCACCGAGCCTTTGCATTCCAACCGAACATCATTCACATACGAGTCGTTTGTGCCGTTCGGGTTCAAACCACCGCAAGCAGTCAAAGGCCCAAACGACTGTGAATCACTTCATATTTATTTTCCTCAAGTTTTCGACGAAGACGGGCGCGCTTTTTGCTGTGTCAATTGCGTGTAATTCATTGTGCTCGCTCAATTGAAAACACTAGAAGTGTCAACAAAGCGGATAGTTCAGAGGTGAATTGAATTGAGCCCACAAACAGATATTTTTGCTCGTCGGGATTTGTTGTTACTCAAACTCGAAGGCAAGTCGAGTGCCGCAGAGCGTGCTGAAATCGCCGACAGCTTGTGCGACTTGGCCTCAGAAGCGGCGGTATCACTTCGCTCTGCATTTGACATAGGCGTGGTGCGGTTGTTGGCAGACAAACAGACAGAAGTACGATGTGCCGGTTTGGCATTGGCGTCGTTGATACTCAAGCCGAGCGCGGCCAAAGACATTTTGGTTCGGCATGTGACTGATGAAATCGTTCGAGTACGAGTCGAAGCCGCTGGGCGGCTCGCTGACTTGGAACTTCCCGAAGCGAGAGGTGCTTTGGCCGCGGTGTTACAAGACGTCTCGCTGAACGTACGTTTTGAAGCGGCTCGGGGCATGGCCATGTTGGGGCACGCAGCGGGTTTTGAGGTTTTGGTTGAAGCGCTTGACGACGTCGATCTCCGATTTCGGGCGGCCAGTGCACTCGCAGTATTGGGAAAGACAGACGCCATCATTCCCCTCAAGCGCGCTTTCTCAAGTTGGTTTCTTTCGGCCTTTGACAAGACGCAGCTCGCAGGTGCGTTGGCGGTATTGGGCGACGCTGATGGGCTTGCGCATTTATTGAGACGTACGACGCGGAAGTGGTCGATGGATCGCTCGATGGCGGTAGAGCTGCTTGGTGAAATCAACAAGCCCGAAACGTTGAGTCGGCTCTTTGAGATTGTTCAAGACGTCAACGACGCTGCCCGTGGTGCGGCGGCTCGGGCTTTGGGCAAACTCGCTGAGCCAAAGGCAGAAGCGGTTCTCGTTCAGATGCTTGAATCGGGCGATGTCGACGAACAGTTGAAGCTCGATGCTGCCGAAGGTTTGTTGTTGCTCGGGTCAGTGTCCGGCAGAGAACGGGTCAAAGCGCTTCAATTCACCGAACAGCAGGCCAAGGCAGACTTGGCCACGATGCTTGAGGACTATGCACCATGAAATTGGTCGACTCACACTGCCACTTAGAATCGAAAGATTTCCCCATCATTGCCGAGGTGATTGAACGCGCCAAAACCGCCGGAGTCGTGCACGCCGTCGTGGTCGGCCAGTTGCAGAAACCAGGTGACTTTGGTCAAGCCATTGAAGTCGCGCGCGCACATGCTGATTTTCTGACGCCCACCATTGGCGTTCACCCTCATGACGCTGCGAAGGCGACTGATGAAGATTGGGACACCTTGGCGAAATTGGCTGCGTTGCCAGAGGTCAAAGCGGTGGGCGAGGCAGGGCTTGATTACTATTACAACCATTCACCGCGTGAAGTGCAGGTGCTCGGGTTTCGTAAACAGTGTCAGCTGGCCCGCCAGGTTAATAAACCCATCGTCATTCACGTGCGCGACGCTCACGAAGAGTGCGCTGAAATTCTGAAGAGTGAAGGCGTTCGCGACGGCATGATTCACTGTTTTACGGGCGATCTTGCCGCTGCTCGGCGCTACCTCGATTTAGGTTTCTACCTCTCGCTTTCAGGCGTGCTGACGTACAAGAAAACCGAGCCTCTTCAAGAAGCAGTGAAATTCGCTCCGCTTGAGAGACTGATGGTGGAAACAGACAGCCCATACCTCGCACCCGTTCCGCATCGAGGACAGTGGCCCAATGAGCCCCAGTGGGTGGGTGAGACTGCGAAAAAGTTGGCCGAACTTCACGGGCGAGATGTCGAAGAAGTGGCTCTTCTGTGTGCCCAAAACACAGTCAGGCTGATGCGCATCGACCTTCCTATGTTGAACGGTGGGCCAGTTTCATGATGGACAGGTAATGTTTTGTAGTCTTAGCGTCTGTTTCGATTGTTGCGTCTAAGTAAAGTGTCTCGGGTAGCATCAAGGCATGAATGCACCTGCTCATCTCCCAACTCGACACGAGGCCCAAATGGCCCAGGCTGCACTCGAGGTGCTGAGCACACTCAAGGGCCTTTCTGGTGACCAAACAGTTGAGCTGAAGCCCAAAGGTTCGAAGAGGAGCATCACGCTCACGCTCCCTCCTGAGGTTTTGAAGTCCTGCTTGGAAGTGTTGGCTCAGATCGCCAATGGCCATGCAGTCAACATTGTCCCAATTCACGCAGAACTCACAACACAACAAGCAGCAGACTTTCTCAACGTGTCGCGCCCTTTTCTCATCTCAATGCTTGAGGAGAAGAAATTGCCATTTCGACTGGTGGGCTCTCATCGTCGAATTCGATATGCAGATCTTCAAGCTTTTAAAGAAGTCGATGACAAAGAACAAGAGTCTGCCTTGGCTGAACTTGCCTCCGATGCACAGATCAACGGGTTTGGTTATTAGTTCATGACGCGCCAAAGCCAGACTCAGAAAGCGGCGAGCGCTAAGCGGGCTTTGGCACCAGCGGCTGAGAAGCACAGATACGAAGAAAGACCGCCTCAGTGCCGCCCTGCTCAGCCAAAGCAGGGCGGTCAAGCAGGGCTGCGATTTTACCGTGCTCCAACACAGCCAGACGATCTGCGAGCTCATCAAGCGTCTGGGCCTGATGGCTGCTCAATAAAATGCAGTCTCCATTTGCCGCCGCCCTGCGCAATAGGGTTCGCAACCAAATCGCAGCCTCCAAATCGAGAGCATTAAATGGCTCGTCCAGTATCAGGATGCGCGGCTTATGCAGAAGTGCGCAAATAAGAGAGAGGCGCTGCTTCATTCCACGGGAATAGTGCTCAACCCAAACATGGCGTTCATCCCAAAGATTGGCATCGCGGAGCAATGCTTCCGAGCGGCTTCGCGCCTCGCCTCCCGGCACACCCCAAAGCAATGCGAACTGATTGAGATTCTCGAGGGCGCTCATACGTGAGTATAGCAACGACTCGTCCGGTACGAACCCTATACATTTGTTCGCATCGAGACGCTGTCGCGGCAAGTCGAAACCCGCGACTTCGACGGTGCCCGAAGCAGGGCGGACCAGTCCCGTCAAAAGACGAAATAGACTCGTTTTGCCCGCACCGTTGGCTCCCAAGAAACCAAGGATTTCTCCGGGCTGCGCGGAAAACGATACCTTCGACAACACATCAACCCCTCCGCTGTATCGAAATGAAACCTCTCTCACTTGAATCCCCGGCAACATTTCACGGCCCATAGTCTCTGCGTGCGATGGAACACAACGCGAATCTCTAGCCTCCACTTCTGCCTTAGAAATGAGCAGACCTTCTCGCCGATTCTTGTGGACCAGCCTATGTGGGGGGGGGGTAAGGCGCCTGCTCACAGCGCGGTTTCGCGCCAAACACACGGGAGCTTCATCTTGAAAATGTCATTGAGACTTGCAGCATTTTGCGGAGTGGCCGTTCTCTTTTTCTCCACAAGTCAAGTGCAGGCAGAGACGACTTCGTCCAAGCACGCAGCGTCGACTGGCCCTACTGATAGACCGCGCTCAGATGGTTGGGTCTGGAGCGACTTCGGGGGCCAGGTCATTGGCTGGGCGGCTGGCGGCGCAGCGAGCGGCGCAGTCACCTGCGCACTGATTGGTACGCCCATTGGTGCAGGCGCTGGTGCTGCAGCTGGTGGGGTCTCATGCGCCGTAGGAGGAGCAGCATACTACGCCGGAACCCAGGCTTGGAACTACGCTATAGGCGATCACACGACCGAGTTTGCGGCCCCCAAGACGGCCTTAGACTGATCGTTGTCTCGGCCCGTGCACCCATGAACGGCTTCAAAAAATACGGTGGCGTAGTGGTCCGCCTGGCGACGCTGCTGGGGCTCGTTCTCCATTTCACAGCTACACTACTGTATGTATTCCCCCTCAACCCAGTGAAGATGGAGTTGGGCTTTTTCGCAAACATCACCATCGGTGCATACTTCCCTCAGAATTGGAGTCTATTTGCCCCGACTCCAGTTCAGAGCACTCAGGCGCTCATGGTCCGCTGTTTGCTCGATGAAGAAGTTCCACGGGATTCAGAGACAGAGTTGCCGGCAGATGGTTGGCAAAATATTTCGGCTGCCCATTTTGCACAGGCACAGCGACATCGATTCTCGGCCTACGAGCGTCTTGTTCGCCCGCTTCAAAATTCGCTACGGACATACCTGACCGGGGGCCCTGATCTTTATCCCTACCATGAGGCCTGCCAAAAGGGAGACGCAGACGCCTGCAAAGTACGTGACGAAGCAATGAAGCCTCGGCAAGAACAGTCTCAACGAATGCTGAGTCGGATTGGCTCTGCATTCTGCCGCGAGGCGTATCCTGAGCGGCGCTTCGAAGGTGTAGCAATTCGTTTTCGAGAGGCATTACCCGTTCCGTGGTCTGAGCGAGCGATCAAGCCTCCGGTGGTCACTGATTATGAAGTCGGCGTCTACCCAATTGATCCAACAGTTACATTACCCGGTCTGTATAAGGCTGACGTTACATGATGAATTCATTGGGGTTGGTTTGGAATTGGCTGGCGAACGAGCCTCACCAGCGCAAAGGCCTCCGTGCCCTTCAGTTATGTCTTGGCCTTATGTTGCTGTTTCGGGCGAGCACTGAAGCCCGATTCGCCCCATTCCTATGGGGCCCGCATGGAATCGGAGAAGGCTCAAGTGCCCAGCTTCTAACGCTGAGCCTGGTGCCCTTCGCAGATCAAATTTTCTCAAATAATATTGGCCCGATTGCGCTTGTGATTTTGATGGCTGGGGCCGCCATATGTTTAGTGCTCGGAATTGGGACTCGTTGGGCAGTCGCCGTGGCCTTGATCACTTCCGCTTTTTTAGCCGCGCGTCTGCCTGAATTGGGTGATGGAGGTGACAACGTTGCTCGGTTGGTATTGACATACATGCTTTTTGCGTTGCCTCATGGCAGCTCGCCCCTCCGCGGCTCGCTTGCTGTATGGTTTCACAATATTGCGATGTTAGCGATTGGTGCCCAAGTGACCGTGCTCTATCTCACCTCTGGGTTTCTCAAAGCCACTGGAGAGAAATGGAATAACGGAACAGCCATGTACCTCATTAGCCAAGTGGAATGGTTTTCACACCCTGCTTTACGGACGTGGTTTCACAACCCTTATATTACAACCGCTAGCAGCTACGCAGCGATGTTTTTCATGATTTGGTTTCCGATCGCCATGGTGAGTTGGCTGCGGCCGATTTGGCTGTGTATAGGTATCAGTTTGCATCTTGGAATCGCCGCGTTTATGGGACTCATCTGTTTTTCTTTGGCGATGATAGGGCTAGAACTCTTCCTCGTTACTGACGCTGAATACACCAGAATTGGTAGATGGTTCGTTACAGCCTGGCAGCGTGCAGGCAGGACTGCGCTATCGCCAGGCCCAAGTGCCGTAGCTTTTGTCGATGAACGCTGCAATGGATCGTATGAATTGTCTGCCAATAAAAAAATGGGACCTCCGCCTTGAATGTTCTAATGGCGGTGATTTGGCAGTGCCGTCACGCATTCCGCCAAATGATGGCGCGCCGTATTGTTCGTTGGCCGCTTCTCGGGGTGGCCATAATCGGTGAAGCCTTTTTATTTTATTATGCATTTTCCAGCCCGCTTCCACCGGTTGCGGCCGAGAACCTGGCGGTGATAAAAGGCTTCTTTGGTATCAGCCTACTGCTCGCAGTTGTCAGTGCGAGCGTGGGGATGTCAACGCTCCTTGCTGATCCGCGAAAACTTTGGCTCTTGTTGCTGTCCCCTCTCAGCCCGAGACAATCGCTTTGGGTTGTTCTTTCGCCGGCAGCCCTCTTTGCATTATTCCCAGTCGCCTACTTGGGGCTGCCGTTCGCGCTGTTCCTCGCCCTAAGGAATCCATTACTGGCGGTAGCTATTTTGGTGACCTGCGCTTGCGTCCTGGGGTGGGCCTTCTTCGTGGCTACAACTGTGGCCACACTTTTGGGCCGAAATTTGGGCAGGGAGCGAGCAGGACATCTTCTTCGAGTATCGTCGGGCCCACTCGCTGTTGGGGCATTGTTCATCTTTAAGACTTTTTTGAAAGTTGAACATGCGGGGACAACTGCGTTTGCGTTTCTGGTTTTCACACCACTGGTCATTTTCCCTCTCCTCTCACGCTCGACGGCCGCATTTGTAGACATGCTTCTCGGCGCAGAAAGGCCGGCAGTTTCTAGCGAACCTCAGTGGGGCCGACCAAATTCTTGGCGACATTTATGGAGGTCGCTTTCCGTTCCCGCGATGCTGCTGTCGTTGCCGGCGTTGGTAGCGGTGGCCTCCGTCCCTACAGGGAAAAACGTTCTGTATGGAATGCTTCCGCAAATCTTTGTGCATGTTCCACTCGAGCGTTTGCTGCAAGCGGAAGTAGCGACGCCCGACCGCTTACGCATTGCTCCGCGAGCCCATGCATTTCGGTACCGCCTGTTGTTGTTATGGGGAGGGGGCCCGTGGCTATTGGTTGTATTTGTCTGCACATTCGTGACCTGGGGCCATTGGCAATGGCTTACAGTGTTGGTCTGCAGCAGCCTTCTTTTGCTCCTGACGCATCTCCTTGAGGCAAAGGCGGTGCGCACACTGATCCAAGTGGTTTTGATTATCATCCCCATTATTGCCTCGACCGTGTGGTTCAAGTGAAGAAACAGATTGGTCTTGTCGCTGCCGTTTTGTTGGCCGCTGGCGCGGGCTTCGTGCTGCTTGGGCAACGTCACGAGGCCGCTCCTCTTGCTACCCCACTCGATGCAATGGGGAAGGATGCGGCGTCGTCTGGGGAATTCGTTCCGGCGGCTCTGCATCCTCGCTTCGAGGTTTCCGACGTTGAACCTCGCGGTGAGATGCGTCTTCAAGGGCTCGTTTTGGGTTCTGACCAGCTTCCTGTCGCGGGGGCTGTGGTTCAGATTTCGACGACACCACCTCGTTCGATTCTGAGTGACCAAGGAGGCGCCTTCGCCTTTCAGGGCCTGATGCCCCGTACCTATATGGTGCAGGCACGCAAAGGCTCACACGGTGCAATTGAAAAGGAGGTTCGCTTGAGCACCGACACTGAACTGGTGATTTTATTGCTTCAGTCAGCCCCGGCTATCGAAGTTCTAATCATGGACTTGGCCAATCATCCAATCGTCGGAGCGAACGTCCGTGTAGAAGGCCAAGAGCAGCTATTAGCTACCTCTGATCAGATGGGTCAGGCGACGCTTGAAGGGCTCGCGCCGGGGCGGAATTACCTAGTCATTGCTGGAGCGCCTGGCTTTGCCACTGCGCAGCACGATGTAATCCATACACCTGGCAAAGGGCCTACGCCGGTTGTGTTTCTGTTGAGGTCTGGGGCCGCTGTACACGGGCGGGCGATTGATTCGACGGGAGCACCCGCGGCATTCGTTCGCGTTCGAGCTCAGCGCGTGGGTTCCATGCTGACCGAACTGCAAGAGGAGGCAGTCACTGATTCATCGGGAATTTGGACCCTCAGTGGGTTACCTGAGGGGACCTTTCGCTTTGCGGGGAGTCACCCCCATTTTGCTCCGGGGCTGTCAGACGCTGTGCGCCTTGATGGAAAGACCGAGTTCCACGGCGTGACAATTACTTTGCCGCGTGACGCTCGGCTGAGTGGAGTGGTGCTCGACAAGATTGGCCGACCGGTCGCTCAGGCTGTCGTTGACGCAAGGTCCTCAGGAATGGGGATAACACTGGGGTTGCATCGAAGCACCTATTCAAAGGCGGATGGAACGTTTGAGGTTACGGGTCTTCCTTTTTCAGAAATACTCGTAGTCGCTCGAAATGAGAGCGCAACCTCAAGCCACACGACGGTTGACCTCACCACAGGAACTGGGCAGGTCACACTCACCCTCGACGCCGACGGCACCATCGCCGGCGTTGTCGTCGGCTCTGACGGGAATGGGGTGGGAGGCGTGCAGGTCGTCGCAGTGCCGGAAGATCGTTCTGCGCGCCTCGCGCTTTCTGGGTCACTCACAGGTTTGTATGCTTCTGATTTGAGCAAAGAAGGAGGTGCATTTCGATTGAGGTCGTTGTCGAAGGGGAAATACCAGCTGCGCGCCTCTCAGGTGCATTCTGTGGAAAGTAAGCAGTTCTGGTTGTCGCCCGCAGTGGTGGCCGACGTAGGTGAACAGAACGTGCGAGTGATGTTGCGAGCCCCTGGGAGACTGCGAGGCAAGGTCGTTGCGTCTGGTGTTCCCCTTAAGTTGTTCATGGTGGCCCAGACGCTCTCATCTCCAGTCATCGCAACTGGGGGTGCGTTTCTGCTCGAGAATATTACCCCCGGCAAGCACACCGTTACTATTTCCGCTCGGGGCTTCCTCACTCGAACCGTTGAAGACATTCGCGTCGAGGAAGGCGAAGACAAAGACGTAGGGACCATCACCTTGGTACGAGGTCAGACGCTTTCTGGTCGGGTATTGGCTCCAGACGGGTCACCCGCTCCCGGGGCGATGGTTTTTGCCGGAAACCAGATGTTGGGTGACGGCGATTCACCTGGGCCTACCAGCATCAGCGCTCAGTGCGACGAGGGTGGCGACTTCAGTCTATCGACCACTGTCGATCAGGCCATGACGTTGATTGCCGAACACCCGAGGCTTGGTCGCTCGATGCCGGTGGTGGCCCCCAGTGGTGTCGCGTCTGCCAACCTCGAATTGAGGCTACGGCCTTTGGGGACCTTAAAAGGTACCGTCACCGTTGAGGGGCGTCCTGCTGGACGAGTGAGCGTCGTGGCGGCGCCACTTGGTAGCAGCAGCAATCGCTTCATGGTGACTACTCAGGCTGATGGCCAATACCGCTTTGAAAAGTTGGCCACCGGCACTTATCTCGTTACCGCGGGTCTCCGTGTGGAGCCTGCAATAATGTTGATGCAGAGCGAAGCGGCTCACATTGATGAC
>JAYUVR010000164.1:0-47177 GCA_043753955.1 Archangium sp. | reverse complement strand
CTATGAGCGAGAATTTCCAAGCTCACAGCTCACACGTGTCACCCTGGAAGACAACTTTCGTTCAGGCCAAAATATTATCGATGGCGCCGAGCTGATTTTGTCGGGCGTCTGCGCTGACGCCAAAACCCAAAAGCACGGTCTGTCCCGTACTCCTGAGTCTGGAAAAATTGATCTTCACCCCTCTGATTGCCCGAGCACCGTGGTGACTGAACTGCGGCGATTGGTTTCAAAGTTTCCATCTGAGTCTCCGCCCACCGTCTTTGTTATGGGAAGAACAAACAAGGCCACCAGCGAAGTGACCAGCGAGCTGAGAAAGCAGCGGCTTGGAATCAATCCCACGGTCATGACATTTCACAAGAGCAAAGGCTTGGAAGCAGACCTCTGCGTGCTTGTGGGTGACTGTATTTACGAAGGTGAATCACCATTCAGAAATCTGGCTTACGCTCTGGCGAAATTTCCTAAGTCTTACGATGAAGCACAAAGAGATGAGGCGCTTCGGCTCGCCTACGTCGCTCTCACGCGAGCGAAACGTCATTGCATTTGGTTCGCGGTTCCCGAAAAGGGGGGCGCGTTTGAGCTGCTTCTTCCGCGGCCCAAGGTGGCTGCAATAGGCATGCGGACAAAAGTCTCAAGTGACGGTGTGAACTAACCCCATCAAAGCTTTGAAGCGGAACAGACCAGGTATCGTTCCAAGTTCAGGGCTTCAAACGGTTTGCGCCACAGAGGGCTTCGTCGAGTGCGACGCAGAAGCTGAATTGATCTGAAAGAGCATTTGGTCGGGTTCGGGCGGTCGCTGGGGCAGCCAGAGAGCCCGGGCTTCCACCTGCCTTTGAGGTGCTGCCGTACTTTGGCCACCGAGACGAGCGGTCGCCTGCCTCGAGCGCCCCGAGAGACCGAAGTCGGTGACTTGTTCAGCAACACAAAAATCAACCGCGTTCAATCGCGTGGCATGGCGTAGACACGGTTGCGCCCCTCTTGTTTGGCTTCATACAGAGGGCGATCGGCCAAGGCGATGGCTTGCTCGAGTGAAAACCCCTTTTCGACGGTGACGACGCCGGCAGAAAAAGTCACCGAGAACGTGTTGCTCTCGAACTCGAACTGCTCTGTCTGCATTGCTGTAAGGGCACGTTCAACTGCATACACCGCCTGTGCTAGGGTAACGCCAGGCAAGAGAACAGCGATTTCTTCGCCGCCCCAGCGCCCCGCGAGGTCGCTGGTGCGAATGCTTTTCCCAATGACGGCAGCAGCACGTCTGAGCACCTTGTCTCCCATGTCGTGACCATAGGAATCGTTGACGTGTTTGAAGCGATCGAGATCGATGAGTGCGGCGCAAATCGGTTGGCTGGTTCGCCAGCAGAAACCAGCCATGCGGCCGAAAGCTTCTTGCAACGCGAGTCGATTGGCGAGGCCAGTCAGGGGGTCTTCAAGAGCGATGCGCCGGAGCGCGCGAATGTCTTGAAAGGTGGCCAGCCCATACATAATTTTGCCATTTTTATCGACGATGGGAGCCCCGCTGACTTCGAGCGGTATGCTCACATCTTTTTTCCGTATTTCCATATCTGCGACAGTAACGAATTCCCCCTTCAGCGCTCGGACGATAGGCATTCGGTCAGAGGGGTACTCTTGTTCAGAGCCGATGACATATGCCTGGTAAACCGTTCCTATCGTTTTTTGGGTGGCTCGAGGGTCGAGCCCTTGGCCCAACAGATTGAGCGCATGTTTATTGGCATAATACGGTTGGCCTTTGGCATTAACGATGAAAACTCCGACGGGAAGGTTCTCGAGAAAACCGAAGGTACGTTGCTCTTGGTCTAATTCTGCAACCCGAAACAGCCGCGAGGTACCGACGAACAGGCCAATTAATACGACGCCCTTGCTGGCCAACTTCAGAAGATGTGCCCCGTCAAACATGGCGTCGTGGGCGACGGCAGAGAAGGGCATGAAGAGCGCCTGACCAGCGAATGCGAGAATCATCGAGATGATGAGGGAATGCTCGAAGGGGTCGTCTTTCCACGCCCCGATGCGTAAGTGCATGACCACTGCGTAGGCCAGCAGCACTGCGGGCAGAAGTTCCTGGGGCCGAGAAAAGACGCGCGCGTGTTGGTCCATGTCGGGCAGCGGGACAATCGCAATCACCACGACGAAAAGAATGCTCAATACAGCGGCTATCGTAAAAACTGGAAATTCGCGAACCGGTGAATCGGGGCGATAAGCCCAAAGCCAAGCACGCCCGGCGAGAAACGCACCGAGGAAGAAGCGGCCTAAAAACCATGTCCAGGTGACGAGAGAGCCCGAAAACCAATCGGGGCCCAAACCGTAAGAGGAAGTGATGGCCATGTGCACCGAATCAAGGAAAGCCGCTCCACAAAAGCCGACCCCCGCTAAGAGTAAGGGGCTCGTCTTGCGGGCGTAAAATCGAATCATGGCCGAGGCGCCGACGATGACCGAGAGCAATGCAGAGACGACTTCGAGCAAAGTATGAAGCTCACTCGTCGAGTGCCAAGTCGAGCCGATCAACAAGCCGCGCGTCAGGACCACAGCGAAGAGAAGGGCGAGGTAGGTCAACAATCGTGCTCGATTGTGCATCTGCTCCCATAATGGCCCCCGCCGGAGTCGCCTTCAAGAAAAGCGGCAACAATGTGTCGAATGGGTGCGGTTCGACGCCCAGTGCTGGGGCGCGTTGCGCCAATCCCGCTACGAGCGTTCGTGGCGAGGGCGTGACTGGCATCCCCAAGGTGTCAGCTGTCTTATGGCAAGGCGGGTAATAACAGCCACCGAGCGAGAAATCGCGATTCCCCGCTGATGCAAAGAGAAAAGGCCGGCGAGATGTTTCCTTCATTTCTCTCGCAAATCGGTCACTGCAGAAGCTTGTCTATCCGCTGTGCGAAATCGGGCTGTTTTGTGTTGGCGTAGACTTGATCTCGAAGTTGACCGTCTTGAATGACGACAGATGGGTTGTCAGCCCAAACGAGCGTCGCGCTCGCGAGAGACTTCTTGTAGTTGGCCTCATTGGTGTCACCCAGCTGCTCGTTGGTCAGCGACTTGAGGTAACCCACAAATTCATTGACCCAAGATTCCTTGTTGGCTCCTTGAGTGTTTGTTTTGAGATCTTTCTCGAGAGAACGTATCGCGTCCCCTTCAGAGCCTGTCTTCTTTCCACTGACGATGTCCTCGACGTACGAAACAAAATTCGTTGCCCAGCTCGGCGCGGTCGTGGGGCTCGCCTGCACTTCTGTGGCCGGCTGACTTGGGACATTTGCGGGCGTTGCTTCGAAGCCGCGCTTTTGAGCGCCAGGCGGGAGCCGAAGGTCTTCGCCTGTCTTGATAAGGTCGCCCTCTTTTCGTTTTGGGTCAGAAAAGAGGCTTGCATTGGCTTCTTTCAATTGGGCCACTGTCACCGGTGAACCATTCGCATTTGTGTATTGCTTTGCGATTGAGCCCAGGTATTCATTCTTCATGACGTTGTGTTTTTGATTTGCCGGAACGTCAGGCAATTTCTGTATGCTTGACAACTTAAAATCATCGCTCCCCCGCGGCGGCGCGTGATTCGTTTTGAGCCACCCCGAATACGGTGCGCTCTCTTTCTGGTCCACCGGGAGATAGTATTTGGTCCCAGGCTTTAGATTCTTCTCGTGCTTGGTGGTGTCGGGGCGGCCAGCATCGTCTTTGCTGAAGTAGTGTGCTTCGAGTTCACGAGGCACTGGCAAGCCCTGTGATTCAAGGTGCTGAGAAATGGTGCTCGGCGTGTTTCCCGGCAGCACCACGACGTATTGTCCCTTTTCGTCTTCTCCCAGCTTTACATTTTTGTTGAGTGTATGGCCCGGGTTCTGCGAGGGACTTGCGTTGCCTTCGATGCGCGCTGACATGATGCTTCTCCAGTCCGGGTGAATTCCCGTCGCTGGGTTTGTCGGTGCGTGTAGAGAATGTTGCGGCATTTCAATGCTGGCTCTTCACTCTTTCAAAATGCCTCCGAGCGAAATCGTCAGGTCGCTTCGAAACAGTCGAACGATACTGTCTAAGTCTTTGCTTCCAAGTTTGAGCTGTTGGCCGAGGCGTTGTTTGACCACAGAGAGAAATTGAGCCCGCGCCCGAACGATTGCACGCGAGGCATTCGAACGGTGAACGCCCAGAATCTTGGCAAGACCATCAATACCCACGTGGTGGGTATAGTATTGCTGCAACAGCATTCGCTCTTGTGATGTGAGCTTTTCAGCGGCTTCATTGACTGCCTGCTGAAAAGGCCCGCGCAATTCACCGCGAAGCACCGATTTCTCAATATCAATGTCGCCGACTTGCTCTACCCACATTTCGGAATTCGTCCATCGGTTTGCGGCTGGGGCTTGGCGTTCGATTTCATCTGCGAGAAATCGTGCGGCGATAACGCGAAACCATGCACCCAGAGGCCCCCTTCCTGAATACGTCGAAATGAAACCTCTCTTGCTGCTGTCTTTGACGAAAAGGCGCACCCCGAGTTCTTGCCGAAACTCTTCGCTATCAATGCCAAACATACGCGCTCGGCGAACGAGCTGATTCATGACTGGCGCAGTCAGCCTTCCAAAGGCCTCAAGCGCGGGCGACAGGCCTTGAGTACACCCCCACGCAACAAGCAAATCACTCGCAGGAAGCTTCTCAAGCACCGCGAGCGGCTCTGCCCCTGAAGGAATTCGTTCAGCTAGAAATTGAACGAAACGATCTTCTTGAATTTCTATTTTGGGCCAAGCGGCTCGAGCTTGCGCGAGGAGCCGAGTCAAAACAGCCTCTATCGCTGGCAAATCTGAGCAATTAAGTCTGAGTTCTTCGCTGAACGATTGAATGAAGGGCTCTGGCTTGTTTGTCATTGCGAAATGGCCTACCAGCTTGAGAGAAATGACATCGCGCTGTCGAGATGACACCTTGAATTGACACGGGCACCCGACATTCGCTAGCGATATCTCTCAATCTTTCTCAGGTCAGAAGACGTATTTTGCTTTCTGTGCTTGTGCCCGCGCTGACTCAATGAGGGCATCGTCCATGCTTTTGCTGCTGTTTTGGGCACGATTCTTCAATTCACTGGCGATGGCACGTTCACGCTCGGCTGAAAGTTTCGCGATTTGTTGCTGCAGGGTGGTGCGCTCCTGTGTTTTTTTGGCGAGGAATGCCTCGCGTTCGTTCTCGCTCAGCTGCTTGAGCTCTTGAGGAAGCTCGGCTGTGGGAACGGCCTTGCCTTCCTTGCGGGCGTCGATCAAATCCCACTCGCTGTTGCGATAGAGTGCTGAGGCCTTCGAGCCAGCGCGGGTCGCAATGCTTGAGGCGCTGAGGTTCGCTGCATTTTTGTCTTGATCAACTTGCCGAGCCGCCGCCTCGCCACCTTTGGCTCCATACGCCACGTAGGTGTCATTGAGTGCCCGCGACAGTCTTGCCAATTCAGCATCTTGAGGTGTTTTGACCTGGGCAATTGCTCGATTGCTGTCAATGAAAAGGTAATTTCCGTCAGCCAGCTGAGCCGCCGCTAACCACCCATCTTGAATGCCTTGCTCTTGGGTGCCCGCATGAATGGTATTCACCACGATGCCTCGATTGATTGCGTTCTTGACCGACTCGCGGAAGGAAATTGGCCCCTGTGTAAAGGGTTCGTTTCCAGCGATGTAGACAAGTTTGAGGTCTCCTGGGCGTGTACTCCAATTGAGCTCGCTCAGGGCGTGTGAGATCGCAGCGCCACAGTATTCGTTGCCGCCATTGGTCGTCAGTTTGAAGAGTGCTTCTGAAATCTTGTCGAGGTCAGTTGTGAGCGGAAGAATCAACTGCACATGGTGAGCGGAAGACGAGATTGAATCGTTTCCATATTGATAGAGTGCCAATTCCAGCCGTGCCCGTTGGCCCTCTTTTTTTGCGCTTACGAAAGTGTTGACGATGCGCCAAAGCTGCTCTCGAGTTTGGTTGAGGAGTCCATCCATGCTCCCAGAAGTGTCGAGCAGTACAGCGATTTGAATTTTGGGTTCAGGGACAGATTGAACCTGTGCGTACGCCGGAAGTATCAAGAGTAAGGGTGCAACAAGAAGAATGCGAAACATGGTGGCTCCTCAAATGACGCGAGCGTGAGGTGAAAGGCACGCTCGGTTCACCCAGTAACGAACCACCGCTGAAACCGGTTTACGTGGAGGCGTGGAATTCTGAGGGCCTTTTTCGGATAATTAAATCTGCGCCCTTTTCAAGCCCGCGAAAGTTTTCGGCTGCACAAGGGTCTATGCATTGCAGCGCGGGCCGCTGATGCGAACCCCTGCAGTGATAGTGTGCGCGTCGTTGGTGTTTTCATGTGGGCGCTCAGCCCTCATCGCGGAAGCGGAATTCGAGCCGGCTCCGGGCCCCTCAGTGGGCGTTGATACGCCTGAGGCGACGTTGTGTCGGGTTGAATTGACGCCCAGCCGTTTCTCAAGTTCGATTTTCCTGTGCAGAAGTGTGCCTTCACCCTCGCTGAAGGCGCTCAAGGCATCACCTTTCGTTTTGGCGTCGAGGTGATTGCGCGAGATTTGGAATACGTAGAATCGTGGAGTTCGAAGCATCAGATGTGTGCAAAACCGTTGGCTGGCCCCAATGTGTTTGTGATGACCCGTGTTTTAGGTGGCACGCATTCGTACTGTTTTTGTGATGTAGGTCGCTGCCGCGAGGCCGGGCTTTCATCAGGGGCGACTGCGGGCCGATTTGAGGAAACGTTTCAGTGGGACGGCCGCGAATGGAATGGGCCGAGCGACCACAGCCAACCGAAAGGCCCAGCGTTTCCACCAGGCGAGTATGCCTTTGTACTGGAATCTGGAGTGAATGATGCGCGTGCTGATTCCGACTCAATGCCTGTGATGGCGAAGCTGTATTTTACACTTACGCCGTGACGCACTGGCCAGCTCGGTGCCCTCAGTCGGGACAGCTTCATCCGTAAGCCTGACTAAAAAAACGTGTGGCCCTGTGTGGAACTCATTGAGTTGAGCAACGCGAGGCCAGTAAGGGCCGCCTCCTCAATGAGTGTTCCCAATGAAGCCGAAGCGCTAGAGCTGGAAAAGAAGTGGGTCGCGACCTGTATCAGCCCGATGCGCCGCAGCTCACGGTGCGGGCGGTGTTGTATTGCAGGAAAAGCGTGGATGTTTATATTTCCAATCAGTCTCCATTGATACACAATTGAAAAATACGCTGTACCGACATTGAAAGGCGAATTTGTTCCGGTTGCTGCCGCACCCGTATATCCAGAATAGGTGGTGTCGGTCATCGCTGCCTGACTTCCTTTGTTGGGATCATGAAGCTACGGAGCCCGCGGGCCGGTGGCTGATGAGCGCCTTTCTCTCCTGGAGGATGGCCGGTACCTCTGCGTCTGCGCCTACAAAACGAGCCGACTTTCACCGATTCTGTGTCTCCCAAAACACACCAAACATTTCAAAAGTGACTCGAGCGCCCGTTCGGCTCCTGACCCCCGCCCGTGTTTCCCAGGGTTATTCTTCCTTGTCTTCCGCAGCCAACAGAGATTTTTAGCGCTCCTTGGTGTGCCGATTGTGCCCCAATCTCTCAGCAACGCAGAGCATCGGCAGGCTCATAAAATGAGGATATTCAAATCGGCTGGAGACAGGCTGCGAGTCGAATTGGAGCAGTGTGATAGTGCGAAACTTCGCCCCGAGTTTCCATTTAGTGGATCGTTGGAAATTAGTGATGTCATCAAACTGGAAGATTGGCCTTCGTGTGGGTCAATACGCCCAGGCGACCTGGAACGCTCCTTTGTGGGTTGTTCGCATCGGTATTTTGAGGGCTGCAAACCACATTCGGTAAGGCTTGAAAATGTTGCTCTGCCTCCCAGAATTCTAGACTCAATCGCCATCGACATACGCAAGATTGAAAGTGTCACTTGTTCAAAAGCGGATCTGAGACGCTTGGTTTCACTCGACCAGATCGTTGCTCAAGTTCACGAGAGCAAGCGAGTTTGTACGATGGCTCAAGCGCGTACTCTCGTCACTGAAGTTGAGGAAAGACTCGGCGGTTTTCAATTTGAGTGGCGACAGTGGGACGGAAGAATCTTTCTGTCGAACTCAGACGGTTCCCATCGTTTCAGTGGAGCACGATACCTGGCTAGAAAGTTCAACGAGCCCATTATTCTTCACGGCGAGCTCAAAGAGTGGCGGCTGAATCCATTGGTGGTTGCCAATCTTGTTGAAAGATTTTTCATCGTTCTCGCGTCAAACAACTGGGTCGTACGCTCTGCCCTGTGCACAGCCAGCATTGATCACGTGCAAGGTGAACTAAAAATTGGGCGACCGCACAATTGCATCTTGTTACCTAAAGATAAAAAAACATCGAAGCAGGCGATGGAAATCCTTCTTGAGAAGGGAGCGGTAGAAATGAGCTCCACTTTCGAGTCATATCTCACCAATCAACTATCAGTCGGAAGTCCTTGAGGGCATTCGTAGCGCCACTCGTCGTCGCCGAACATCATCGTAAGTAGCCCTGCAAGCGTTTCGTCGTAGGCCTTCAACTTGGCCCGAGTATTGATGCCATCACCCAGTGCGGCAGGCTTGGCGTCGAACCAAATTTGAGAGCCCTCCGCCCAGTACTCATCTGAATTGCGCCGACCGTAGCTTTTGGCCCAAAGGCCTGCCGCTATGGCCTGAGTATAGGCACGCTCAATGCTGTCACTTAGTTCGGTACTGACCGCAGCTCTTGTAGCGTGACCGGTTTCGTGGAGAAACGTGCTGCCGACATTGCATGACTGCGAACGGCACAGCATTGCCTGGGCATTGACCGAGACCCTGAATGTCGTCGTTTCGGTAAGGCCGCACAGGTCGCCATACGAAGCCCAATCTTCTTGATGCTCCGGGAGGCTTTTGAGGCCTTCGGCTTCGTCGAACAGTTCTACTCGCAAGCCTGCCGAGACAAATCGCCCGTGGAGTTCAGCGGGCACCGCTGCTTCAAGCAATCGCTTTGACTCGAGAAGTGCTGCGTCATCAACTGAGTTGTTTGACACGACAGGGATACCGTCGGCATCGACATATTTTCGAAAGAAGGGGTCGAGTTTAAGCGTCGTTGGTGGCGGACTTAGCGTTGATGGAGGCGGGCCGCATGCGCTTGAAAACAGCACAGAAACGATGAGAACCAGCTTGGGCATGACCCTCGTGAAAGTGATGTGCTGATCAGTCACGTCAGCGTTCTTCTTGTTCTTCAACAAATGCACCGTGAAACTCGCAATGTCTGAGCAAATGCGCACGATGTTTCAGAGTGGGTAAAGCGCGAAAATCTACAGACTCCACCATCTCGATAGGAATGGCTTGTTTCAGCCCTTCAACCACCTCGGGGAAATAGCGTTCAAGGGGTTGTCCGTTTCGACTGCAGAGGTGAATGGTGAAACCCTCTTTAAACACAAAGCGCGAAATCCGTCCCATTTCGGCTCGTAGACCCAGTTCGCCCCTCGGGGGATCTCTTCTTGCGCCTGCCAACATGGTTTCCCAGGGTTTTTCCGACTTCATTTCGCTTGGTTGACCGGGCCGGCTACGCCTGTTAACCGCCGCCGACTCTACCTGTTTCTTAAAGGCCTTGAAGGAGGCACCCCAGCAGATGGTAACGGCCAACGCTTCACACAACTGGTCCCTCGCTGACGCGGTCGAAACATACGGCGTGCACACCTGGGGAGCGCCGTTTTTCGGCGTCAACGAGAAGGGTCACGTCTGCGTGCACCCTGATGGCCCGACTGGGGCCAGCATCGACATGAAAGAATTGGTCGACGAGGTGCGCCGACGTGGCATCAGTTTGCCGTTGCTGCTGCGCTTTACCGACGTGCTGCGCAAGCGGGTGGTGCTGCTCAATGAGGCTTTTCGCAAAGCCATCGCCGAGTACAACTACCGAGGCACCTACCAGGGCGTCTACCCCATCAAGGTGAATCAACACCGGCACGTGGTCGAAACCATCGTCGAGACCGGCAGACAGTACGGGTATGGGCTCGAGGCGGGCAGCAAACCCGAATTGCTGGCGGTGATGGCGTTGCTCGACCACGGCGACTCGTTGGTCATTTGCAACGGCTACAAAGATGAAGAATACGTCGAAACGGCGCTGCGCTTTTCTCAGCTGGGCCGCAAAGTCATCTTGGTGGTGGAAAAGCCTTCTGAGCTGTCGTTAATCGCTCAGGTTTCTGCTCGCACGGGCATTTTACCTTCCATCGGTATGCGCGTGAAATTGTCGTCGCGTGGCGCCGGCCGGTGGGAAGCCTCGGGCGGAGATAATTCGAAGTTCGGCCTCTCATCGGGTGAATTGCTCGAAGCCATTGCCTTCATGCGCAAGTCGAATTTGCTCCAATGTTTTGAATTGATGCACTTTCACTTGGGCAGCCAAATTTCAAACATTCGCAGCGTCAAAAACGCGATGCGTGAAGTGAGCCGCTTCTTTGTTGAAGTCGCCAAATTGGGAGCTCCCCTCAATTACGTCGACGTCGGTGGTGGCCTGGGTGTCGACTACGCCGGCAGCCGCAGCGATTTTAGTTCTTCGATGAATTACACCACCGAGGCGTATGCCAACGATGTGGTCTTCAGCGTGATGGAAGCCTGCGATGCTGAAGGCGTGGCGCACCCGGTGTTGATTTCTGAATCAGGCCGGGCTGTGGTGGCCCATCATGCGGTGCTGGTGATGGATGTGTTGGGTGCCAATGAGCCTGAATCGGCTCAGTCACCTGAGCAGTTGCCTCCCAACATGCCCAGCGTGGTTCAAAATCTGTATGTGACTTACAAAGAGGTCACCAATAAGAATTTGCTCGAGTCGTACCACGATGCACAAGGCTTCCGCGAAGAGTCCTTGAGTCTGTTTTCTCACGGGCTTTTAAAGATTGAAGAGCGGGTGATTACTGAGAATGTATTTTGGTCTCTGTGCCGCAAAATCATGCGCATTGCTCGAGCCCAGGGTGAAATTCCTGAAGAACTCGAAGCGCTCGAAAACCAACTCACCGACACTTACTTTTGTAATTTCTCGGTGTTTCGCTCGCTCCCAGATTACTGGGCCATTGAGCAGCTTTTCCCGGTGATGCCCATTCATCGGCTTCACGAGAAGCCGACTCGACGGGCGGTATTGGCCGACATCACCTGCGACGCCGTCGGCAAAGTCGATAGGTTCATCGATAAGCGCGAAGAGAAAGATTTTCTCGAACTTCACCCGCTCAACGACGACGACTACTACTTGGGTGTTTTTCTGGTGGGTGCCTACCAAGAAATTTTGGGCGTCATGCACAACCTCTTCGGCGACACGCACGTGGTGCAAGTCTCTCAAGGGGCTGCTGGTGGTTATCAAATCGACCACGTCGTCGAAGGCGACACCGTCTTAGAAGCGCTTCACTACATGAGTTACCGCAAAGACGATTTGGTGGCTTCGGTGCGCAGGCACACCGAAGTGGCCTTGCGGAAGGGCCGCATTTCTCTCGACGAATCTCGCAATCTTTTGCGCATGTATGAAGAAGGTTTGGCCGGCTACACGTATTTAGAGCGTGATGTCGACGCGACCTTCATGGCGCCGAGTCAATTGCGGCTGACGTCGCTCGAAGTGGCGACAGCTAGCAAAACCTAAAGGCCCTTTTCTGCTGAGCGAAGGGGTACTGCTTGTGGTTGCGGAACGACCGGGGCCGGGTTGAGTTCCGGCGCCGGGTGCGGTGCGTTGCGAAGAGGCTTGCGGATGGTCGAGCCACTCGCTTCGACTTCGCGCTCGAGGTACGTGTACCCAGACAAGCCGTCTTCGTACATGCGCAAAAGATTGCGAGACTCGTCGAGGGAAATGCGGCCTTGGCGCAGCGCCGTTTCAGCGTATTCCCGCAACTTGGCCACCAAATCGTCTCGGTTGTAGCTGACGTAGTTGAGCACTTCTGTCACCGTGTCGCCGGCGACAACGTGGTCGATGAGGTAGCCGCCGTTGGGTGCCATCGACACCTGCACGGTGTGCGTGTCACCGAAGAGGTTGTGGAGGTCACCGAGGCTCTCTTGGTAGGCGCCCACCAGAAACACAGCCAAGTGGTAGTCATCGTTCGTGAGTGCGTGCAATTCAAGTGCATCTTTGACTTCGCGCTTGTCGATGAAGTGGTCGATTTTGCCGTCAGAATCGCACGAGATGTCAGCCAGCGTCGCGCGGCGGGTGGGGCGCTCATCGAGCCGGTGCAAGGGCATCATCGGGAAAAGTTGGTCGATGGCCCAGACGTCAGGGAGCGATTGGAAGACTGAAAAATTACAGAAGTAGGTGTCGCTCAGCTGATTGTCGAGGGCTTCCAATTCTTCAGGAATTTCACCGCGCGACCGAGCGATACGCATGATTTTGTTGCAGATGGCCCAGTAAATATTCTCAGCGGCGACGCGCTGCTCAAGAGACAGATGGCCCAGCGAGAAGAGCGTGAGGCTCTCTTCTTTGGCGTCTTGGGCGTCGTGGTAGGCCTCGAGCAGGTTTTTTGCGCTGACCTCGGTCAACGTTGACATCAAGTTGCGCACCACGGCGGGCGCTTTGTCGTCGACTTTGTCAGGCACTTGGGCCGGGTCGAACTCACTGGTGCCCACCACATCGACCACCAACACGGCGTGGTGCGCGACGACGGCGCGGCCCGATTCTGAGACCAGCGTGGGAGAAGCGACTCCGGCTCGGTCGCACGCTTCCATCACGCCGAAGACCACGTCGTTGGCGTATTCCTCAACGGTGTAATTCATCGAAGAGGCGAAGTTGGTTTGTGAGCCGTCGTAGTCGACGCCGAGGCCACCGCCGACGTCGAGGTATTTGAGGGGCGCGCCTTGCCGAGCAACTTCAACGTAGAAGCAGCCCACTTCACGCAGGGCATTCTTGATGTTGCGAATATTTGAAATCTGAGTGCCCAGATGAAAATGCAGCAGCTCAAAAGACGACAACAACCCCGTCTCTTTCAACAGCGGAATGCAGTTCATCAGCTCTGACGAGGACAGACCGAATTTAGAGCGATCTCCCGCATTGGCTTCTGACCTGCCCGCCCCACGGGTCGACAATTTCACTCGAATGCCTAAGCGAGGGGTAATGCCAGTGCGCCGTGATACTTCAGCGATGAGCAAGAGCTCGCTGGGCTTTTCCACCACCAGAATGACGTTGCGGCCCAGGCGCGAATAGAAGAGCGCCGTTTCAATGTATTCTTCGTCTTTGTAGCCGTTGCAAATGACGAGCGCCTCTTCGCTTTCGAGCAATGCCATCACGGCCAATAATTCGGGTTTACTGCCCGCTTCGAGCCCGTAATCGTACCCTTTGCCTGCGCTAATAATGGTTTCCACCACGTAGCGATGCTGATTGGTTTTGAGCGGGTATACGCCTTGGTAGCGGCCCTTGTAGCCGTGGTCAGCGATGGCTTTTTTGAAGGCCTCGTTGAGGTGCACCACGCGGTGACGCAAGACATCGGTAAAGCGCAAGAGCAGCGGCAAGCCGATGCCGCGCAGGCGAACTTCTTCTACCAGCTCTTTTAAGTCCAAACTGGTGGCTTGCGGACCATCTGGGTGCACGCACACGTGCCCCTTGTCGTTGATGCCGAAGTACGGCGCTCCCCAGTTGCGGATTCCGTAGAGCTCTTCAGCGTCAGTCAGAGACCACGTCGGTGATGGAGGGGTATTTGGCATTGGCGTTTCGACTATAGGAAAGGTGTACCGCATACAACAGCGGCATGGCTGATGACCACCGCAGCACGTTCAACCACACTTGCTCTGACCAGCACGCGAGACACATTCTCTTGCCACATTTCAATCTTGAGCGTTTCTCCCGGGAACACGGGTTCAGCAAAGCGGGCGCTCATGCTCTTGAACCTGCGAGGGTCGCCTTGAGCGAAAGCGTCAATGACCGCCCGGCCGACGAAGCCGAAGGTACACAGCCCGTGCAAGATGGGTTTGTCTAATGAAAACATGCCGGCGAAGTCTGGGTCGACATGGAGCGGGTTCAAGTCTCCTGAAAGGCGATACAGAAGGGCCTGATTGTCTGCGGTCTTCTCCAGCGCGACGATGTCGGGTTCCCGTGACGGAGGCTCGTTCGTGGTACTCGGAGGGCCGCGCTCACCGTTCCAACCACCGGCACCGCGAATAATCATCGAGACATCGTTTCGAAAAAGAAGTTCGCCTGATTTGACATCAAAAGTATCAATGTGAGTGACGACCAAGGCATGTTTGCCTTTGTCGAAAATGTTTGAAATGCGAGCAGAATGTCGGAGCGTGGCGGCGAGTGGAATGGGCTTGAGCACTTCTAGATACTGTTCACCGTGCAGTACGCGTTCGAGGCCGTAGTGAAGGCCAGGGGCGGGTTGACCTTCGACCAGGAGCTTAAAGAGTGCATTGACGGCCGGAACGACGCCATACGTGGCGAGGGGGCGAAAACCATCGCTGTGATTTTCGTAGACCAATTGCAAATCTTTTTTCGGGTGCGGTGTGTTGCCGGCTCCGACGCCCAGGGCGTAGAGAATGAGGTCTCGCTCTTGGTAGCTCGTCTCGAGGTCGGGCAGCTGAAAGCCCAGGGCTTCATCGACGTCGATGAGCTCGTTGCCACGTTTCGGTTTCATGACAGCCTTGGAGCAGCAAATTCATTTCAGAGTCAATCGTCGCAGCCCATGCGCCGATGGAAGTTCACACTTCTGTTTCCCAAATCAGAGTCTGTCCGGATGAATCGGCGAGGGCCTTAACCGCTTCGCAGAGATTGCTCCAGCGCTCCCAAGCCTCCTGGTTCGAAGCCCATTCTCGCAGAGTCTTCTGGCGACCCATAAGTCTGTTTATGAATGAGGAATTGGTGGACGAGATGCGGGAAATGACCTGCCCGCGATCTGACCATGCTTGTACTATGGGCAACAATGCAGACGCTGACTTGCTGTCTAAGGTTACCGTGAGTCCTTCTGCGATGCCCCTCAGTTTACCTAAGTCTCTTTGTTGCTTGAGGGCTTTATCGAGGGGCTCGAGCGCAGGGGTTACCCTGAGAGCGAACTCCAACCACTCTGCCCCACGACCGAGCGCGTTACCGAGATTCCATGTTTGTTTTGAGAGAAGTAAAGCAAGCAGGTCGCCGATATCAAAAAAGGCCGGAGCGTCATCGTCACTATCAATGTGTTCATCCAACCAATCTCGCAAGTCGTCACGATCTTGAGCACGAGCCTCTTGAACTACATCGGTAATGAGCGATCGCAGTTCTTTGAACGAGCTTGTTGCATTTGCGCGCGACACCCACGAGTCGAGGTTCGCCGTGTCGACGAGATGAATGGACTCATACACGCTCATTTCAATAGTCCTTTCGAGTACTCATGATTCGTAAACCCAGAACTGTATAAGAAACTATGCAATTTGACGGCTGAAAACGGGCTTGGCTGCTGTTCGTCTGCGTCACTCAATGCTCTGGTCCATCGCCCGGCGCAGGCTGATGTCGAGTTGGCTGTGGAGCGCTCGCACCAGGCTGTCTACTTCTGAACGTTGTACATTCGCGCGGGAAGACAGCTCGTCACGGGTAAAGTCTGCAAATGATTGTCTTGCTGAGAGCAGCCAACGAGAGACTGTGGCTCTATGTACTTGATATGCGCGGCCGATGTCTTCTAGCCCTACGCCTTGAATGTAATGAAGCTTAAGCAGCGTCCTTTCGCGTGCTGAGAGCCTCGCCGTCGCTGAGGCTAGAGCGGGCCCTAAGAAGCCACTGAAGCGGTTGCGAAGTGCAGCGACTTCTGGCGAGGGTTCGCTCATTGCGAGTTCACTCAGAATGGCTTCGTCGACTTCGAGGTCGCTCCATTGCCCCGCCCGAGTTGCCACTTCGCGCGCAGTTCGCGCCACCACGACCTGAACCCAACCTGCCAATGCCCCTCGGGCGGCATATTTATGTATTTGGGCTGAACGAGAAGCGCTTCCTACGGCGATGAGCTCGAGAACGTTTGATTCGATGTCTGCAAAAAGATGTTGAGGAATCTTACGCATTTGCGCCAGCGCGCCTTGAATCTGTTGTTGAAGCCAGCGGATTGCACCGGTGTCTCCACGGGCGATGCCGGCAGCGAGAAGTACATCTTTGGCCAAGTTGTCATTGCCGGGCCGCAGTGATTCCCAGACACGAACAAAAGAGTCCTCACTGACGTTGATGCCAGGGCAGGCTTTCACTGCGGCATTAAAGCGTTGCTGTGTTGTGTTCAGAATTGCGCTCCTACGAAAGTCACCATGCCGCCTGGAATGGGAGCCACCGTCATCGTCAACTTTGGTTGAGCTCTAAGCAGGACGGTGCCAATGACAATGCCAGCCACTCCGACAACGGCGCTACCAATGGAGATTGGATTGAGCACCTTCACTGTTTCAAATTGCGCCCGGGTTACAGTGGGGTTGGCTGCGTCGGGTTGATTTGGTTGTTGACGGGCGACGCGAATCATCACGTCTTGGCTGTAGAGGATCCCAACGATACCTGCTGCAGCGAGCACGCTTCCTCCAGCGAGACTAATGACGGCCAAGCGGTTGCTTGGTTCTGCTTTGTGTCGGGATTCTACTTCTATTGGTTGCGGAAGAGCGACGAGCAAAGTTTCGATTTCCAAGTGAGCGACCAAATTGGTTTCACCTGAATGGTCAAAGTGGAGCACCTTCTCAAACGGCTTGTAGCCAGGAGAGGTCAATTCTAACACATAGCGGCCCAATTCAAGTGCGATCGGGTAAGCCACAGATTCGCTCGACACGCTTTGTATAAGAGTTCGAGAGGGCACACTGAAAATCGATATTTGAGTTTTGAGCACTCCGATGTCGATGGTGAGAAAGACGAGATGCGTGCGAACGTTGTTCGCTCTTTTCATCGCCTCCTGTTCACGCCGTGGTTCGCCGGTTCGTTTTGCCCAGGCAATGGCGTCATTAAAGGCTGCAAAAGCTTCGACGTTTTTTCCCACCTTCTCAAAGCAGTCAGCAAGATTCAGCAAAGTGCCGAGCGCAGGGTCGAGTTGATAACTCAGCTCAAAAAGGGGACAGGCTTCAGGGTAGCGCTGAGATGAAGCCAAAGCGCGGGCCTGATAAAAGGCCTCTTCAGCATTGAGCTGTTTCTGGGCTTCGCTTGAAGCGCCGTAAAGCACTACGAATGCCAACCATACTTGCCTCATGCGGGCGACATCATAGAGCAACTCGATTCGATGGGTGCCCATTTCCCATCAGAACACAGTGAGGTAGAGCCCATTTTGACGATGCGTTCCGCGTGCCCTGATGAGAATGAAATGTCTACCTGGGCCGCTGGGCATTCGTCATCAACCCAGGCAGCAGTACTCAGTGCGCACCTCGATTCATGCACGGCCTGCCGGGGGGTGTTTGTACTGCTCACCCGCCCCAACACCGTGAATGGCCGTCTACGCGACGAGCTTCTTGCGCCGGTGAGCCCCGTCGCCATCGGCGAAGTCGTTGATGGAAAATATGAAGTCGTAAACTTTCTCGGTTCGGGCGGTATGGGCGTCGTGGTTCGGGCTCGACAACTTCGACTAAACTCCATGGTTGCACTCAAGTTTGTGCGCCCAGAGCTCGCTGGCGATGCCGACGTCGCTTCGAGGTTTTTGCGCGAGGCCCGCGCGAGCTCTCGATTGAAGTCACAGCACGCCAATCGCGTGCTCGATTTCGGCCAGTTGGCCAAGGGGCTCCCTTTTATGGTGATGGAATATCTCGAGGGAGAAACGCTTGAGACTCGCGTGACGCGTCAAGGGCCATTGCCAGAGACAGAAGTCGCAAAGTTGATGCAGCAGGCCCTTGATGCGCTGGGTGAAGCGCACGCATTGGGCATCGTTCATCGTGACCTGAAGCCGGGTAATCTTTTCGCAGCTCGAAAAGCAGATGGGATTGAGACCCTTGTCGTGCTCGATTTCGGAGTCGCCAAGTCTATCAACCCAGACATCGAGCACGGGCTGCATCAGACCACGTTGCGCGGGTTGGTGGGCTCTCCGGCGTACATGGCACCAGAACAAGTAACACCGGGTGCCGCTGTCGATGCACGCACTGATATTTGGGCGTTAGGCTGCACTATGCAGACACTGCTGAGCGGCAAACCGCCTTTCGTGGGGACCGATTTGGTCGATCTCACCTGGAAGATTCGCAATGCAGAACCTGCTGCATTACCCCGTTTTATTTCTGCCCAGATGCGCGCATGCGTCAGTCGGTGTCTTCAGCGAGTTCCTGCAGACCGTTTTCAGAGCGCGAAAGAGCTCGCAAACGTGCTGGCACATGTTGAAAGTGCTCCGCGTACGTCACGCGCACCGAGGAAAATGGCATTGGCTTTGGCCGTCGTGGCGATAGGGGTCACGTTGGCTCTCAATGCTCCACAGCCACAAATTGCGGTCGTTTCGACGGAGCGTGATGTGGCTCCTGTTTTACCTGTTGATGTGCCACGGCCAATACCAACGACTGCCGCTCATCTTGAGGAAACCCCATTGACCAGCCCACCGAAGAGCATGGTGAGAGCACCAGTGCGACGGCTGGGGGCCACGGTTCAGAAGGTCGCGACGCCGTTCGATGGAGGAATTGATGACGTGTACGGCAGTCGACTCTGAATGCGTCAGCCTTCCGGTTTCGGCATTGTGTGCGTCGATCTCCAATGTCAGAAATTGGGCGAACTGGTCTTTTTGCCGAAAGGCATACAACTCATATTTTCGGCTCCATGTCTAATCTATACGCCTGAGCAGACCCTCAAAGCGGCGATCAAGCTCTTCTGATAATGCATTTTCACCGTCATGAGTTTTCCTCGACTGCAGGAGGAAGTCCGACGAGCGCGACCTTAAGACGCAGAAGTGTCATCTGAAATCCAGAGCTGTGCAACGCGCATTGGTACCACTCAACCAGTGTGGGACATGGCCAAGCAATGCTGACTCCACCATGTATAATTGGCCTCCCACCGAAGCAACCAGCGACATTGACAGATTCGTGATGGTCGCGAGAAGCTCTGCCCGTGAAACCCTTGCCCATGCCCCCAGCACTCGACTGGAAGAGCGTCGACCACGTAGTGGTCTTGCCTCTGGGGTCGTGGAAAGCCGCCCAGGCGATGCTTCGCGCTCGCGGCGAGATCAGCGGAAACCGCATGGCCTATGGGGAAGGTGTTCTCGAGATTATGTCTCCGTCTTGGAATCATGAGTTCATCAAAAAGAGCATTGCGCGCCTTCTCGAGGCCTGGGCATTGACGGAAGGCATTCCCCTGACAGCGGCTGGTTCCTGGACCTTGTCCAGCGCGTCTGTCGAGGCCATGGTCGAGCCAGACGAATGCTACCTCGTGGGCCCGAAGGCCAACCGAACAGTGCCCGACCTCGCCATCGAAGTCCGCTGGACCGGTGGCGGCATCGAAAAACTGCCTCTCTACGCCGCACTGGGCGTGAAAGAGGTGTGGGTGTGGGAACGAGCTCGTATCAATGCCCACGTCCTTCGCAATCAGCTCTACGTTCGCTCTGCCAGAAGCACTCTCTTTCAGGCCCTCAACCTGTCCCGATTGGCCAAGCACGCCACCATGGATGATCAGACACGGGCCATCATGTCTTTCCTCAAGAAGGATGCGTCGAAAAAACAGTGAGGGGTGCATCACAGTCGGAATTTGCTGTTGTTCCGACAGAGCGCAGAGGTGATGAGGTGGTGCCTGTTTCGCATCTTGAGATGCCGCGACCAACACCGACGACTCCCCTTGAGGAAACCCCAGTGGCCAGCCCGCCGAAGAGCATGACGAACGCACCAGTACGACGGCTGGGGGCAACGGTTCCGAAGGTGGCGACGCCGCTCGATGCGGGGATAGACGACGTGTACGGCAGTCGACTCTGAATGCTCGGTCGGTATTCTCTAAATCGCTACGGGGTTGTCGGGGCGGCATTGAAGGTGGTTTGCATCCACGGTTCCACGAAAGCTTTCTGAACCTGCTTTCCGAAGTCGTTGGCTTTGGGGTCGGCTTTTGGAACTGAGTGGTCAAAACCCAACTGGAACAACGTTGCCAGCACGTCGGGCCGTGAGCGGATTGACCAGGTCGCGTTCGCCAGTTCCCATTGCGTTGCCAGGAGGTCGAGCAAGAAAGCGGCAGACTCGAGGTTGCCCTCAGGCGTCTTCAGGGCCGTGACCACGTCCCTCTTGCTCGGTAACCGGTCGCCGGTGGGAATGGGAACTCGAAGAAACTCGAGCGTGGGCAAGCGCTCTAATACCGGCCGATTGAGAGCACGAACTGAGCGGTAGTCTTTACGCAACCACTTGGGTGCAACGGGCTCGCTGAGTTCGCGAATCGCGTAGGCGGTAAGTACGGTGTGGGCCTTCACTTGTGAAAGGCCCAGCGATGGGTCAAGAGCCTCGGCAAGAAGCGTGTGGCTCGTCGCATCTGTGAGCCAGACGTCTGTCACAAACTCCTCGATGCCTGTCAGGAATGGGCGGTTGATGTCACGCTGAGTGACCTCAACGATTGAAGCAATCAATCTTGGGTCGAGATTGTGCGCTCGAGAGACCACAATGATGGTGTCTTTGTTTTGAACGAGGAGTTCCCGCACGCTTTCCTCAGTGTTTCGCGGCAATGTCGCGACGACGGAAAGAGCACTAAGCACGAGCAGCGTCGCAAGCCCCCAGACTGGTAACCCAGCGACGAAGAAGCGACTGGTAGCCCAGGTCTCGTCATAACGCGTGGTGGAAATGTGTCGACAAGCGGCCATCAGTGGCAGCGCGTAGAGCGGAAAGCAGATGACGCTGATGATGATGTCCTCAAAACGTGCGCCCAAGAGTGCGGTGACGGTAATGGCACCCCAGAACGAAGCGCTGACATCGCGGAGCGTGATGCCCCCGAGCAATAGAACAGTGAAGTAAAGAAAGCGTCGAATCCACTGACGACTTTTCTCGCCTTGGAATCTGAGCCCGAAGAAGCGTGCGCTCCAATAGGTGGCCCAGGCAAGCCAACACAACCCAGGGAGCCAGCTCGGAGTCCAACGACGGAAGAGCGCTGGTTGGAACACGAGCAAGTAAACGACCGGGTTCACGAAGCCATAGACGAGCTCAATGAGGAAGAACCATCGCGAATGAGGCGAACGCCACCACTTGAAAATGTAGAAACCGGCCACCAACAAGTGCGGGCCCATGCACCCGAACAAGAGAAGCAGCGCCCACGCGCTGTAAACATCGGCAGCACGCTCGCCAAGCCCGGTCATGTAGGCCTCGTATCGTACTGAGATCAGATCAGTCCATCCCCTCGCCCTCTCTCCACTTGCCAACGGCGGTGCGTCGATGGGTGCCGACAATGAGACCATTTGAACAGTGCCGGGCGCGTTGGTCTCCGACAACGCACTCAGTGATGACATCGAGTGTTCCCAAGGTCAGCGCCGACCCCAAAGTCCCTCTCGAATGGTCGACTCATCTCGCCACTGGTTTTGGCTAAACGTGTTAGGGAAAGCATCAATTTGGCTCTGTTCTGCACATTCGATGCAGCACTTTGATTCCAAGGGGCACTTCAGAGACATGAGACTTCTTTTGGTCATTCTGAGCGCGGCGTTCGTGACCGCTTGTTGGAACCCAACATCCTTTCGCTGTGATCCCATTCTGGGCACTGACTGCCCAGCGGTCGATGCTGGCGACGAAGGTGGTGGGGTTGGGGGCGGCCAGGCAAGTGGCGGAACTGGAGGTGGTGAGACAGGTGGCGGAACTGCAGGTGGTGAGGCCGGTGGAGGCGCTGGTGGAGGAGCCCTGACGGCGCAGGACCTCGCGTTGTTCGCCGACCGAGACACCTTATTTATTGGCACTCAAGACGCGGTGAATGTGAAAGCGCGATGGACGGGAGAATTCCCTCTGGTTGACCAAGAAATTCAATTCAAGACAACCAGTGGCTTACTGAGAAACGTGTTCGACGGAGGGCTCGCCACCACGTTGACGACCCGAACCGACTCATTGGGCTATGCCAGTACTGAATTGGTCGAAGCACCAAACCAGTCGACCGAGGTGGCTACCATCACCGCTACCCATACGCTCACCGCAACGTCAGTGAATACACCGGTGAAGATGGTCAACGTGACACGAATTGTTCACGTCGAAACACGCTGCGGCACTTCAATAGATTGCAAACTGATGGGTGCTCGCACCAGTGGGTACCACGAGACTGCAGAGGTGACCTTTCGAGTCGAGCAGGGAAGCGGTGCTGTCGGTGCAGGAATACCCGTGCAGTTCAGTCTCTGGCCTCCTTCTTCGGGAGCGGCGCTCGAAGCAGCTCGTGGAATGACCGACACCGACGGTGAAGTCACTGTCAGTGTGCAGTCTGGGTTTGAACTCGAAACATTCGCAATACATGCGATTGTATTTCCAGGCGAACTCGAGGCATCGAGCCCGATGATAGCCATTCGGGCGGCAAAGCCGGCGAATAAGGGTACCGTGCTCTATTGCGATACAGCGAATGTTCCCGCATACAAATCTACTCAGCCGCCGCTCTTGGTTTCGGTGAACTGCACGGTCAGGCTGGTCGATAGAAATAACAACCCAGTAGGTACAGGGGTTGACGTATTGTTGAAGACAGAAGCGGGTGCAGTACCGAACAGCGTGACCACGGCGCCTTACACGAATAACAATGCAGACGAAGGCCTCGGTCGCTTTCAGTTTCTGTCAGCAGGAGGAACTTGGCCACCGGTGAGCACTACGCCGTTTGTCGCCAAGCCTTTTCAGTTTCCGTTTTCGCGCGGTGAAGAGCCTTTTCGATTTGAGGGGCCGCTTCAGCGCAACCCACGTGATGGTCTCATCACTGTAATGGCCTATACAGTTGGCGAAGAAGATTTTGCCGATACCAATAACAACGGCGTCTACGACCTCGGAGAGTCGTTCGTTGACCAAGGCGAGCCGTTCGTCGACTGGAATGACAACAACATTTGTGACGAGGGCGAAGAAGTCACGATGGTCGACGAAAATAACAACGGTATTTGCGACCCACCCAACGGCGTCTACGACAGAAATAGAATCATTTGGACTGAGACCAAAATACTCGCGAGCAACAGTGCAGAGCCGCTGGCCGCAACGCTCGCGGGCAATGTTCCTGGCCTGTGCGCTAGTGGAAACGGTATCCCCAAAGGAGGTTTTGCCGAATTCGAAGTCTACTTTCCGGACTCAAATCTCAATCGAGTGCAAGCGGGGAGCATCTTGTCGTTTTCCCGACAAGGCAACCGTGGCGGCGTTGAATGGAGGCCCGGCAATATGGTGTCTGACGGGTATGGTTTTGAATATCAACGAGTCCTCATTGACCAGACAGACGAAACGCAACCTTGCAAGGACGTCAGCGAACGGTGTGAGTGGCGCAGTGTCTTTGGGACATGGGGTCGAGGCTGGCTCGCTACGCTTCGAGTCAACGGAGTGTCGCCTACCGATGCTTCATCTTGTGCCGACGAGGCGGGACTGACGGCGCGAGTGTCTGTGCTTTCGAGTGAAGTGACGACTCCGTCGTTGATATTCGGTGTTCAATAGCGCGTTTCCTATTTGACGGGTTTCCACATCGTTCAAAAGTCCCGGTAGACGCTGCACTTCATCGACCACCACCCTTGCTCCTGGACGCTCGCGGCGCAGACGATCAGCGAAGGCCCCTGGGTGGGCCAACAAGTGCTGGTAGAGCGATTCGTCGAGGAGATCAAATCGCGTGGCCTTGGGAAAGCACGCCTTGAGCCACGTACTTTTTCCTGTGCCCCTGGGGCCAAACAAGAAAAAACAGCTCGAATGTGGTGTTAACGCCCGAGAGGTCGACTTGATAAGGATGCCGTCATATTCGCGGCTAATATAACGACAGACAAGACAGCACTAGAAAAGTGAGCCTCGGCAAACTGCGCTTCGCAAGAGTTTCTCTGTTTCGAAATCGATGAGGCCAACTTTCACGCGATCTTCTTTCTCGAAATGACTCTGGCAACGATGAATGAGCCAAAACCCTCATCATCTTCCGGTGCAAACTTTTTCGGCTGTTGCTCCGCGAAGTGAATTTGCTTTCAAGGGGGCTTGTTGCCTGCGCTCACGTTGGCTTGATTAAGAGTGTTGCTTCAAGGCGAGCGTCTGCTGGGGCTGTCTCTGTCGCTGTGGTACTCGCTCAGTACAAGCGAACTCAATCTTGCGCGTCGTCAGTTGCGCTAAAAGCCAAGTGCCACTGTGTCTTTCTAAGTTACTGAAATTACTTAGCATCAAAAAAATTAACACGGCTCTGTCGTTGGATTTAGCGAATATCAACGGTAGCTTCGGTGAATGTTTCAACGAGAATTTGAGCTGAACGCCCAAGAAAAAAAAGGAATGTTCCTTCTGGGCCCGCGACGTACGGGCAAGTCGACTTTCTTGCGCGCCACCTTCCCCCACGCGCTGTTTATCGACTTGCTCGATTCCAAGACGTATCGCGCACTGACGGCTCACCCCGAGCAACTTGAGGAAATCGTGCGAGCTGCCCCCGCCGGCCAGCCGATTGTCATCGATGAAATCCAAAGGCAGCCAGAGCTAACCAATGAGGTACAAAGAATTCTTTTTGAAAGACCGAACCTGCAATTCATTTTGACTGGAAGCAGCGCTCGGAAACTCAAAAAAGCGGGAACCAATTTGCTCGCAGGCAGATTGAGCGCTCGGACTTTTTGTTCGCTGACTGTGAATGAGATTTCGTCAGACGCGAAAATATCGCTTTCTTATCGAGACATCATTGCTTGGGGCGGGCTGCCTCCGGTTCTCTTGAGCTCGTCGCGCGAGGACGAGCTCCATGACTATGTTGATTTGTATTTACGCGAAGAGATTCAAGCTGAGGCTCATGTACGAAACCTAAGTCAGTTCACGCGATTCTTAGAAGTGGCAGCCTTATGCACAGCGCAGACAGTTACCTTTAGCAACGTTGCCAACGATGCGCAGGTTTCTGCTTCGACCGTTCGCGATTATTTTCAACTCTTAGAAGACACGCTCGTGGGGACGCTGCTTGCCCCGTTCACGAAGACCGTGAAACGCAAAGCTCAAACCTCAGCCAAATTTTTCTTTTTCGATGTTGGAGTCGCAAACATTCTTCGCCAAGTGGCCGGGCTTAAGGAAGGGCACGCAGCCTACGGTCCTTCATTTGAGAACTTTGTCTATTGTGAATTGCGCGCCTTGATTGCCTACCATCGACCGCATGCCAGGCTCTCCTTTTGGCGTTCGCTTTCAAAATTTGAAGTCGATTTTGTCATCGAACTCCCAGACGGTGTCATTTTGGCCATCGAAGCAAAAGCGTCGAAACGCGTTTCTGATTCAGAACTCAAGGGGCTGCGCGCTTTTCGCGAAGACGTGCCGCACGCAGAATGTTTCGTTCTGAGTGAAGAGCCGCATCGTCGGGTTACTGCCGATGACATCACCATTGGTCCGGTCATGCTCACGCTTGCAGAGCTGCGCACGAGGGTAACTTCCAAGGGCCCAACTTAAGAAGGTTAAGGTACGCTCGAAAACGATGTCAGATGAACTGCTCGTCGGTGCTCACGCAGAGGCTTTTCTTTCAGCGGCCATGGTGCTCGCTCGCGACGCGGCCAGCACGCCGACCTGGTTCGAGACGTCAGTGCGCGCCCTCGAGGCCGCATACAGCGAGCGGCCTTTGCTGCCTGCTCCGACGTTGGCTTTCGATTTAACCGCGTTGCTTCACGGCGAGCGTCTGCTGCCGGTAGCCGCCGCGGGCATCGCTTCGATTCGTGACGCTTTGCGCGGCTATGAAGACCATGTGTTGGCCCGACTCCTCGCAGACCGGAGGTGGACTCGACTGACGGAAGCGCTCATTGCTCAGCCAAAAGAGTACCGAGCTGCAGCCGTAGGGCTCATCACTGCGCAACTGCTTGCGAGGCTGAGGCTGTCTGAAGGCACCGGGGTGAGCCCCGGCGTGGTGAGACGCTTTGCCTCTCGACTGCCTGATGAGGTGCGTGAGTTGGGCCGCACTTCGCTGTACGACGAAGACATCGCCAAACGCGTTGCCCAAGGGCTCAATCAACTCGCTCAAGCTGCTCGGCGAACTCGCGAATTGCTCAGTGATGCCGAAGTTTTTTTGATGGAAAATTTGAGCGCCCTCAAAGGCTTGGGAGCGCGCGTTGCGTTGGCTCAATTGGCTGAAGTGGCTCAATCAGTCGACGAGCGACTGCCGACGAGATTGCGGGGCGACATGGGCGATGAGGGTGACGCTCCGACGACGCTCGAAGTTGAGGCTGCATACCCGGTAGGTGGCTTTTCCAGCATCAGCACTCATGGGGCCGTGGAAAATCTGGTGACGAGCGAGCTCATTTACATGGAACACGGAGATGAGCCCCATGCTCGACCTGACCTCTTCGATGTGCGTTTTGTAGAAAATGAATTGTTGTATTACGCGCGAGATGAA
Organism: Archangium sp.; assembly: GCA_043753955.1. Lineage (GTDB taxonomy): Bacteria > Myxococcota > Myxococcia > Myxococcales > Myxococcaceae > Archangium_A. Next base: position 20,930 of record JAYUVR010000164.1, on the reverse strand, counting down.
TCAGTGGCCGTGCGAAAGAAGCGCGTCTTAACCCTCATCTTTGACGCCTCGTTGCAGCGCGCGCGGGTCAAAGACTCAGGTGAAATGTACCAGCGTTTGGTCTGGCTCATGGGCTCAGTCACCGCATTGGTGCGCAAGCTTTCGCAATGGCTCAGTGCACAAGCACTGGTATTCGAACTCACCTTTGTCAAAGAAGGGGAAGAAGCCCCGCTCGCTGAAGAAGAGGGCGTGATGGGGTTGCTCTTGCGCGAATACCGCGAGCGAGGGCAGGTTCATTTCCATCACGCATCATCGTCGTTCGAGGCGGTGCGCGCCGCACGTGAGCAGCATCGACAGCGAGCTCATGTGGTGGTGCTTTCGACGAAGATGCCCGTGGGTTTAGAAGGCGACGCCACTGCCGACGTGTTGGTTGATGCCGGTGGTGCGCACCCGAAAGTGCATTGGGCTAAGGCTCGCCCGGAACGAGAATCGACAGCGATGACCGCACTCGAGGCCTGGGCTGAGACGACCCGGCAGCTCCTCGAAGCGCTGCTCAATCGCCCGGCAATCGGGCGGCGATAAAATGGCGCTGCTCAATCGGCAGACCGCTGGCCTCGCCTACGCGTTGGGCGCCTTTCTTTCATGGGGAATCGCCCCCGTATTTTTCAAAGCGGTGAAGGTGGTGCCGGCCTTTGAAATTGCTTGTCATCGAGCACTCTGGTCGATGTTGTTTTTGGGCGCGCTGGTGGTGCTCAATCGGCGTTGGTCGCAATTGCGCCTGCTCTTCGCGCAAAAGAAACTGATGTTGGTGTGTGCCACCACCGCAGCCTTAATCGCCGGAAACTGGTTGTTGTTCATTTGGGCAATCAACGCCGGGCGAATGCTCGAAGCGAGCCTGGGTTACTTCATGAACCCTTTAGTCAACGTGGTGCTGGGCGTTGTCTTTCTCAAGGAATCACTCAATCAACGCCAAGCAATAGCCGTCGCGTTGGCCACTGTCGGAGTGTTGTTTTTAGTCCTCGAGCACGGCCAGGTGCCGGTGGTGTCGTTGACGTTGGCCGTCAGCTTTGGCTTGTACGGGTTATTGCGAAAGAAGTTTCATGTCGACCCGATATTGGGCCTGTTGGTTGAGACGGCGCTGCTGACTCCGTTGGCATTGGCGTATGTGTTATGGAAAGCCGCCTTGGGTGAGGGGGCTTTCGGCACCATAAATAGCAGCATTACCTGGCTATTGATTGCCTCAGGGGTGGTAACTGCAGTGCCGCTGGTGTGGTTCATTGAAGGTGCGCAACGGTTACGTCTGTCGACGCTCGGGCTTATGCAATACATCGCTCCGACGGGTCAGTTTCTTTTGGCTGTATTGGTTTACGATGAGCAATTCACCCGCACCCATGCCATCACCTTTGTTTGCATATGGGTCTCGCTTGCCGTGTACAGCCTTGACGCGCTGTGGACTGCGCATCTCATCAGGAAGGCGCTGCCTCTTGAGGCGAAGTGAGCTCAGTGACCCACAGCACCCCAAGCGTCACGAAGAACAAAAGGGTTTCAAGCTGAAAGTGTCTGGCGGTATCGGTGGACAGGGTGGTGAACAACGAGCCCACACACATGGCCAGCAATGCAAGCCAGACGAACAAAGTGCGTTTCGAATGGCCAGAAGCGAGTGTCACCAAGAGGAATGCTGAGTGTAAGTAGTAATTCGCCGGGTTGAACACGAGCGGAATGAGAGCGATGCCCCATGCTGCTGCGTTGGTCCAAGAGGCTTTTCGGAGGGCGACAAAAAGTGCGACGATTGAACCTAAGCACGCCAGCACCCACACCGTTTTGTCGGTGCTGATGTACGTTCGAAAAGAGATGTTATTGAGATGGTTGTCTCGGTCGAGTATTTGCACTTTACGTAGCCATTCCACCCAGGCTTCGGCTCCAAAAACAGAAGTTGAAACGGCGACTAATACTGCGCTGGCCGCCGCCACTCCGAACGCAATGCGAGCCAAGGGTTTGAGTGCCACCCATGCCTCTTTGCGGCGTCGCTCGCGCAAGAGCTGTTGAGCGGCCCAGATTCCGGGAAAGGTCAGGGTGACCAATGTGAGGGCGGGGAAGGCCCGAATCCACGCGCTCCAAGCGAAGGCGGTTCCAGCCCAGACAAATTTTTCTTTCTTCAATAACGAAAGACCGATGGCCCACAGCGAAAGCCAATCATGCCGTAGGGTGGCGCCAAACCAATTGCTCCCAAATTGGTAAAAATCCATCGCGCCAAAAATGGTCATTGCGAGCAGTGCGGCGCGTGGCCCGAAGGCCCAACCCAATGCGCTAAAAGCCAATACCAAAAGAAAGATGTCTGCGATGACTCCGTTCCACAGCGTGGCGTCGCTGGCTGGAGCAGAGGCGAACAGTGCTCGAGCACTCAAAAACCAAACGGGCGTGGCGTTGCCCCCATGGTCATTCATTGAACCCAGAAAGCCCTTGTCACCCATGGCATTGCGAAAATAGGTCGTGTCTTCGAGAAAGGTGACCCAACGTTCAGGTGAAAATCGAGCTCGCACTTCGAGAATGTGTGCCTTTGATTCCCCCACTGACGTCATCGCATGGGTGCGCAAGTCTCGCAGTGGCTGTCGAGTAAAATTGTCTAGATTTTGTCCATCCGCAACCGCAGCCACGCTGGCGGCGTAGACACCATCAAAACGCAACTCGGGGAAGTATTTGGCGATGGGGTAATACGTTCGCATGTCGTAGTGGTGAAGCCAGCTGCCTTGCTTTTGGCCAGCGTCGTAGAACTGCGGCATACCCATATTGAGAAAACACCACATGCCCATCGTGGCGGTGAGGCCCAACGTACCTAAGGTAAAGCCTGGGGGTGCTGGCCAGCGTTGAGGCCAAAGCCATTCTCGCAAGACCGCCGCCGCGGCAACGAGTGCGACGGCTGCGCGGGCCCACGGGAGCGAAGCGGTGGCTCCCGGCGTCTGCGGTACGAGTTGGAAAACCAAATGGGCCGTGATGGAGATGCCCACCGCTGCCAAGCCAACCAAGGCGGGAGTCGAAAGACGCCGACTCGAGAATGCGAGCAACGCGGCCATGGCTGCGAACCAATTCAGAAACGAAGAATCGAGCGGGCGTTGAGGCAGCCATCGAGCTCGCATGAGCATTGAGTCGCGCTGGTGGCCGCTGAAGAGTTCGAATTCGCTGATGCTGTAACGGCCGTCACCTCCGGCCATTTCGAGTTTGATGAAGCGGGTCGTGCCCAGAGTGGTGGTGCTGAAACGGGTTTTTAAACCTGCGCCATCGATAGCCCCCGCCTTCCACGCTGTGCGCCAAACCGCACCATCATCTGAAAATGACACCAGGTAGTCGTCATTGTTGTCAGCTTGAATCGCGGCTCCGCTCACGGGTTGTGAAGAGCCTAAGTCCCACGTCAAAACAGTACCCGGTGGCACAATGGCGGTTGCAGGGCCGTCCCACCGTTCGCCGTCAGAGACGACTTCCGCATCCGTGAGTCGCATCAGCGACTCTAAAGGAGGCTGAGAGACCGGTACCCGATGCGCGAGCACGTTTTCGGCGCGCGCAGCCAATGAAGCAGTCAACAACAAGCAAAGGGACAGAAATCGCATGAGCGCGCGGTACCCTATACGCTGTTTGGGCATGGCCGCCTTCCCCCTTCTTGAAGTGATGAGTTCGGGTCCGCAGGGGCCTGCGCTGGGGGAACGAGTAGCGCTGAGTGAGAAAGGGCTGCGCTTGGGGCAGGGCACGTGTGAAGTGTTTTTCGAGCACCGGCGTTGGTGGTTGCGCAATCTGGGCAATTCAGTCGGCGTCTTTCACCTCGGTGTGCCGGTGCATGATGTCGAGCTTTTCCACGGTGATTGTTTTGAGGTGGTGACAGGCAGCACTTTCCGGTTGCTGCTTCGGCCTGTCGAAGACATTCGCCACCCCGAGATGGAACAAGCGCTGATTGAACAGCCAGATGATGACAAGAGATGGTCGGTCTACGCAGATTGGCTGCTTGAGCGGGGCGCAGCGCTCGGTGAACGGTTGTCAAACCCGATTCCGCAAGAGAACATGCGTTGGCTGGGTCCGTTAGCGCGCGACGCCGCACGCGGTGATTTAGAAGTTCGCTGGGCTCATGGTTTGCCCGCACAGCTTGTTTTAAGAAGTTTGAGTGCCTGGCACAGCACGGTGCCGTGGGAAGCGCGGTTGAGAACCATGTTGCGACAGCCGCAGTTTCGTTTCGTTCGAACGGTGACGGTTGATGTGGGCTCTTTTGAGCGCGGCAGCCTTCAAGTTGAAGCGGGCAAACGGGTACTTGAAATTCTCGGACCCTCTGCTTGGCCTTTGCTCGAACGGGTGGCGATTGGCCCTGGTACCGGGCCTGCTGATGTCGAAATGCTCACCTCGGCCCTCGAGGCTCGTCGTGCGCTTCACCCTCGTTTCACGACGACAGCCCAAACACTCTTTGTCGATTGGGGTGAAGCGACGTTCACCTTGCAAAGAAAAGGTAAAGAACGCGTCATTGCTCTTGAGCGAAACACGTTGTTTCGTGCGGGCCCTCCGAGCAAACATCTCAAAAGAGTCTTTCGCCTTGCAGAGCTGGTCTTCGATTTGGAATTGGGCTCGAGGAGCCCTCAGTGGTCTGTCTTTTTTGCTGTCGATCGCTGGCGCCTCGAAGTGTCTGCAGACAGACAGGTACAACTCAACGCCATCGCCTGTACCGAGGCTTTTTTGCGGCCAGGTGATGTCATCGAGCCAGAACGAGGCGTGAGCCTGCGTTTTGAGGCCTAAACAGTGCGAGGCTGTGGGGAAATGTCTTTGGCGAGGTAGTGGTCGGCCGACAGTCTCCCACCTCCGTGAATGGTGGTGAGAACGAGCAAAAACAGAACCAAGAGTGAAAATTCTAAATTTTGCGAAGACCCAAAGAGACCTTCGCGAATATGCAGCGTGAGCACTGCCCCCACCAAGATGGGCACCTGAACGGCTGCAGCCACACGAGTCAAAAGGCCAGCGGCAACCAGCAGCCCACCACCCAAATGCGCAAACGCGATTCCGTGGGCGAGAATGATGTTTTGCACTCCCAAAAGCCCATTGTCGAGCAACGACAAGACGCTGCCGATATGGCTTACAAAATAGACGCCTTTGGCGAAGAGGCCCAGGCCGAGGTAGATGCGCACAGTTTCGAACACCATATCTCTGTTTTTTTCCACGAAGTCTTTGAGTGTTTTCCACTGTTCCATAACGATTCTCCGGGGCAGAGAAGAGTCAAGAGCGGCTCGTCACCTGCAGAAGTGTGAACCTCAATTCATCACCTGGGAAGCCCCCATGGGTGTCGTTAGAGAATGTCTATGCTGAATTCGCGTTTCGGCTGGCTTGGGTGTGTGTTTCTCATCGCTTGTGGGGAGTCAGCAGGAACCGGCGATGGCGGCATAAATACCTCTCAAGACGGCGGAATGATTGTCTCTGATGCCGGCATGGATGGGGGTGCAGAGCCTTTCGACGCAGGCTCTGAACCAGACACTGACGCTGGCACAGTCGACATGGACGGAGGGATGCTTCCTCTCATTCTCGGAGCGACTGGGTGTCAACCCATGACGCTTGAAGCCGATATTAATTTGAGCAATTACCGCGTTGATAGATATGGTTGGTTTGACAGTGACTGTAGAAAACGCACGGCAGCATTGGTGCGAAACAGTTCGACTGACCCGGGCGGCTCAAAAGGTGGCTATCTGCGAGAATTGACGTGGAGCAGCGCCACCAAATCAATCACCTCGAAGGGCACCAATTCGAGTGGTTGGAATGGTTGGGGCTATGTGGTCAACCACTACGCAGGTTCTGCCGCGTTGTCCCAGAATGTCGCAGGCACATTCCGCACCATTCTTTCGGGTACACACCATTCGGTTCATGAATTCAAATTGCAAATGTCGATGGGCGGGCCAGTGGGTATCACCGTGTGGTGGTCGTTTTCAACAGGCCGGAGCGCGCCCGTGTATGCAATCACCTTCGATGTCACTGCAGCAGTTAATGCAGTCACTGCTGATACTCGAGCTCCCTATGGGACGTTGGCCTTTGAAGGAACTCCAGGAGAAATCGGAGGTATCGGTTGGGGTGATAAATATCGATTTACCACCACTGGCTCAGGCCCACTGACGTGGAATTCTCCGTGGGACTATACCGCACCCAATACCGTTCCCTACGTTCGAATGTGGTCGAACCAAATTGATGCGGAAATGGGCTCGGTTCAAACCGAATCATTTAATCAACACATTGCCGGCGGCGACTATGGGACTGGTATTCTTGAAGACAGTTGCTGGAATAAAACGAGCGCCACCAAAGGCCCTGATTGCAGCGACCCGGGCAATTCACTGCCAAAAGATTGGTTATGGCCTTTTCAGCTCAATCAATATGAGCTCGAATTTACCAACAGCTCGCATCGCATTGCTTGGGGGTCGAGTTACGGAGCTATTGGAAACAGTAGTGTGACGGCTTTTGGGAAGACATTTTCGGGCTACCCCAAAGTCAGTTACGCGGTGTTTATGGTGGTGGGCGAGCGCACCAAAGAAGCGACCTTCGAGCAGGTCACCAACGTCGAACACTCGGTGGGTGCTGAAGTGACCGCGCCCCTGGGTTTTGTTCCCTCTTGGAACCCATTGTTTGCTTCGTGGGATCTCGAAGCCATCTCGAGTGCGGCAACCCTCAATGTGAACCCCAAAGCCGGCCCCGTTCGCGCGCCCATGTTTCGCTTCTTAAAGTTCACTGCGAGCAAGGTTTCGCAAGTCACGCTCAATGGTCACCTTCTGACCGCCAACGTTCACTATTTTGTAACCGTTGATCCAAAACAGCCGGTGGCCTGGCTCACGCTCAATGGCTCCATTGCCGAGCCGGTCAGCATTCACATCGAGTAGTTTTCTGGCGAGCGTTTTCCCCTCTGTTTTCTCGATTGCCGTGTCGAGTGCTGAAAACCGGCTTCCGCCCGGTCGCCGGGTCGGCTAGCAGGCTGTTTCATGCCTCGTCGCCCAGATATTCAGAAGGTCCTGCTCATCGGTTCAGGTCCCATCGTCATCGGTCAGGCTTGCGAGTTCGATTATTCGGGTACGCAGGCCATCAAGGCGCTCAAAGAAGAGGGCATCGAGGTGGTGCTGCTCAATTCGAACCCCGCCACCATCATGACCGACCCCGATTTTGCGCACCGCACATACATCGAGCCCATCACAGTCGAAGCGGCGACTCGCATTATCGAGGCGGAAAAGCCCGACTCGTTGCTGCCCACCATGGGTGGTCAGACGGCGCTCAATTTGGCCAAGGCGTTGGCTGAACAGGGCATTCTCGAGAAATACGGTGTGCGCCTCATCGGTGCTTCGCTCGAAGCCATCAACAAAGCGGAAGACAGAAAGCTCTTCAAAGAGGCGATGGAAAAAATAGGCCTCGAATTGCCTCGCGCAGGCATCGCGACGTCGATGGAAGAAGCGCGGGTATTGGTGAAAGAGCTCGGCTTCCCTTCCATCATTCGACCGAGTTTTACTTTAGGGGGCACAGGAGGCGGGGTGGCCTTCAACGAAGAGCAATTCGAGCAACTGTGTGCCGGAGGTCTCGCCGCGAGCCCCGTGCATTCGGTGCAAATCGACGAATCGGTGTTGGGTTGGAAAGAGTACGAGCTCGAAGTTGTTCGCGATTCGAAAGACAACTGCATCGTGGTGTGTTCCATCGAGAATCTTGACCCGATGGGCGTGCACACGGGCGATTCAATCACCGTCGCTCCGGCGCAGACGCTCACCGATAAAGAGTACCAGCGCATGCGTGATGCCTCGTTGGCCATCATGCGAGAAATCGGTGTCGAGACCGGTGGCTCGAACGTGCAGTTCGGAGTGAACCCACAAGATGGCCGCATGGTGGTCATCGAGATGAACCCACGCGTTTCTCGCAGCTCGGCGTTGGCTTCGAAGGCGACCGGTTACCCCATCGCCAAAGTGGCTGCGAAACTGGCCATTGGCTACACCTTAGATGAGCTCAAAAACGACATCACCCGAGATACGCCGGCGTCCTTCGAGCCCACCCTCGACTACGTGGTGGTGAAAGTTCCCAAGTTTAACTTCGAGAAATTTCCGAAGAGCCCGCGCACCTTGGGCACCATGATGCGCAGCGTGGGCGAAGTGATGGCCATCGGCCGCACGTTCTGTGAGTCGTATTTAAAGGCCTTTCGCTCGCTCGAGCAGGGCAAATTCCCCATTCCTACTCGAGAGCAAGCCCTCGAACGCAGCGCGGCTGAGCGTGAATCGCTTTTGCGCATTCCTACACCAGAACGGCCTTGGGTTGTTTTTGAGGCATTCCAAGTGGGAATGAGCGTCGAACAGGTTCAAGCCCTCACGGCGATGGACCCTTGGTTTTTGCGTCAGTTCAAAGCGTTGGTTGAAGAGCTCAATCAGGTGACCGCGAAGGGCTCACTCGAAAAATTGAGCGACGCTGAGCTCAAGCATCTCAAGAGCCGCGGCTTTTCTGACGGACAATTGGCTCAAGCGCTCGGCATCGCTGAAAGTGTGGTGCGTGAAGCGCGTTGGAAGCGAAATATTCGCCCGGTTTACAAACGCGTCGACACCTGCGCCGCCGAGTTCGAAGCCTTCACACCGTACCTCTATTCAACCTACGAAGATGAAGATGAGGCGCCTCCCACGACGCGGAAAAAAATAGTCATCTTGGGCAGTGGGCCCATTCGCATTGGTCAAGGCATCGAGTTTGACTACTGCTGTGTGCACGCGGCCTTTGCGCTCCGTGAGGCGGGCTTCGAAACCATCATGGTGAATTGCAACCCAGAGACAGTGTCGACGGACTACGACACTTCAGACAGGTTGTATTTTGAGCCCCTCACCCTCGAAGACGTCTTGGAAATTATTCATCGCGAGAAACCCTTGGGTGTCATCGTGCAATTTGGAGGGCAGACGCCGCTCAAATTGTGCAAAGCCCTCGAAGCAGCTGGAGTACCTATTTTAGGCACCACGCCCGACGCCATCGACCAAGCAGAAGACAGAGAGCGCTTTTCAAAGTTGGTCGATGCACTGCGCTTGCGGCAGCCGGAAAACGGAATGGCGCGTTCGCCCGAAGAGGCCTACCGCGCGGCAGAGAGCATCGGTTACCCCGTGATGGTTCGCCCTTCGTACGTGCTGGGTGGCCGAGCGATGGAAGTGGTGTACGACCGTTCTGACCTCGAGCGGTACATGCGTGAAGCGGTGCTCGCTTCGCCTGATCACCCCGTGCTCATCGACCGGTTTCTTCAGTCGGCAACCGAAGTTGACTTAGACCTGGTGTGCGACCAAACCGGCGCCTGCATCGTGGGCGGGGTGTTAGAGCACGTTGAAGAAGCCGGAGTGCACAGTGGTGATGCGGCTTGCGTGATGCCTCCGCATTCGCTCGCGCCCGATGTCATTGAGCGACTCAAAGACATCGCCATCGCGCTGTCGCGTGAGCTCAAAGTGGTCGGCCTGATGAATGTGCAGTTCGCGGTTCAAGGCAAAGCCATCTACGTGCTCGAAGTAAACCCCCGCGCCTCGCGTACGGTACCGTTCATCGCCAAAGCCACCGGAGTACCACTCGCGAAAATCGCAGCGCTCTGCATGGCCGGCAAATCTCTGGCGGAACAAGGGCTCACCAGCGACCCCGAAATGAAGCACTACGCGGTGAAAGAAAGCGTGTTCCCCTTTGCGCGCTTCACCAACACTGACGTCATTTTGGGCCCTGAGATGAAGTCGACGGGCGAAGTCATGGGCCTTGACGCTTCGGTGCACGCGGCTTTTGCGAAGTCGCAGCTGGCCTCGGGCTCGAAGATGCCTCGAGGTGGAGTGGTATTCGTCTCAGTTAAAGATGACGACAAGCCAGGGTTGGTCGATTTGGCCAAGCGGCTTCGCAGCTTAGGCTTCACCTTGTGTGCTACCGGGGGCACGCTCGACTATTTGGCTCGCAAGGGCATTCCCGCTGAGCGAATCAACAAAGTGCGTGAAGGCAGCCCGCACATTGTCGACCGCATCGTGAGTAAAGAAATCGCGTTGGTCATCAACACCACCGCGGGGAAAAAAGAGATTTCTGACTCGTACAGCATTCGCAGAGAATCGCTGACCCGTGGCTTGTCGTACTTCACCACCATCGAAGCTGCGCGCATGGGAGTGGGTGCACTCGAAGCACAGGCCAGCAGACCCCGTACCTACAAACCCATTCAAGAATGGTTGAAGCGTTGACGAATTACTTGGCGGCTTTGGCCGCCTTGTTGGCTTCCCCGAGTTTCTTGGTGGCTTCGTCGAACATCGCTTTGAGCTCGTCGATGCGAGTTTGAGTGTCGATTGCTTGTTGCTGGAAGTCTTCAAATGCCTCTTTGTCTTTTTTCTGCTTTTCGGCATCTGCCAAGAGCGAGACTTTGAGCTTCGTCAGGTAGTCCATGTACTTCATCAGCACGATTCGTTTGTTGATGTAGGTGTCGGGTTTGTTGGGGTTGACCGCAACCACTGCATCGTAGCGCTCGAGTGCAACTTGCAGATGCTCGGGTTGGGGGTCAGCATTTTGTTGCCGCGCACCGCCTCGCTGAGCAGAAATTTCAGCCAACCAACCCAACGACTGCTCATCTTTAGGGTCGAGCGCGAGCGCTTTTTGGAAGTACTTCTCGGCACTCTCGAGGTCGCCTGCCTCCTGTTTATACATTCCAGCGATGTTGCGAAGAGTCTCGAGTTTTGCTGCTGCGTCGGGTCTCCGAGCGACTGTTTTTTCAAGCAATTCCGCGGCGCGGTCGAACTTCCCGGCCTTCATATTGGCGTAGGCAGCGCGTTCCCACACTTTGACGTCTTGGTCGGGCTTGAGCTCGAGAGACTTTTCGTATTCAGCAGCGGCCGCCTGAAATTCATTCTTTTGCAGCAGCTGACTTCCTTTGACTCGCGCCGCATCGAAGGGCTCGGGAGCGCAAGAAGAGAGTATGGTCAATGCCCCTGCGGTCAGCGCAATGAGGAAAATTTTCATGAGAGGCCTTTAGCCGGTTGTCGGCTCCATCAAAAGCGCAGTAGTTCGTCGTAGGGTAAGAGGCTTGTACGAGGGGAGCTTAAAACATGCACTGGTTCGCGTTTTTTGTTGCGGCACTAATGACGGCTCCCCCACCGAAGAGCGCTGCTGCTCCACCGAAGACGGTTGCGGTGGATACCACTGCAGCGTTCAATCGACTCAAGCAACTCGATGGAATGTGGAAGACCGATGTGAAGGGCGGCAGTGTGCAATTTGTCACTTGGCGGTTGGTGGCCGGCGGCAGTGCGATGCTCGAGACAGCGAGCGGTGTAGAAAAAACCAACATCACTTCGGTCACCATGTATGCGTTCGAAGGCACGGCCTTGCTGGCAACACACTACGGCCCGAGTGGGACAGAGCAATTCAAACTCAATCGCGTCGACGTGGGTGGGCTTCGTTTTGGAGCTGTCGCGAAGAACCCTCGCGTAGAAGCACTGACGGTGAGCCTCGCCTCGAACACGTTGACTGAAGAGTGGACCATTCGTGATTCAGGTCGCTCGCTCAATCGGGTGCTGCAGTTTCAGCGCGAGTACATTGAGGCGCTCAAGTAGGCTCGCGAATACGGCCGGTGAGCGCCTTGAGGAAGTTACGGAGAATTTGGTCGCCACAAGGCCGGTAGTTGTGATGCGTGGGGTTGCGGAAGAGGGCGCTTAATTCAGGGCGTGAAATTTGAAAGCCAGTGTCTTGCATCAACGTCAAGAGGTCTTCTTCTTTGAGTTGAAAGGCGACCCGCAGTTTTTTGAGAACGGTGTTGTTGGTGATTGTCTTTTCTGGCGCTCTCGCCACGCCAGATTGATTGACGCCTCGTTGGTGAATGATGAGGCCATCTAAGAATTGCGCCATCACCGGCTCAGGGCACTGCTGATAACCCAGCTCATCTTCTCGCTTGAGGAAAGCGCTGAGGTCTTTGGCGGTGATAGAACTGCCTCCGAGCCCGGCGATGGCGGCGAGCGCACTGTCATTGATTTTCAGCATAAAGCGAATGCTGCGCAAAACATCATTGTGAATCATGTTTTCATTTCGCCTGAAGAGACGATTGTTTGAATGGTTTTCACCGTGTTTTCAATGTCGGCGGCGCTGATGTCGAGATGGGTGACAAAACGTACGCGGTTTGAGCCCGTGGCGAGAATGCCTCGTTTGGCTAAAGCGGGCACCAGTTTGCCGGCGAGAGATGGTTCGAGGTCAACCCACACGATGTTGGTCTCTGGTTCTTCGATGCGCAGCCCCGGAAGATGACGGATGCCATCAGCGAGAGATTTTGCATTGCGGTGGTCATCGGCCAGCCGCGGAACGTGATGTTGCAAGGCATAGATTCCAGCTGCGGCGAGAATGCCTACTTGTCGCATGCCACCGCCGAGCACTTTGCGCCAACGTCGGGCTTGCGTAATGAACGTGCGACTGCCGAGCAAAGCCGAGCCCACCGGCGCCCCCAACCCTTTCGAAAGGCATACCGAGACTGAATCAAAGCCTTTCACCAGTAGACTTGGCTCGACGTTCAGAGCCACAGCGGCATTGAATATTCGTGCGCCATCGAGATGGGTGAAAAGGCCTTTTTGGTGAGCCAATGCTGTGGCTTCATGTATGTATTTGATTGGGAGTACTTTGCCGCCAAAGGTGTTTTCGAGCGTGAGCAATCGAGTTCGGGCGTAGTGGTCGTCGGGCGGTTTGATTGCCTTTTCAATCGAAGACAGTGAAAGGGTGCCGTCAGGTTGATGTTCAATTGGTTGCGGCTGAATGCTTCCTAAGACTGCGGCGCCTCCTCCTTCGTGCACGTAGGTGTGGGCTTGTTGGCCGACGAGATATTCATCGCCTCGCTGGCAGTGCGTCATCAGTGCGGCCAAGTTGCATTGAGTGCCTGAGGGGAAGAAGAGACCCGCTTCAAAGCCGAATTGAAGTGCCAACATTTCTTGCAAGGTGTTGACGGTGGGGTCATTTCCAAAGACGTCATCACCTACTTGGGCATGGGCGATAACTTCGCGCATCGCTGGAGTGGGCTTGGTTACCGTATCGCTGCGGAGGTCAATCATGGCTTAAAAGAGGTGCGTTGAATTCGTCACAAAATGCAAGAAGAGATGCAGCCGAAGAGGGCACGCGGCGTCACTTGTCAGCCGAACGGGAAATCTCCTTTCATTGACTGAATGAAGAGTGATCTACTGCCCCACGCTATTGGGCGTACATTCCACCGCTGGGCAAGCGGGGCGCGGTTTCACGGACAGAGACCTTTGGAAGGTGCCGCACCCGAAGCGCACGAGTACGTCGCGTACTTCCCCTCCTTACACAAGGTTGACGGAGCGAACTCCGCTCCGTCAACACGAATGTCCTGACGAAGCGTTATTTCCCCGCGCGATACGTCTTAAAATAATTATTGGCCCGCGTGGCCTGACCCCCGGTAAAGGAAGTCATACAGGCGTCATCTGTATAGTCCATGAAGTTGGTAATGGGGTCATTGCCAGTTGCAGTGCAGGTATTACGGCCCGTGGGGCATCCAAAAGCGGGTGACGATTCCGCGGGGGTGTCTGAGACAGAGTCGCCGCCAGCACAGCCACCTTGAAAGGTATGGTACAGGCCAAGCCAGTGACCCACTTCGTGTGTGGCGGTGTCTCCGAGGTTGTACGGTACTGCTGAACCGCCGGGCAACGTGGAATGCAGCAGAAGCACGCCATCAAGCTCAGGGTTGAGGTCATCAAAGTCCCAAGGGAATGAAGAGCGGCCTAATAAGCCATTGGTGGGGCCGCAGGTATAGATGTTGAGGTCGTCAGCGCTGCCTTGGTAGAGCTTGTATTTCATCGCGTTGAGAACCGAAGTGGTCTGACAGTTGTTAAACCAACTGGCGTTGGTCAGTCGGTCGGTCGTCTTCAAAACAAATTTCCAACCGCCGCCACCGTAAGCTCCGTTGAGCACCGCGATTTGATCAGCAATCATCTTGTCGGTGACATTGCCGTCGGTGACGCTGGGACCCTTGTTCACCACGTGAAAAAAGACGTTGATGGTCGCACCTGTCGCGGCTGCGGCAGCGGTAAGACTGCTATTCTGAGATGCACGTTCGGCCGTTTTGGCCTCAATGGCATTCTTCTCAGCTGCTGTTGGCTCAACCGTCGAACATCGCTGGAACCCTGGTTTTTGTTGAAGTTCCGACAGTACATAGCCGGGCTCTTCAATTTCCAATTCGTTTACACCTGAGGTGCAACCGGCAGCCAAAAGTGCAGCACCAAAGAACGTATTTTGAAGCAGTGATATCTTTTTCATGTATGGAATCTCCCAGTTTTTCCGAGACGATCGCTCGGCGGAGCACGCAATGAGCAACCGCTGTGCCGAATGAGTAGCAGATGAGGATTCAGCCGGTTGGCGGTGAACTCTGGGTTTTCATTTCAAAAGTGAAACGCAAGAAATTGCCGCAGTGGCACATTCTTCATCCACTGCACGACTTCAATACAAAAGGCAGCGAGGCGACCAGGTATTTCAAAAATTGCGAAGCTACTAAAACGAGCAGCCCGGCGAGTAATCGCTGTTTTCCAAAGAGTGCCCTTCTTCGCCCGCTTGAGTGAGGTATGAGCGCATTTGTCGTGCGGTCATTTACCACCGAAGGTCAACCCGGTCGTTGCCAACGCTGTTGGATTCTCGAGGCGTATTGTATTTGCGCTGCGCTTCCTATCGTCACCACGTGCACTGAAGTACTGGTGGTGCGGCATGAGCGAGAAAGCTGGAAATCGACCGGCACCGCTCGCATCGCGGCGTTGGCCATGCCCAAGATGCGCGTGCTCGAATTTGGGGAACATTCCGAACCTGCGAAGAGCATGCTGTCTGCTGAAGTGAACCCCGGCACGCATCTGCTGTTTCCCAGCGAACAGACTGAAACTTGGAATCGAGAAGCGGTGACTCGGCTCGTCATTCTCGATGGCACTTGGCGCCAAACGCGTCGCATGTTCACCAAGTTGCCTTCGCTTCGTGACGCGCCGAAACTTGCGTTACCGCAGAAGAGTACGAAGGTGCTTCGGCTTCGTGAGTCGAAATTTGAAGCCGGCCGCTCGACCCTCGAAGCCATCGCCGAAGCGATTGAGCTGCTTGAAGGCGAAGCGGTGGCGGCCCCACTGCACGCGCTTCATGCCGACTATGTCGAACGCGTCTTTCGCGCCCGTGGAGTCTGGGAGCACAAGACTCGCCCCGTGGGGCAATAGCTGTCAGCAGCTGCAGCCTTCCATGGCCAGCGTGACGCTGTCGAACCAGATGGCGTTTACGTTGGTCGATGGGTGCTCGAAGCGAATGTAGAGGCTCTTGTCGTTGCTCGACAGAGTCCCAAAGGGAATCAACACAGACTTCGATTGGCACACTTGAGTGCCGGTGTTCAGGGTGGCTGTGCTGAAGGCGCCGCTCTTCTCGCAGCTCTCGGTGATATCCCCCGACGCTGAATAGGTCAGGCTCGTCGCGGCATCTGCGAATTGGTAATACGAATACGTCACGCGTACGCCGGTGCAGCTGGTCTTACCGCGACGAACCCAAATCGTCGGGTCAAGGGTCCCGCTGTTAGTTCGCAACGTTTTCCCAATTGGCAAACACGGGGGCGTGTTGCTCGCAATTGCCACATAGGTGTCACACCAACCTACGGCATGCGTAGAAAAGGTTCCCTCGTTGGCTACGGAGTCATCAAAATTTTCAGAATAGAATGAACACGTCAGTGCTTCACTCGTGCTGGCAGTGGTGACTTCATCTTCGTCAGCCAGAGTAGGGCCGCAACCGGCAAGAACCAACGTGCTGACGAGCGTGCGAAACAGCTTCATGACTTTTTCCTTGTTCGTGCCGAAGTGGCTGATGCACGCTTCAGCAAGGTCAAGGCCAATGGCGAGTACGCCGAGGGAAATGAAGAATTTCTACAACTTCGCCTCTCGCGCGTATCGTTTCGACGACTTTTGATTGCAACCGTGCATTCCGAAATCGCAGTTGAGTTCAAAGATGAAATGCCGAAGGGCAAGGGGGCGGGTTAGGTTGGTCATTCGGGGGTACACATCGTGACCATGCTTCGGCTGCTTGACGCCGACCTCATCTGCACTCGTATTTTTGATGTGGCCGACACCATCGATTTAGAAGGGTGTCGAGTATCAATTTCCACCGGCGGAGCTGACATTCGAAGACTCTCTCTCCGCCGTGAGGGCAGCGAGTTCATTCAATTGTCTGACCCCCCTGTGTTGGTTGACTTGGGCTCGCACATGTTGAGCGCGACGACTCAAAATTACGAGGTCAAAGTCAGTGCCGCGCTTTTTCACCATGGCGCGATTTCTATTTCGGTGCGTGTACCGGTAGCGAAAGGCTCAAACCTCGACGAACTGATTCCGGTTGCCGACGAGGTGTATGACAGCAAGAGCGTCGATGCGCTGGCTTTGGAAGAAGTGGGCAAGTTGCGCAAGCTGCTGGCGCATCATTTTGAAGCCCCACATCTGTGGGAAAAGAATGAAGGGTACACTGTTATTTTTGTTCGCGAATTAGAAGGCAAACCTACTGCTGAAGACGTATTGAAGTCGCCGGGCTTGGCTCGCTTACTCTTGGGGGAAAAAGAGACGTTGTCCCTCGCTGAAGAACGAGAAGTGCTCGAGCACCACTTCAGCTACACACCGTACGACTTGGCCATCGTCGAATGGAATTCCGCGTTTGTTTATGAGCCTTCGGGCAGCGAAGACATCGTCGACTTGTTGGAAATTGCAAACGCACAGCTGCTTGAGTTGAGGTATTTCGATGCGGTGCTCGATACTGAGCTTGCTCGCATGTACGATGTGGTTGGTCAAAAGCAGGCCTCGTTGCTCTCAAGCCCATACAAGCGTCTCGCGCGTGAGCTGATGCAGACTTTGATTGAGTTGTCTGAGTTCATCGAGCGCGTTGAGAATTCGCTCAAGATTGTAGGCGATGTCTATTTAGCGCGTGTCTATGAGGCCGCGATGACGGAGCTGCGCATCGTTCGATGGACAGAACAAGTGACGCGCAAACACCGGTTGCTTCAGCAAGCGTATGGTCTGCTGAAGGGTGAGACAGACACCGGCCGAGCGTTGACACTCGAGACGATGGTGGTGTTGCTCATTTTGTTCGAGATCTTGATGGCTCTCTTCAGAGTGAGTGGCCACTGACTGAAACTCACTGGCACGTGGCGGCGCGGCACGTTCCGTTCAAGCACACGCCGGAGGACCGCTGGGGACGCACACGTTGGTGCGACAAACGAAGGAAAGGTAGCAATTGTCGTCTGAGCTGCAGGCTTCTCCTAAGCCAACCCAAGGGTGACAACGCGGTGTGGTGTCATTTGGAAAGACATTGCAAACGTCATTCAAGGTGAGGCACGAATCTGAAACGCCGATGTCACAGTGTTCATCAGTCGCGAACCGCGAGATACATGTGTTTGCCGAGCCACAGTACTCGGTTGCTCTGCAGTTTGAGGAACTCGCGCATGGGCCCCCCGCAGTGGCCGCCGCGCAGAGATGACTGTCATTGCAGAAGAAATGCTCAGGGCATTCAGCCGCCGAGGCGCACGTGTCGCCCACTTGGGGAATTTTGCATGTGCCCTGAGTTCCCATTCCACCATCGACGTTGATGTATTTCCCGATGCAGAGGGTAGGGTGTTCGCAGGGGTGTGCGGAATCTGTACACGGTTCGCCCGTTTTCGCAGGCAGAATCTCTTGGCAAGTGCGAAGCACTTCGTCGCAGCTCAACGGCGATTCACATGAGTAGGTGGTGCAGACGGAGCCGACCTTTCCCGGGGTAGAGCACTTTCCTTGAACGCATTCGAGAGGGGCCTAGACATTCACCGTCGTAACCGACACATGGTGCGTTGACCTTTTTCGTCGGCACGGTGCAGATGTCATATTTTCCACAATATGTGTCTGGAGAGCAGTGAGGCCCAGGTGATTGAGGTAATTGGCACGCAGACCCTGGTCCGGGATAAGCGACGCAGGTGAAGCCATTAGCCCCGAACTCGCACCAGCTTGAGTGGCAGCCGTCCCACCCATCGCATGAAGCTCCTGGCGGATGCTTGGCTTCGCAGGTTTCATTTTGATTGCAATACAAGCCCGGGTCGCACGCTGTAAGACGGTCCACTCTCCGGCATGGTTGGTTTTGGCCACCCAGAGCGGTACTTTGACAGCGCCTCGGGCAGGTGGAACCTACGCAGGCGTCCTGAGGGGAAGCACATTCTTCTGAACTGTGAAAACAGGCGCCTCCCGTGGGGACAAGGCCGGCTTTCTCCAGCATGCGCCGTCAGAATCAAAATGACAAACCGAATCAAGGCGGGCGCTGTACGCCACGAGTTTCGAGAGATGTCAATCGATGTCAAATGGCCGTGCATGGTGATTCCTGAGCTCCTCAACGCCTTCAGGTTGTTCTTCAACATTGAGGTGGAACCTGAGCTCCAAAATTATGAATCAAGGGTTCACCTGGGCTGGCACTTGTTAACGAGCCCCGTGTTCCTTGTTGTATTTTTCTAGGCGATGTCTGGTTTGTGCTTGAGCACGCTTTGTCGAACCGCGCCAAGAGCTTCGAGTTCAGGCCGGCCAGCGCTGCCTTGGGAGTGGTCGATACTATGTTGAAGCACCGACGCTCGCACCTCGCAGAGGGCAGAGTATTTATCCTTATCGGGAGAAAAAATAGAATGGGAGGGTCTCTCGAGGCTCCACTGAGTTCGAAGTTGAATAAATATCCCTATCGGGATAAATATGAGTCAATGTCCTCGAGTAGGCGCTCTGGAACTCCGGATTCTGGCCATATTTCTCCCGATCGGACAACAAGCGTGCTTGCGCACCTCGTTCGTGAGCGCCGTCGAACCGCGGGCCTGACACAACGCGCACTCTCTGAGTTAGCCGGAGTTGGCCCTCGCGTGGTCTGGGACATAGAGCGAGGGAAGGCGACTCTTCGCATGGACGTAGTCAACCGAGTGCTGGCGGTCTTTGGAAAAGCACTCGGTGCCATCGACGCAGTTCGCGTTGAGGAGCCCGCGCCATGAGCAATCGCCATGGAATCGTTCAGCTCGATGGCATTCGAGTTGGAACGATTGAGGAACGAGATACTGGTACTCGATTCACCTACGACAGCGTCTGGTTGATGACACCGGAACGAGTGCCTATTTCGCTCACGCTTCCGCTTCGGGCAGAACCTTATGACCATCGCGACCTCCATCCATTTTTTGCGAACCTCCTTCCCGAAGGCTGGTTGCTTGAACTCAGTACTACCAAACTCAAAATCTCGAAGGACGACGCTTTAGGCCTCTTGCTCGCGACATGTCGCGACTGCATTGGCGCGGTAGAAATCATCGACGCCACCAAAGGCATACAATGAAGGCTCGCTGTCTGGTCTGCCTGAAGGATGTTGACGGCGAGAGCGAGTATCACCCGGCATGCGCGAAGACACTTTTCGGTTCCACGCGTATTCCAACCATCGACTTGGAGATCGCCAAATTCCATACGTTGGCCCAAGCGATGGTGGGGCACACGTCGCTGTCGGGCGTTCAACGAAAGGTCTCGGTGGGGCTCACGGCCGATCGCGCCACGCTCAGAGTGGCAATGGAAAGGGGGCACTTCATCTTGAAGCCCCAAGCGCAGGTCTTTCCCCATCTCCCCGAAAATGAACATGTCACCATGCGTATGGCGAGCGCGGCGGGTCTCGTCGTTCCGCCTCATGGGTTGGTCAGGCTCCGCGACAACAGTTTGGCTTATTTGGTGCGCCGGTTTGACCGAACTGTAGACGGCGTAAAATTGCTTCAAGAAGACTTTTGTCAGCTGGCTGAGTTGGCGCCCAAGCAAAAATACGAAGGGTCTGCGGAACTCGGCATGCGACTTATTCGACGCTATGCAGCCGAGCCGGGAGTGGCAGGGCTGGCCTTCTTTCGCCAGGTACTCTTCGCCTGGGTTACCGGCAACGGCGACATGCACCTCAAGAACTTGTCGCTGCTTCGGGGCACAGATGGCCTCTACCGATTCTCGCTAGCGTACGATTTATTCTGCACAGACTTGGTGATTGACGGCGACCAACTTGCGCTCCCTGTCGGAGGAACTCGACGTCTGGTGACACCCCGTCGATGGATGGCGTTCGCTGAATATTGCGGTCTTCCGGCGAAGGCGACGATCAGAGTTCTCGGAGAGATGAAGGCCGCGATGGTTCCCTCGCTTGATTTGCTTTCACGGTGCTTTCTGCCAAATGAAATGAAGACTCGATTTGCGAAACTTCTCAAAGCGCGGGTAGCTACCCTCGATGCAACGATTCGCAAGGTAGGGGCAGGGCAAAAAAGGCCGTAGATTTTAAGAAAATACCTTCGTCAGCCGATGGAGAGGGATGACTATTGTGTAAGTGAATACTTCCGCCCCTTCTTGGAGGGGTCGACAACCACAAAAAAGCCACTTTTCACCCAAAGAGAGCACAGCGCAGTTGCCGTCCTTGGCTTGTACCCAAACAGCTCACCCACCTGCTTCGCTGTCACCGTCTCGTATTCCTCAAAGAGCTGGAGCACTCTGCGTTGTTTGGTGTCGAGTTTGCGCAGTCGTTCCGATTCATCTACCGAGGTTTTAGAGCGCTCCATTTGACTCAACACCTTCTCAAACGCCTCGGCCACGCCCTGGACAAAATATTCGAGCCAAGCCGTGACATCTGCTTCAGCGCGCCCCTCGTAGTAATTATGCGAAGGTCCAACGCTAATGGCTTGGTAATACCTTTGAAGGTCGCGAGCGTAATACTCTTCAAGCGAATACAACCCCTTCAAGTCATACCCACCTAAGTGCAATACATACGTGGTGAGCAATCGAGCGCTGCGCCCATTGCCGTCGTAAAATGGGTGGACTGTCGCGAATTGGTAATGGACAAGCCCAGCAACCAACGGGCAAGGCAGCTCTGTTTGCTCTTTGATCCACCTCACGAGCCGAGCCATCATGGTGACAACATCTTTGGCTTCGGGAGGGAGGTAGACGATGGCGCCAGTGAAGGCA
>JAYUVR010000163.1:0-11606 GCA_043753955.1 Archangium sp. | reverse complement strand
TGTTCTTAAGCAGAAACGGCCAGTTCAGCTTCGCTTGCACGTCACCAAATTGAAGCGGCTTGAGTTTTTCGCTCAAACAGGTGGTCAATTCATCTGGTGTACCTAAATTGATATTGGCAGTTCCACCCGCGACGACCTCAACCTCGGCTTTCAGATTAGGAGGAGGGAGTGCACCCAACTTGGAATAGCAATCACACAAGGTCGGTTGCGCCAGACGCAATTTACCGGCGATGTCGTTGGCAATATTGTCACCCATTCGCACGACTTGAACCCCGCCAGCGATGGGAATTTCGGCCACGACAGGTTTGCTGCCCGCTGGGAGCGCTTGCAACGGCAACTTTCTCAAAGCAGCTTCAACGCACGCTTTACCTGAGTCAGACGCGCCTACGCCTGTGAGCTCAACGGCGACGCCTGATTCTGAAACCGTCATCTTCGCCTTGAAATCAAAAGGCTGCCCGTCACGCATGCTTGAGTCGACGAAACACTCTTGTGTCGCGGGGCTCAAAGAAAGCATGGCTCCGGTGAGCACTTCGACCGTCAGGGGCGAAAGGGGAAGTTCCCGTGGACCACACGAGGCGACGTCGAAGGGGATGACGTTGGTGATGGCCATCTTTTGAGGCTCAGTTTTCTTCTCAGCAGTCGAGCTTGAGCCCGACGTGGTGGCACACCCGGCGATGCTGACTAACACTGCAATAAAAACCAAACGCTTCATGTCAAAAGTCTCCCAGGAAGGTGGAATGCGCCTGCTTTACACCCAAAAGGAGCGAGGCAAACCAATTTAGAAAAGCGAAAGCTCGGGTCTTTAGGGTTTTGTTCTCGATAAGGCCCGAACTTCGTTCGGTTCTAACTGGTGACTGAAGATCTTCATTTCGCTCATCATTCCGTCGAAGGGCACAGCTTTCAGGTCGGGATTCCAACACGCGCCCGTTCCTCCCCAGCCCATTGAACCCCAAGTCACAAAAACAGTGTTCCCTTCACTGGGGCTGAAGAAAGCGGCCGCTTCACTTTCCCCGGTAGCCGTTCCGTTGACGTAAACGGTCTGTTTCTTTCCTGGGCTCCAGGTCAGTGCGACGTGCGACCAAGCACCGATATCAAGTGTGTTTGAAGACAAAGTTTTCGTGAAACGTGCCTGCGCATTGTGAGGAATTTGAGCGACCAGACGCTGCGATGAATCAAACCCGAGCACTGGAGCACACCATCCCGTCCCTATGGGACTCTCAGAGAGGTGCACCAGCACGCCTGTGTTTGACGAGGGCTTGACCCAAAATGACAGCGAAAATGGTTTGTCATCTGACAGCTCAGTCGATGTCGACATCACCACTTGGGTTCGTTTCTCCGAGCCGCATGTCTTCAGTGGCCCGTAAAGTTTTTCAAAAGAATTCCCACGGCTCCGCGCGTCGATGAGGGCGACAAGTGTGTGCAAACTGTGAGCCTTCACCCAGAGAGCGATTTCTCTCTTCGCCTGACAGTAGACATTTTGGGCAACGCCTTGAGTGGTGTACTCGGCCCATGCGCGGACGTGTTCAAGTCGTTGTAGGTCGTCTATGCCTGCTGCTTGATCGTCAGTGCATTGAACATTGTCACTGATGAATGTTGCGACGCCTTCGTGAAACCACGTCGGCAATGACGTACCGTGCAGTCTGTGCAATACCTCATGGTGTATGAATTCATGGGCAATGTCTGCCTTTGAGGCAATATCGCCCTGAAGGATCACTACGGTTGGGCGGGTCGCGGTGTACGTCGCACCGGCGAGCGTCTGGCCGGGCATCAGTGCGATGGAGCGGTGAAGGTAGCCTCCAAAGTAAAGAGCGCAGGCGGGCGTTTTGCAAAAGATGCTCAAGGGAACATTGCTTCTGATGGCTCCCAAGTTCTCAACGAGATTTTGAGCCTGGGCGATGGCCTGCAAAAGATTCTCATGCTCGAGAGCGGGTATTTCGCGCTCGACCAATACATCTTGAGAAAGGGCAATCATCGCTCTGCGCTCGAAAGAAGCTTCAGGGCGCTCTCGAACGTGTATGCAGGCTGAAAACAGCAGGGACAACATGATGAGTCTGGTTGACATGTAGCTTCGCGCTACGATTTTCGACTCGAAGCGATTGCCGCTTCTTCGGCAAGAGATGGCCCATTGGGCCATACCTGGCCTGACGCTGTCGGCCCAACTGGTTCAATTGAAAGAATCGCGCAGTGAGGCCCCTGAGTTGCAGGCCCAAATCGCGGCACGTTGAATCTGCCGTCTTCAAACTCCAAAAAAAAGGAAGCATCATGCACAAGCAGCAACCTCGTACTCCCAATTGTTTTCGCGTGGCTCTCTTCAGCACCCTCGTCATTGCGACATCAGCCTGCGGCCCAGGCAGTCAAGTTGAGACTTCCGAAGTCGAGCCGAGCAAAACAGTGAAGTCGGGCCCGGTACTGATGGGAGGCCAAGTCGTCGAGGCAGAATACGCACTCAACGACGAAGGCTATGCCATCGTCGAAGGTGACATCATCGTTGAGCCAGTCAATGCGAATGCCCAGGCGAAGAGTGAGCAAGAACTCGCTACCCGAACGGGCTTTTTGTGGCCGGTAGTGAGTGGGTATGTCACCGTGCCCTATGCGCTCGGTGCGGGCCTGTCTTCTGAAGCGAAGAAGGCCGTCACCATTGCAATGAGCAGGTGGACCGCAGCGATGAATATCAAGTTCGTCGCGCGAAGCACTCAGTCAGATTACGTGAGCTTTGAACCCTCGACAGGGTGCAGTTCATCGATTGGAAAAGTGGGAGGCAAACAGGTCATTCAACTGGCTCCCGCTTGTTACTCCACCGGGGCCATTCACGAAATCGGTCATGCATTGGGCGCCTTTCATGAACAGACACGAGTTGATCGAGATAATTTCGTTACTATCAACACTGCGAATGTGATGAGCGCAATGATTCATAATTTCAATAAATACAGTCTCACGTACGTCGGTACTGACAATGGCCCTTACGATTTCCGCTCAATCATGCACTATGATTCATTTGCCTTTTCGGTTGCTCCTGGCGATGTCAACAAGCCGACCATTGTTCAGAAGGGCAACAACAAAATAATTACCAGAAACATAGCGCTCAGTACGAATGATATTTGTTACATGAAGAAGCGCTATTTCCCAACCACGGTGTGTAATGGTGTTTCTTCCTGCGCCTCGACGGTGACTCAGAATGAGACCCGGGCGACCGCTTTCGATATCAGTGCATACAATGGCGTGCAAGCTGAGGTGAAGTTGTGTCGCTCAGACATTTCGGCCCCTGATGTTGATTGGTTTAAGTTCAATGTGCCGTCGGGTACGACGATCAAAATCAACGGCGAAGTCGACTTTATGGCCATGGCTTTATTGGAAGGTGACACCGTCGTTGTCAACGGAGCAGTCGCCGATTGGCAGTTGACTGATGACGCCTTTACCTACACCACCACCAAGGCAGGTTTTGTGTATCTCGCCGCTCAAGGTGGCGATCAGGCGTACAAACTCAAAGTAAGTTGGTAACGATTTCAGGGCTTTCGACTTCATGAAGGCGAAGGCCTTGGTTATCACAGGCATTTAAGCAAATCGCGCGTTGTGCCGAAGAGTACGCCCAGGGGGCGGACCAATGACTTCAGCGTTGCAGTTTGAAGACACAGACGTGAGCCTGCAGAAAATCGTTGATGAAGGCTTTGCTGGAGCCCGACAGGGCGCCGTGTTGGCGGTCGAAGTGCCCGGTATTCACTTCACTCGTGCCCGTCGGCTACAGCGTCAATTGATAGACATCGTGCCGGAAGGTGTTGTTTACGCGCGAGGCAATTCGCTTTTTGTGATTTTGGTGCGCAACGTTGCTGCTGATGAATGCTGGCTTTGGGTCGAACGCATTCGCCGTGAATTGGCTCACAACGGGTGGGAACTCGCATTGGTGAGCTCAGCCTCGTGGTCAGCAGAAGGAGCCACTCCGATGGATGGGATGACGGCTGCGTTGACCTCAGTGGCTCGGGAACGTATTCGCCTTGAAAATGATTTGGGTTTTCACGAGGCCTTCATGGAACTCGAGGGCAATGGTTTTAACTGGGTATGTGCCGGCGAATTCTTGAGCGGCTAAGCGTGCTGAAGATGCGGTAGCGTTTCAGGCTCCTCCTTTTGAAGTGGTGCTTTTGATGAAACGCATCGTGGTCTTAACCTCAGGTGGTGATTCGCCGGGAATGAATGCGGCCCTACGCGCCATTGCCAAATTGGGCGCGGGGCAAGGCGTGCAGGTTCACGGCAGCCTCGATGGCTATGACGGTCTCGTCGATGGGAATTTTCGCGAATTGACTCGCGCGCTGCCCGAGGGCCATCTGGGTATTGATTTAGAGCTCGAGGTCGCAGGCCAGCAAGGGGGCACCCTGATTGGTTCTGCTCGCTCGACTCGCTTTCGAGAAAAAGAAGGTCGCGCGAGAGCGGCTCAGAATTTAAGAGCCCTTGGCGCTGAGGGGTTGATTGTCATTGGCGGCAACGGCAGTCTTATGGGGGCACATACTTTTGCCCAAGAGCATGACATTCGAGTGATGGGCATACCGGGGTCGATCGACAACGACATCGGGTGCACTTCAACTTCATTGGGTGTCGACACTGCGCTCAACACCATCGTCGAAGCGTGCGACCGCATCAGCGACACGGCTCGCGCGCATCGCCGTGTTTTTATCGTCGAGGTCATGGGGCGAGATTGTGGCTACCTCGCTATGGCCAGTGCCATCGCCATGGCCGCAGACGCGGTACTCATTCGCGAATCGGGGAAGTCTGAGGAACAACTGGTCGACGGCATTCGTGAAATCATTCGCAGCGGGTTTGCGCGCGGCAAACGCCGCATTCTTATTATCAAGGCCGAAGGAGTGAGCCCGCCATGCACTCGATTGGTGCACGTGGTGGAAGAGCGAATGAAGCAAGAGCTGCCGAGTTTGGAAATTCGAGCCACTGTACTGGGTCATGTGGTGCGTGGCGGTAACCCCAGCTATCAAGATCGCGCGGTCGCCGGGCGCCTCGGGTATGGCGCGCTCAGTTCGCTGCTCAAGGGGGGCACTGATGAGATGGTCGGGTGGTTGTCTCCGATTGCTGGAGGTATACCCACAGCCGACAGCTCAGTGCAGCGTTTCAATTTGTCTCGAGTGATGGAAGAAACGCAGTCCCTCATTGATGGCACGTCACCTGTTACGAAAAGGCGAGTGGCTTTGATGACAGAAGCCGCCGGAGTGTTAGCGCTTTAAAAAGAGAGTGATTGTGATGCAATTGCGAGTGGCCCAAACAATAGCTGACACCGAGGCTGAGGGGCCTGGCCGACGTTATGCGTTGTGGGTGCAAGGGTGTTCGTTGCGCTGCCCGGGTTGCTGTAACCCCGAAATGTTCTCGGCTGACAAAGGCGGCCAGCTTCGCGACGTTGAATCACTGGCGAGTGAAATCGCGGCCACGCCTGAGATTGAAGGCGTCTCGATATTGGGCGGCGAGCCTTTTGAACAAGCACCAGCACTCGCGCAGCTGTGCCAAGAAGTGAAAGCGTCAGGGCTGTCGGTGATGGTTTATTCTGGATACACCTTGAATGAATTGCGGGGAAAAGGACCAGTCGTCGACGCGCTGCTCTCGCAGATCGATCTCTTGGTCGACGGGCGCTACCTGCAAACACAGCCGGAAATGCGCAGGAGATGGATAGGCTCTGCGAACCAAGCGATGCATTTTTTGTCAGCACGCTATTCCCTTGAAGACGTTCGATTTACCCAGCGCAACAGTGTTGAGTTACGGCTGGTGAATGGTCAACTCACCATCAATGGCTGGCCCCAAGCTGCCGATGCCTTTCGCCCCTCATGACCTTGACCGTCAATCGGGCCGAAGCCAATCTCCTCACTGTCGCGCGCGTGGCCGTAGGCGTTATTCCACCCATTGATGCCATGCGGGTGTTGGTTTCATCGATTGCGCCGCCTCCTTCTTTAGGGCCTTCAGCACGCTTCGCATTGAGTCAAACTTTGGCCCGAGGCACGGTGCTTTCATTGGCGAAGCAGGGTGGGTGGCGCGCAGATGGAGGTTTGCGCCTCTGGGAACGAAATGCTGCGCCGCCGCTCATTTTTACGGGCAATACAGTTCGGTTGCTGTCGTGGGTGCTGATGACGCCGCTTGCCGAAGCCGATGCCAGCCCGCTTATTTTCGAGGGGCCGCTCACCTTGGCTGAAGACCTTTTGGTAACGCTGCTGCTCGAACACTTGCGTGGAACGGGTTGCGAAAATCTCTTGGCTCGTCAGCTTTCGATTCGAAGTCTTCCCCTCACCACCCTGACGCATGTCGCTGCGATGTCGCGGGAGCTCGCATTCACTCAAGTCGCCACCTTGAAGACAGCGCAGATGGCGCCCTTTGTTGAAGGGGTGAGAACCCTATTGTCACGGGCGTGGTTAGCGGCCGAGGTGGGCAAGGCTGACTGTTCTGCCCCTGAAATTCTCATTCGCGTAGGCCAGGCGCAGGGCATGGTGCTCGACCAATGGCTCAAGGCCATCGATGAGGCAGGACGACGCGACTTGGCCACTTTCATCGTCGACGTTGCGGTGAATCTGCTCACAAAGGAAGGCATGGTTGATCAACTCACCCGTTCGCTTTCAGCCGACGGGCCGCTGCGTGAACGCACCGAAGCTCGGCGACGCGCTGCAGCATTGTTGCGAAGTGTGGCGACGCTTCGGCAGTGGGATCAACAGCATCGCGCGGTGCATTTCATCGATGAAAACCATGCTCAAGTGCAGCGTTTGATTGCTGACTGGTCACGGCTGGGTGAGCAGGGGTTTTCGCGCGCGGCCGCTGCGGTCAGCAAACTCGATACCCTGCCGCTGACGTAGCGCTCTTCGAATTCCAGCCAATACCGTGTCTGTCTTTTTTAGTGAGACGGCTCGGAACAAACAGGCTAGACGCCGCTGCCATACATCTGCAGGGGGTTTTATGATGAAGCGTTTGCTCACCGTGGTTGTGGCATTCCTTGCTGCCTGCTCGCCAGACATTCCGAATTCACCACCGCCCGCATTTGTCATTGCGCGGTTTGATCCATCGCTCTCGCCTCCTTTGGTTCCGTCACCAAATGATCTCGCAACGGCTCCTACAGGGCTTTTGAACGTTCCCATACCGGCTACGGCGACGGAAGCCGACAAGGCGTTTTACGCGTGGCTCAATACCTTGTCTGGGTTTCCGGCGTCGGCAAGCGCGTTGACGACGTTTAGCAGCGCGCTGGACCCAGCGTCTGTCACGGGTGCCATCAAGGT
Source organism: Archangium sp. (assembly GCA_043753955.1). Lineage (GTDB taxonomy): Bacteria > Myxococcota > Myxococcia > Myxococcales > Myxococcaceae > Archangium_A. The sequence goes on along the minus strand of JAYUVR010000163.1, from coordinate 4,362 downwards.
GATCGATCTCACGGCCAATAATGCCGCGGTGACGACGGCGACCGTCAAATACACTGACGGGGCTGACGGAGCGCCTTCCACGGTTACGATTTCTCCGCCCCCAACGGGCTGGAGCAACGGCCACGCCTATGCCATCGCAGTGGCGAGCGGAGTCAATGGGGTGAAGGGAGCAGATGGCCAAGACGTGGTGTCGGCTCCGACGTGGGCTTTGCTGAAAGCAATGCACCCCGTTGCGGTGTGCCCTGACAACGATTTCTCAGACCCTTCGGCGTGCCGATTGGGCACAGAGCTCATTCCTTCTGACATCAAAGGAAACCCTGCTGAGCGTTTGGCAGATCAATTGTCTAAGGCCACTCGACTTGAGCAATTGCGTCTCAAATACAAACCAGTCATCGAAATGTTTGAAACGATGGGTATTGCTCGCGCTGACTTGGCCTTGATGTGGACTTTCAAAATCGATTCGTCGGTGGTGTTTAATTTTAACCCCACGGCCAGCCCGCCGGTGGTTCCGTCTCCGAATGATCTCGCCATCGTCAATGGCAAGGTGAATGCGCCCGTGAACCCGGCTTGGAGCGACGCTTACAAAGAATTCACCACCGACTACATCAATACACTCAATGGGTTTCCATCGACGGCAACGGCGACTGCAACGGTTGGCAATGGCGACTTAGACCTGGCCACTGTCAATGACACCACCGTGAAGGTTATCGTCGTTCAAGGCGAGCCACTCACCGGTACGCCGACGATTGAATACAAGGCAGCCGCACATGCGTTGGTGATTGCGCCTCCGCTTGGTGGCTGGGGGAAGAGGCGAACCATTGCCATCGCGGTTGTCGGCGGCGCGAATGGAGTGAAGTCGGTCGCGAGCAATGAATTTCCCATGGGTCGTCACTTGGTTGCCACGCCTCCGATGGCGCTGGCGCTGAGTGAGGCTTCGTTGGTCGATTGTGAAACTTTGGGGCCGAGCTGCAATTCCGTCGTTCCTGCGGCCCCTATCACCAGCTTGCAGGCCGCCGGGCTTGAGCGTTTACGTCGAGGCTATAAGCCCGTCGTCGATGTGCTCGTCGCGGGCGGTCTTGAACGCAAAGACATCGCTGGTCTGTGGGTGTTTTCGACAGTCAGTCAACCTGAGTTGACGTTTGATTTGTCATCGGCGACGCCTGTTATTCCGTTCCCGGCCAATCAGTTTCTCCGTCAGACCGATGACGTCGATATGACGAAGCACCTCATCTTCCCCCCCAGTACAGACCCGGTGAGAGGGCCGCTCTTTCAAGGACTCAACAGCCTCAATGGGTTTTCACTGACCGCGCCCATCGTCTCAGAGAACTCAGACGCGTTAACGGCACTCGACCAGGGCAACATTGATGCAGGAACTTTGGGAAGTTCCACTGGGTTTGCCAAACTTGCCAGTGCGTTTCCTGATGGCGGTGTACTGAACCCTGATGTCACTGCGTGTCTGAATTGCGTGGGCTCAACGGGAGCGGGGCCGCAGCCCGAGCAGCTCCAATGGGTTCCTCGAACGCCTTTGCAGGAAAATACCCGTTACGCCGCATGGGCCACTACAGAGATGACTGATACGGAAGGTCGGAACGTGATTGCGGCTCCGACGTTTGCGTTGGTGCGACTGAAGGCTTCGTTACTCGATGCAGAGCAGCATTCGACCGTGCCCGTTCTCGCTGACGCGCAGGCGCAAGCGTTGGAACCGTATCGTTTGCGATTTAAGGACTGTCTTGACCAGGTTGAGGCGCGTGGCGTGCCTCGAAAGAATATTGCGTTGGGTTTTTGTATGACCACGCAGAGCACGGCCACCGTCGTCAAGCAGTTGGCTGGAGCAGTGATGACGATGCCGCCAAACGCAGCCATTTCCTTTACGCCTACGATGTTGGCGAACGTGACCACGACGATTGGACCGCGACTCGATGCTTTGGGTATTCCCCATGACAAGGTTGGAGCCATTGTGGCGGGTATTCTGGTTCTTCCCTTCGGGCTGAACACACCCACCAAGACGCTGAACCCAGACCCGACGACGTGGACAGTTCAGAAAGCGCCTTTCTATCTCGCGCTCCCCGCAACCGCGGCCCCGAGTGGTGGTTACCCTGTAGTGATTTTTGGCCACGGTCTGACTCGAACTCGCCAAGACATGGCTGTCATTGCAAACACCTTCGCTGGGGCTGGGTTTGCGACCCTCGCTATCGACGCTGTGTACCATGGAGATCGCAGCACCTGCGTCGGCACGCCTATCCCCAACCCAGATTTCGGGTGTGCCGATTCGACGACACAAAAGTGTGACCTGAACTCGGGGCGTTGTGTTGCTCGCGATCAAGACTCCGCGACCCCTTGTGACTTCGCGGGAAATGGCGACTTGACGTGTTTCGCTGCCAGCCTGGGGCTCTGCCAAAGCAGCGGCAAATGCGAAGGAGGCGACTTCCTTCGCAGGAACACGGGTGAGCCACTCCTCAACGCTCACAATTTCCTCGACCTGAAGAATTTTTTCATCACTCGAGATCACTTTCGGTACACAGGTGCAGTCGATTTCACCTCGTTGGTTCGAATGATTCAGTCGAATTCAAACGCGCCGAAGTCACTTAATTTGCAACTCCAAGACTTGAGCCTGAGTCCTCTTGACGGCTCAAACATTCACTACACGGGACAAAGTCTGGGCTCCTTTAACGGGGTCGCTTTCGCAGCCGCAAACCCCGCCGCGCGTCATGTGGCACTCAATGTTCCCGGTTCTGATCAAGTACAGGTGCTATTGACGGCGCCTTCGTTCTCCTCAGTGAGAAATAGTTTTCTAAGCACTCTGGCTGCTGCTGGACTCAATCAAGGCGAACCTGGTTTTGACGCATTTATGGTGCTTGCCAAAACAATCATCGACCCGGCCGACCCTCAGAATTTGGTCTATGACGCTGTCAATTCAAGCAACACAGAGCGGAAGATTTACATTCAATACATTCAAGGTGACGAGACGCTTCCGAACCCCACCACTGAATTGTTGATCAACGCCGCTCAACGAAACACTCAAAGACAAGCACAAATATTTGAGTTTGTTGAAGGTACAGGGCCAGGGTTTATTCCCGCCTCCTACGCCACCGGTTCGCGGCACAGCTTTTTACTTTCGCCTTCTGGCAATTCAGACTGCAACTCAGCCACTGCGAGCTGCGCAACAGCGGTCGGTCAGTTCAAAGTAGCCAGTTTCCTCAATGCGGGCATAGCGCCGTAGTCCAAAAGGGATCCACTCCATGAACCGAATCTTCTTTGCATGTGTGGTGCTCTCTTCAGCGACTGTTTTGGCCGGAGGGTTTCGCCTCGACGGTCAAGATGCAGCTGCCATTGGCCAGGGCAACGCGGTGACTGCATCTTCGAGCGGTGCGTCAGCGGTGTATTTCAACCCCGCTGGCCTCTCTGGTGCCAAAGGCCTCGACGCGTTGGTCGGCGTCTCGTTGATCATGCCTCAGGTGATGTTTGCATCGAGTTCGAGTGGACAGACAACTTCGACGAAGCCGACACTCTCACCCCCCATCAACGCGTATTTGTCCTACGGCATTACGGAAAACCTCGCGGTAGCGGTGGGTTTGTTCACTCCATTTGGGTCTTCAGCGCTTTGGCCTGATGGTTGGGAAGGCGCGGGCAGAGCACTGACGTCGCGCGTTCAAACCTTCGACATCGCCCCGTCTGTTTCATATCGAGTGCTGCCTCGGCTCAAGTTGGGTGCCGGGCTCCAAATTATGCGTGGCACGGTGTACCTCGAACGCGGCCTCGAGTTTCTCGACAGCCAAGGCAAAGTACAGCTCGGAGGTGACGCTTGGGGCTTTGGGTGGACTGCCGGTGTTCAAGCCGAATTGATTGAGAAGCACCTGTTCGTCGGTGCTTCATGGAAAAGTGCGGTACCGCTCACGTTCGCTGGCAGAGCCCACTTTTCAGACGTACCGCAATCATTTCAAACGCTCTTGGCGGATCAACCCATCACCGCTGACTTAACGCTCCCTCACATCGGAGCGCTCGGGGTGACCTTTGCTCCCAACGCGCTCTGGCGCTTAGCCGTCGACGCCAACCTGTCGATGTGGAGCAGCTTCGACAAGCTTGAAATCAAATTCGAAAACCCAGCGCTCACGAACCCCCTGCCGAAGAATTGGACCACTCAAGTTTCGCTGCATGCTGGTGGTGAATTTAGGCCCACGGAAAATTGGGCGCTTCGCCTCGGCGCCATCTACGACCCAACGGGTTCTCCGCAAAATACGCTCACCCCTGATTTGCCTGATGCATCGCGCGTTCGCATGACGGTAGGCGCTGGGTGGAAAAGTACCTTCGGGCTCCGGGCAGATCTCGCCTACCAGTTCGTCACCTTGCTCTCGCAACCATCGA
>JAYUVR010000162.1:0-4819 GCA_043753955.1 Archangium sp. | reverse complement strand
CCGCGCCTAAGGCCAAGATTCCACTCTTATCTCGCGCGGTGTAATAGGCCACATAGTGATTCCCCACCTGATGAATTTCAGGGGCCCAGAAGTCTCCGCCCGCCCACTTGGGCTTGGCCCCCGCGGGGAAAATGGAACTCACTTTTTGCCAGTGCACCAAGTCCGTCGATCGGCGAATGGTGAAGGCCTCTGGAGCGTTGCCGGAAGTAGAGACCACAAAATAGTCTTTGCCCGTTCGCAACACGGCCGGGTCTGCCATGTCTTCTGGTACCAGCGGGTTTTGAAAAGCCGGCTGCCGCGGGGCGGAAACTGAACGGAGATCAGAACTTTTGGTTTTCATGGTCAGTGCACATTTGGGGGAACGCTTTCGCCGATTCGTAGCTGATTTTGAGGTTTCGGGGGAAAAGCACCTTGGCTCCACTTGGAAACGCAACATTCGACCCCCCTATCGGCTGCGCTTGAAGCGAACCGCTTGATCATCAGGGTGTGTTGTGTGTATGGAGCGCTTCCCTTTTTCCGTAGGTTCTAATTCCAATGGCGAAGACGTCCTCCGTTATCAAGAATGAACGCCGTAAGGCGCTGGTCGCGAAGTATGCGACCCGCAGGCGCGACATCAAGGCGATCATCAAGAACCCGGCGACGTCGGCCGAAGATCGCTATGCCGCTCAAATCAAGCTGGCGAAGCTGCCTCGCGATTCGAACCCCATTCGCGTCACCATCCGCTGCGCGGTGACCGGTCGTCCACGCGGGAATCTCCGCAAGTTCGGCCTTTCTCGAATTATTTTCCGTGAGAAGGCGCTCGCGGGTGAGCTCACTGGCGTCGTCAAGGCGAGCTGGTAAGCCCTTTCATCTTTTTTTAAGGAGAAAACCATGAGTCGCGTATGTCAGGTGACGGGCAAGCGCCCACTGGTTGGCAACACTGTCAGCCACGCCAACAACAAGAACAAGACCCGTTCGCTGCCGAACCTGCAGAAGCACCGGTTCTTTGTGACCAGTTTAAAGAAGTGGATCACCCTGCGCGTGTCTGCGCACGGGCTGCGCATCATCAACAAGCGCGGTATTGAGCGGGTGTATGCCGACTTGAAGGCGTCAGGCGAAGTCTAAGCGCCTCGTCATTTCCACTGAAGTCTTTCGGGCCGCGATCCTCATCGAAGAGGAACGCGGCCCGCATTCGTTTTAGGAAACCACTTCCGTGCCCACTTCTTCACCGCCCGTATCCCTGCGCACGTTGCTCACGCTCGCTTGGCCCATCATCATCAGTCGAGCGAGCCAGACCATCATCGGCCTGTCAGACATTTTGATGGTGGCGCACCTGGGCGCCGCGGCATTGGCTTCGACGGCGACGGGCAGCATGAATGCCTTCACCGTGCTCATCTTACCGATGGGCATCAGCTTCATCGTCTCGAGTTTCGCGAGCCAGCTGTACGGTAAAGGCGACATCGCCGGCGCTCGGCGCTACGGCTGGTACGGCTTGGTGGTGGCGTGCGGCACCATGGTGCTGTGCATGTTTGCCTGGCCGCTCATCGACAATGCCTTGGCACTTTTCAGCTACACCGACGACGTGCGCCTATTGATGGGCGGCTATCTCCGAATTCGTTTGGTCTCAGGGGGCGCGGCTGTCGGCATCGAAGCCTTGGCGAACTACTACGGAGGCGTGGGGCGCACTCGCCCCGGCATGGTGGCAAACCTGGTCGCCATGATTCTCAACGTGCTGTTCAATTGGGTGCTCATCGACGGCCATTGGGGGGCACCTGCGCTGGGCGTTTCGGGCTCAGCCTTGGCCAGCACCATTTCGACTTTCGCTGCTTTTCTCGGTTTTTTCATATTTTTTTGGCGCGAAGGAACAACCCAAAACCGAGTCAAGTTTCACTGGGCAGAATTGACGCGCATGTTGCGCTTTGGGTTGCCGTCTGGCTTCAACTGGCTCTTTGAATTTGGTGCCTTTGTTTTCTTCGCCAACGTGGTGGTGGGAGGCCTCGGCACCCCCGCCCTGGCCGCCATGAATTCTGTGATGTCACTCAATTCAGTCAGCTTCATGCCTGCCCTAGGTTTGGCCTGCGCGGGAGCCATTTTGGTAGGCCAAGCCATCGGCGCGGGGAAGAAAGAAAACGTGCCTGGCATCGTAAAGTTGACGGCCAGCATTGCCTTGGTGTGGCAAGGCAGCGTGGGCGTGTTGTGCCTCATCATTCCCTCGTTGCTCATCGCTCCGTTTGCGCAAGGCGAAGGCGGAGCCGAAGTCGCTGCCATCGGGGTGCGCATGCTGATGATTTCAGCGGCGTGGCAACTCTTCGACGCCGTGGGGATGACCATCGCCGAAGCGCTGCGCGGAGCAGGCGACACGGTCTTCCCGATGATGGCGCGCATCGCCATTGCGTGGCTCGTCTTCGCCCCGGGGAGTTACTACTCGGTTCGACACCTCGGCTTTGGCGAAGTGGGCGCCACCTTTTGGTTGGTCGCGTATCTCGCGCTGCTGGCCATGGCAGTGTTTCTGCGTTTTCGACACGGAAGCTGGCGACGCATCACCTTGGTCGAAGGTGAAGTTCCTTCCCACTAAGTGAGATGGCATAAGAAGCAACTGAAGTGATTCAATACAATTTCACCTCTGTCTCTGATTGGAGAACCCCGCCATGGGCGCAACTACGCTTGAGCTCACTGAAGCCAATTTCGAAGAAACGCTGAACAAGGGCGGCATTCTTTTCATCGACTTTTGGGCTGCCTGGTGTGGGCCTTGCCGTGCATTTGCGCCGACCTTTGAAGGGGCTGCGGCCAAACACACAGACATCACCTTTGCCAAGGTCAATACCGAGGAACAACAGGGCTTGGCTCAGGCTTTCGAAGTGCGTGGCATTCCCACCTTGGCCATCTTCCGCGATGGCATCTTGTTGGGGCAAAACGCAGGCGCCATTCCCGCTGATGCATTCGAGACAGTCATTCAACAAGTGCGCACTATGGACATGGTCAAGGTGAAAAAAGAAGTGGCCGCGGCGCAGGCCAAAGCCAAAGGCGGCTGACTCACCGCATGAAAGTAAGGGCCGAACCAAGCACCGCTGCTGGCTGAAGTTCGCGAACTCGCCGGTGAACTCACAGTGCCCGAAACGTTTTTCTTTCGGTACTACGCCCAGTTTCAAACTTTCATCGAAGTCGCTTTGCGCGACCGGCTCAAGGCGCGCTCGTCAGAACGGTACGTCAATGTGCTTTCGGCCGGCTGTTCGACGGGCGAAGAGCCATATTCACTCGCCATTTTGATGCGCGCGCAGCAGCCACTCAAGCGCTGATTGATGATTGCGAGCTCCTCGACGACCAAGGCCGGCAACACCTCGTACGCGTCGCTGCGAGGCGGATGGACGAACTCATCGAAGCCTTGCTCAGGCTTTCACGCCTCACCCGCGGCGACATGAAACGCACGCCCATCGACTTGAGCGAAATCGCCCAAGCTGCCGCCGATGAGCTCGTGCAGCGTGACCCGTGCGACAAGTCAAATTCATCATTCACCCTGAATTGAGTGCCGAAGTACGCGGGCGACTCGAAGGTTGCTGCAGCCTGCATCGAAGTGGGCCGTATTCCATACGAAGGCGGCACTGCCTGCTTGGTACGAGACAATGGGGCAGGTTTTGACAGCAAGTACGCGCAGAAGCTTTTCGGGCCCTTTCAACGGCTCCATGCCCAGAACGAGTTTCCCGGCACCGGTATCGGGTTCGCTACGGCAACCGAATTGCTGATCGCCATGGCGGGCGTACCTAGGCCGAGGCTGAGGTCGACAAAGGAGCCACCATCTATTTCACGCTCAGTCCCGCGAACCGGCGCTCGGCAATGGCAACACAGAAGTTCGACCTGCTCGTAGGGCTCCCAAACCAACCGGTTCTCGAAGCGTAATGAGCCTCATTTGATGGTATGGCCGCACGTCATGCGTCGCTTCTTTTCGTTTTTCGCCATCTGTTTTTCTACTGCTGCGCTGGCCGACCTCACCTTGGTCAATGAAGCCCTCACGAACGGAAAGCTGCGCCACGTCACGCTCTCAGCCAAAGGCAATAAGGCGTTCTTCGAAATGAAAGAAGCCGACGGGCCGGCGCGAACCATGCTGCATGATGCGACGGCGCGAAAGATGTACCTCATCGACCATGCGCAGAAGTCAGTCATCGTCATCGATGAGGTCGAGCCTCAACAGCAAGAGCAGACCCAGGGTGCCCTTCGAGCTCAGCTGCAAAAGCAGCTTGAAAAGATGCCCGCCGAAAAACGCGCCCGAATGGAAGCATCGATGCTGGGCCAAGACGTTGCTGAAACTTCAGGGGCCGCTTTCACCTACGAGAAAAAGACGGGAGCCCCGCGCAAAGTCAGTGGTTTCAAATGTGAGGACTACCTCATCAAGCGCGAGGGAAAAATGGCGGGTGAGGGGTGCTTTGCTGCTTGGAAAACGATGGGCATCAGCGCTGAAGAATTTCGCGCCACCATGCTCAAGGCCATGCCCAACACGCCGAACGGTAACTCCATCGGGCAATCATTTGATGCGCAGCTCTCGGCTCCGGGCTTCCCCGTTTGGCGAACCCATGTCGATGCGCAAGGCAAAGTCGTCACCGAGATGACGGTGAAGACGCTGTCGAAAGCCGCCTTGCCCGCAGAGCGTTTTGAAGTTCCAGTGGGGTATGTTGAAAAATCGATGTCTCGCCCGGTGAAGTGAGTCGACGCTGTGTCATTGCCACTTATCGCCTCGGTCGTGTTGGTGGGCCTCTTCTTTGGGTACCGGCTCTACGGTGGTTTCGTGGCCCGGCAATATGCCCTCGATGACAACACACCCACGCCCGCTCACAGACACGAAGACGGA
>JAYUVR010000161.1:0-11100 GCA_043753955.1 Archangium sp. | reverse complement strand
GCAGTAGTTCATGATGGACAACGGGTCCCAGTCACTGACTGCGATTGAGCCTGCCGGGTTGTCCCGGAGATCTCCGTCATTGTCGACGCAGGTTGAGGGTGTCCGGGGATCTTCTTGCTCGTGGTAGAAGCCCAACGAGTGGCCAAACTCGTGAATGGTCACCGCGGTGAGTGCCCCGTCGTCCAGGTCGAGGCCTATCCAATTGTTGCCGCTCTTTCCGACGGCTGCGCTCGCGCGACCGGGCCGGGCGGTGATGAGCAAACGGTCTGCGAAAGGCGCAGGCCCGGGGCAGTTTCCCCAGCCGGTCGTCCGCACCCGCGAGACGCCCTCCCAGCTCCCGGCAATGGCTTGACGCACCTGCGCGCGAGCATTGGCGTAACGAGTCTGCCCAGGCCCATCGAGCTGGGTCGAGCCAAGATCCCAGCAAACCTCGATGGTCCGCGGCCAGAGAATATTGGCTCCGACCAGGAGCTCGTCTTTGGCAACAGCGGACGCCTGGGCGTCGACGTTTTTTTCACCGCAGGCCGTGACGACAGCGGCCAGTGGAATGATGGACAACGCAAAAACACTTCGCAAAATCGTTTTGAGGCGCATGGCATCCCCTCGAGGTTGAACTGAACCGGGCTGTTCCCGGGAATTTCGAGGTGACTGCGCTTTGTGTGCCATTTTAGTGGCTTCCAGAAATCCATCGCTTCGCAGGCGCTGGCCGCGCTGCCGCGGGCGGCTTGTGTCACCTTAGAGTGTCAGATTGAGACAGTTCGAGACAGAACGTGCCAGGCGCTCGGGTGGCTCGGGACTTAACAGCTGGAGAAGGAGTTCGACTGATGCGGAGAGGAACGTCGACGAAGCGACGATGGTATTGAAATGTTTGCCCGTGGATGCATTCGTTCAAGAGCTTTTGGGAAGGAACGCTCATGGCATGAATGGGAGAATGACTTTGAAAATGGCCCCGCCTTTTCGTCCATCGACCACTTCGATGCGACCGCCGTGCTCCTGAACAATGCGCAGTGCAATGGCTAACCCGAGGCCAGTGCCATGAGGTTTGGTGGTGACGTAGGGCTCGAACAGGCGGGCTTTCAGCTCGGCAGCAATGCCTGGTCCTTCGTCTTCAATTTCGAGTGCTACTTCATTCCCACTCCGCTTGACGCTCACATGAATTGAACCCGAGCGACCCGTCATCGCTTCTTGCGCATTTTTGATGAGATTCACCAGTACTTGGGTGAGCTGTTCACGGTCGATAACCACTCGTGCTTCTTTTTCGAGCAAGACTTGAAAATCGACTCCGTCGTGTGCTGCATAAAGTGCCATCACGGCTTTCACGACTTCCGACAAATCAACACACGCCAATTCTGGTTTAGGCAGGCGAGCAAATTGACTGAACTCATCAACGATGCGTTTGAGACGGTCGACTTCTTCCAACACCGCTCGGGCGCTCTGAGAAAACAGCTGATGAAAGCGCTCATCGAGCGGGCCCCGTTGACTTGCGGCCAGCAGGGTTTCAAGTGACATTCGAATTGGAGTCAGCGGGTTTTTGATTTCATGTGCCAACCGCTTCGCCACTTCTTGCCAGGCCGCGATGCGTTCACTCGCGAGCAGTTTGTCGGTCGCCTCTTTGAGGTCCACTGTCATGCGATTAAAAGTCTCGATGAGGCTTTTGATTTCACCTGACGCGCTGGTTTGTACGGTGACGCCGGGGTGACCTGTGGCGATGTTTTGCGCAGCGAGCGTGAGGGCTTCTACCGGCCGGGTGATGCGCCGGCTGACCCAGGTTCCAAAAATAATAGACAAGAAGAGCCCCACTGCTGCGAAGCCGAGAAAGGTACTCAACACCTGATTTCTGGTGGCGATGAGGTCAGCTTGCGAAAAAGAAAGTTGAATGGTGGCCACGTTTTTGAGAGGCCAGGTTCGCCTGAGTACCGGTGGCTTCGCACTGCCAGCTGACGCAAGAATGGCGTTGTCGAAGAGAATCTCGACTTTCGCTCCTGTGAGGCGTGACAAGGTTTTCGCACGTGCTTCTGAAAGTAGAATTCCACCCACTGCCCACACTCGACGTTCGCCGTAGTCGATGGGTCGAGCGGTGACGATGGCGGGTGCGTTGACCAGACCGGACGCATCGAAAAGTTCCACCCGAGTGGTGACGATTGAACGGGCTTTGGCGCGAGTGACTTCGAAGAGTAAATCTTCAGGTTCTCCGAGCCGGGCGGGGAGGTGGCCTGAGGAAAGAGTCACTCCGTCCTCATCAAGCAGCGCCAACACGTCGAGCCCTCGTGGAGCCATAAGCGCCGTCGCCGCGCTGGCGACATTCACGGGAACTGGGTTGCGAGCAGCATCACGCGCGACATCTTCGAGGGCCTGACTCTGAGCCAATTCATCCATCGCGCGTTGCACGTCGCTTTGAAGACGCTGTGCTTCGGCTTCGACAGTCACCATCAGTTGATCCACCCGCGCTTCGTGTTGACTTTGAAGAAGCGATGAAAGGCTTTGCAGCGATGGAGGAACGACGACCGCGATTTGGAATACCAAGAGCGCAACAAAAGCCAGAGCGAGCGTCCATCGCAGTCGCATGTGGGTTACTCCGCAGCGAGGAAGACGTCGTCGAGTTTGGGCAAACCCAAGATGTCTCGTTTGAGGTTTTGCACCTCTTGCGAAACATTGACGCCGAGGCCGCGTGTCACCAACGGCACCAATGGCAGTTCAGCACTCAGTTCATTGGCACGAGCATTCACATCAGAAATGGTCGCTCGTAGCAGCAAGGGGATTTTGTCTGTTTGACCTGCAATCCCGAGCCAAAGAATTAATGCTCCAATCGGCGAAGGCGGGAGAATGACGCTCTGTAAAAACAGTTCTCCTTCACCAGGTTGGTGACCACGAAGTTTCTCGCGAGGCGTTGGTTTCAGCGCGAGTCGATAACCCAAGGGTTGCAATTTGACCTGCAAGCGCTGAGCGATGCTCTTTTCGTGCACCGCTTCTTCGTCGAAGCGAATGACCAGTTCTCGGGGTGGTGATAACGGTGTCGGCTTTTTTTTGACGGGCGTTGATTCCACTGCCAACCCCAAACTGGGAGGAAGAAGCCCTGCGAGCGGGCCCGACGGCGCGGTAACAAAAAAGCGTGCCATGTGATTGCGATCGATGATGCTTTCAAGAGCCTGACGGAAAGTGTCTAAGCCCGGACCAAGTACGAGAGCAGTGGCGAAGAGTTGAGTGGGTTCTTCAGTCGATGCTGCTCCAATCACGAGCTGTACGCGGCGCTGAGCGAGAAGCCGCTCGGCCGCGCGAGCATCTGTGGATTGAATCGCGACGGAATCGAGATGAGGTCGACCAGCAGGCTGTTCATCAAAAGCTTCGAATTGAGTCCCTTTGAGTCGGAAGGGTCCGAGGGCGATGGCGAAGGCCGGGTGACAGAGCATGCGCTCGAGGTCTGGAGCAGGGCCTTTGAGTTGCAATTCCACATTGCGCCCCACCAGAGACCAGCCCGACACGGGAATGAGAAAGCCACGCGCAGGGTGCGTCGACGTCTTGACCCGTTGAAGCGCTTCAGTCACCAGCCCCGGGTCGAGAGACGGTGGAATTGTCAAACGAAGCAATAGCGGGGCAGGGCGACTGAATTCGACAAGCTGACATAAGAGCTGATGCGTCAGCAGCAACCGGAAAACATCGACCGGAGAATCTGCACTGAGCGGATTTTGTGCAGCTCCAGCCGACACCATCGCCACCTGAAGTGTGCCCCCGGTGAGAGCGCGGTTCCCCGCGAAGGTCGTGGTGGAAAGCGTCACCAGCAAGGCCACTTGAAATCTGTTCATGGGGCGACTCTCTGAAGCAATAGCAATTCACCACTGCCATCGCTGAGCCAATTTCCCAGCACTACTTCATCACTTCCATCGCTATTGAGGTCACCGTTGGAGGCAGTCACCGCGCGACCTTCGAATGGGTGTCGCCACAACACCGTAGTCTCGTTGCCTTCAAACGCAGTCAAAGTTCGCACTCGAAGTTCATCGTTCCCGCTTATGCGTACCGACGAGGTGGTGACAACTTCCGGTATTCCGTCTGCGTCGAGGTCAGCCAAGGTGCTGCCGCTCCCGATACCGCGGAGGATTTTCGTTGGCGAAATTCCAGCATTGCCCGATGGAGAGACGATGAGTGTTGTCTTATCAAAGGTTGAAAGCTGCTCGATGGGCTCAGGCCAACTCAATCGTTGCGCAGCCAAGGTCACTTCTTTCTCAAAGCTGGCAACGCCTGGGCGGGGAATTAGCCCGTTAATTCCCAAAGGGCCCACCTCTATCAATCCCGCGGGTCGCCAGCCTTCGGTCTGCCAGCTCCATGACTCCAGCAACTGGTGCCGAGAAGACCAGGCCCACAGTTTTGACTGTGTAAACCAAAGCAAACCAAATGGTTCTCGACTGGGGCGGGTGGAAAGAGGGCTGGTGAGTTCAAGGCGCGCGCGTTGTTTCCCATCGGCTCCCACAATCACCACTGCTTCCCGAACCAACACGATGACTTCTGCATGTCGGTCACCATCGATATCAGCCACGAGGAGCGCAGCCGGAGGTGAAGGCAACCGAAAGAAAGAAGAAAGGCTCAATTCAGGTGCTCGAGCAATTGTGCCTGCCAAGAGAAGCGTCTTGGCATCAGCATCAACTTCATTCACCAGCGTAAGCGCAGGGCCAGAGCGAGTGGGCGTGGCACCAGACCAAAAGTTAACCCACGTACTGAGTGCATCACCTCGGGCTACGATTTTTTTGCCATCGAGCGACAGCGTCAGACGTACCAGCGAGTGCAGACCCTGTGCTCGAGCCAACCTTTCTGCTTCGTTTGCATCGCGAGCGACGATGGGAACCGGCGCTCTTTTTTGATTCGCCAAAGAAGCCATCACGGCGGAGCCAACCGCTCGATTCAAAGGTGCGGAACTGCCTTCAATGTAGACCCCGATGGGCCCGTCAAAACTCGCGATGGACGTGGAAATGTGTTGCCCTAAACGCTCAATCGGCGAGTCGGCCGCAGCAGCGGCGAGCACGACGAGGAGGAGCGAAATCACCTGCCCCTACCTTGATCGTGAAGCAAAAAATCATTGGGGTCGACGGCGCGAGTTTCTTCAGTGGGCTCAGTGCCTTCAAGAAACCATTCGTCGCGACCAGGCACCGATTTGCCAGCGAGCCTTCCGGTGCGGGGGTCGATGCGTGCCTGCTTTACCCCTTCAGGCACAGTGAATTCGCGGGGTGGAAGGTTTTGATGCGCGACGCGCATGAAATTAAGCCAGATGGGGAGCGCCGCTCTTCCACCGGTTTCCCCGGGACCGATGGGTTGATGATCATCGAAGCCCACCCACGACGTCGCGACATAGTCGGCGGTGTAGCCACTAAACCAAGCATCACGAAATTCTTGAGCGGTGCCGGTTTTGCCAGCGGCAGGTCGATTGAGTTCGAGCACCGCCACGGCTGTCCCTTCTTCCACCACACTCCGCATTAACGAAGTCGCGAGAAAGGCGACCGCTGGGCTCAACACTTGCTCAGGAGCCGCATGACGCTCTTCCAGCACCTTGCCTTTCGATTCGGCGACGCGCACCAACATCACCGGTTCCGCAAGCTGTCCGTTGGTTTGAAACGTGGTGTATGCATTTGCGATTTCAAGCATGGTGACTTCACCCGTGCCCAGGGCCAAGGTGAGATTTTGGGGCAACGTGCTCTTGATGCCGACCTTGTTTGCGAAAGTAATGACAGCGTCAGGCCCGATAGCTTCGATAAGTCGAACGGAAATCGTATTCTTCGATTTGGTCAGTGCGGTGCGCAAAGAGAGCGGACCTTCATAGCCACTCTTTTCGTAGTTTTGCGGCTTCCACATTTTCCCCGTGTATGGGTCGCGAATGGCCTCAGGCGCATCGTTGACGACAGACGTCGGCGTAAATCGTTTCGACTCAAGCGCAGCGGCGTAGAGAAAAGGTTTGAAGGACGACCCGGGTTGGCGATGGGCCTGAGTAGCGCGATTAAAGGCCGAGAGATTGAAGTCATAGCCTCCGACTAAAGCGACCACTGAGCGATCTTTAGGGTCGATGGCCACCAGAGCGCCTTGCACCACCGGCACTTGCGCCAGGGTGGCGGAAATTACCTGCGACGCGGGGAGCGCACTGCCTAAACGCACGCGCACCAACTCTCCCGGCTTCACTACTTCAGATATTTTGACCGGAGTCCCCGACAGCTTTGTACCTTCTTTGCGCCGTGCCCATTTCATGGTGGCGAAATCGAGTTGAGCGGTGGCTCCGATGAGGTCGATTTGCGCCGTGCCTTTTACGTCGTCGACACTTCCAACCAAACCCACTGTTTCTACACCGTCAGCTAAAGTCCGAACTCCGATGGCGCGGGCCAATTTTTCGTCATCTGAAATGACAGGCTCATCAACATCAACTCGCTCATCGGGTTCGGCCAGCGGGTCTGCGCCCTCTTCGTGTTCTGGAGCTACCGGCTCTTTAAGCACGCTTAAATCACCCACAAATCGCTCATCTGGTTTGCGCTTTCCCGCTTCAGCCAATCGCTTCTCAAGCAGCGGGCGAAGGGTGTCGAAATGAGCGCGCTCAACCTGACCGATGGGCCCGCGGTACCCAAGCCTTCGGTCGACCGCTTCAATGCCAGTTCGTACTGCTGTTTCAGCAGCAGATTGAAGCGCGGGTTCCATGGCGATCTGCACTCGAAGACCGCCTTCCATCACGGCCTTTTCTCCGTAGCGCAACACGAGTTGTTTGCGGACTTCCTCAGCATACGAAGCTCCGACTTGAACCGGAGGCCTGGGCCCCAACACAATCGGCTTCTCCATCTCGAGGTTGACGAGGGGTTGAGGCGCGAAACCGTGAAGAGCGAGTTGATTCAAAACATACCGTTGTCGCTTCTTGGCCTTGACGATGTTGGTGAGCGGGTTGATGCGGTGCGGGAGCTGCACCGTGCCTGCCAGCACCGTCGCCTCACCTAAAGACAAACTCTTCGCGTGTTTGCCAAAATAGAAGAGAGACGCCTCTTCAATGCCATAACGGTTATGCCCGAAGTAAATGGTGTTGATGTATAGGTTAAGCACTTGGTCTTTCCCCAATGCCTCTTCCATTCGGGGGGTAAGAATCCACTCGCGGATTTTGCGAGCCAGGGTGCGTTCTTGAGTCAAAAGCAACAACCTGCAGGCTTGCTGCGAGATGGTTGAGGCCCCTGACTTCATGCCACCGGGTTTGAGATTTTTGACCGCGCTGCGAAGAATGCCCAAGTAGTCGAGACCGCGATGCGAATAAAAATCTGCATCTTCCGCGGCCAGGAAACTTTCGCGCACATGTTTGGGCAGCGCATTGACGTCAACCCAAGTGCGGCGCTGAAGGTAAAACTCAGCGCACACACTCCCGTCACGACAGCTGACTTTGGTGACTTGCGGTGGTCGCCAGGTCCGTAACTCTTCAACGCTGGGCAAGTCTCGCGAGAAGTACGCGTAGGTCGCAAGCACTGTGGCCAGCAGGAAAAGCACAGTCCCAACTGCCAGCAGCAAGAGCCGTTTGAGAGTGCGCCAAAATCGATTCTGCGTCTGCGTCATGAGGAGAGCGGCACTGTACTCCTCGGACGGGGCGATGGACTGAAATTGGGCCCATCTTCATGCTCGAGAATCAGCGATGCACTTGTTTCCAACGCTCGAATTCCGAGGGCCGTAGTCGGTAACGATGAAACGTCCCTTCGTTGAGATTTCGCAGTTCTTGGTGCGCAACGGCTTGAAACCGCGGTCGGTCTGAGGCGGTGGGAACGTGCGCCTCTGACAAGACGGCCAGTCGCGATTCGAGCTGCTCAGGCGGTGGCAACTCTTGAACCAGGGTGCGAATCAGCTCTCGCAACTCGTTGCGGTACCGAAGCCGAAACGCGTCTGGTTCCCCCAGCGATTTGACGACCGCACGATACCGCTCGGCGGAGCGCTGGTACGCCCACAAGTACACTTCGCGCAGAGCCTCGACCCGCCGTTGCTCATAGACCCCCAAGGTTGCCAGCGTGTAGGCGTCGCGCGGGAGGTCTACAAACGAAAGTGGCTGGAGGTTGGCCTTGAGGAGCGGAATGTTAGCCGCCAGCCGCGAAGTGCGTTTGTTGACGTCTGCAAAGGGCTGCAGGTAGGGAATGTGGACCAGGACGAAGAACGATTGCTCGAATGGGTCTTCAATCGCCTCAGCCATCGTCAGGACCTGGTGAAAAACCTCTTCGATGAGCTGCGGAACTGCCAATGGCAGATAGGTGCTTTCGTGAATGCCGACACTGCTCTGACGCAGTCGGCCTTCATCCGCCGCGTCGGCGAGTAAATTCTCAGAAAGCAAACCATGCAGGGTTTTGAGACAACGCGCGTTCAGCCTCAGTGTGGCTGCCTCGTCCACCAGAAACTCGATGGCCTGCTTGTGGTTGAGCAGCATCTGAGTCTCAAGCACCTGGTGGCCCTGCGCGGCTTCGCGGTCGCGGAACAGGCGCTCGGTCTCGAGCAGCGAATACGTGTTGCCCTCAAGGCGGCTCGAATTCCAAGACAGGTCGACCAACAGCCGCTCGATGATGTGTCGTGCCCAGGTGCCCGCAGGCTGGCGCGCGTCAGCGTCAGGCGTCGCACCGAGCTCCCTGAGTCGGCTGCGATCGCTGGCCCGCAGATAGGAGGTGAAGTTCGGGCGGTACCCATCAAGGAACGTGCGCTCGTAACTGCAGGGAGTTCGTTGATGCAAGGGCCTGGTCACCAGGGCGACCACTTCGGCATACTCGGCCGAAAAGGCCCAGCCTGAGCCTGCGTGTGCCGCGCCGTTGTCGCTCTTCCCCCGAATCGGCACCCGAGGCGGCGGACCTGGGAAATACCGTCGCGACCGAGTCGTGCCGGTCCCATGGAGTAGACCGCTGTTTTCCAAGGTCTTCAAAAGCCGGAGAATCTTCCAGGGTTCAGCCTTGGATCGGGCGAGCTTCTGAAGCTCAGAACGAGTCAGTCCTGAAGGGTGCTTTTGCAACGCAGCGAGAATGGCTTGATCAAGTGCCATAGGCCATCTCATATTGGAACTGTTTCAAACTAGTTTCAAACTGTTTCAAACAGTTCGACGGCGGTCGAGAGGCTTCATCAGACAATTTCTGTGTTGCGGCTCGGAATGTTTCGTCATCACCCGTGGTGGGCAGCATCGCCAGCACATCGGTATCGACTTTCAATGCGCCGGCACCCAGGAGCCCTGCCGAATGCGCGGCTACCGCCGCCGCGATGAGCGTGAATAACAGAGCTGAACGGCGCCAGAGCGGTGTCACGGTGGAGCGGCCCTATACTCGGCTTTGGGAGAAGATGATCAGCTGCGTGCGATGGTCTCATGGTGAATCGAGGAGCCCCGCAGCGCTCGCGCACTTTGACCCAGCTCGCGCTTCAAGACTCGGCGCAAACTTGAGGTGTTGCGGTACCCAACCAGTGCTGCGATCTCGTCGACGTTGTGCTTTGTCGTCTCGAGCAAATGCAGCGCCTGCTCCGCGCGAATTCGTTGTACAAAACCGATCGGTGACAGCTGAGTGGCGGCGCTGATTCGTCGAGCGAGTGTCCTTGTACTGAGGCCGACCGATGCAGCAACTTCGCCAACTGAAAATGCGCGTCTCAAATTTTCTCCTATCCACGATTTTGCACGATCCACCGTCGGATCAACTGTCGCCCAGTGGTTGGCCGTCATGTACCGCGCCTGGCTTGGGTGCGTGTCGAGAATCAGGTGCCGCGTCACGTCTTGGGCCGTTTCTTGGCTCCCGAACTTTCGCACCAAGGCAAGACTGAGATCGGCGATAGACAGCGCGGCGCCAGCCGTCCAAAGTCGACCCTCACAAATGAGCGAGCTGTGTTCATCGAGCAAGACGTGAGGGAATTGAGCGCGAAATTGAGGTGCGAAAAACCACGTTGTGGTAGCGGTATGGCCATCGAGTAACTTCGTGGCTGCCACGTGAAAGACACCGCTGCAACTTGCACAAAGGTAGGCGCCATTCGTAAAGGCGGCTTTCAACCATCGGCCAAGGCGAAGGGCCGGCTCAGCCCGCAATTCGGTGGCCAGTGCGACGCCATCAATCTGGTTTTGGCCAGGGACAATCACAATGTCAGGCTTTGCCCGCATGCGCGACAACGGCCCCTGTGTGCGGAAAGATTGACCCAAGCCGGTCGAGATGATCGTGCCCTCGGTCCCCCATGTGGTGACTGTAAAAATGGCCTTGCGCGCCTGCGAAAGGCGCACTCGGTTGGCTGCGTGGAGAACATCGAGCAGCATGCTGAGAGCTGAATCCAATACCCTAGGGAGCACGATCACCACCACGGTGCCAAGGTGGCATCGAAGCTTAAGAGACCCGGCACCATTCTGGCGCACGTTGGCGCGGCGCGTTTTTGGGGACTCCAGTTTTCGATGAACGCCGCTGAGGCGCGGAAGATGGCTGGTTTACTTCAACCTCGACAGGTGATTCCGATTCATTTTGAAGGGTGGTCGCACTTCAGCGAGGGCCAGGAGGCTTTGGAGCCTCGCTTTCGAGGGGCGAGCGCGCACTTAAGATTTCTCTCCCCCGGACACCGCGAGCCAATCGAGCTCCCCGGTTTGTGAAATGGTCGCACCGGGTGCGCGTATGCGCCTGGTGCATTTGAGCGACATTCATTTTCAGATTGACTGGCGCGAGCGCTCGTACCCTGAGCACGGGCCTTCAGGGAATTCTGGGGCGCCTCGAGCTGCACGCGTTTGGCAGGTTCAAACGGTTTGAGCGGGTGACCGCGCAGCTCGCACCCGCACCTTCGACGCCTTCGCGCTCCGTTTCGATATGGCGGGCCCTCACCGGGCAATTATGAAGCCGCGCTTGATGCCTGTCAGGCCTGCCATGAGGCATCGTGTGGTGGGCCACTGGAAGTCATTGAGGGCCTGCGCTTGAAACCCTCGGGCCAGGTTCCGCTTCCCCGCTCAACTTCAACCGAGCAGCGAACAGCCCGCTGACCAACGCGCAGACCGCCAACCCGAGCACCGGGCGTATCACCGGCCCTGCGACGGATGCCTTGGCCAACAAGAGAGGCACCCCAAAGCCCAAGTACGCGACCCCGTACATCAGGCCAAGACTGCGACCGTAAAGAGCAGGGGGGACA
>JAYUVR010000160.1:0-3253 GCA_043753955.1 Archangium sp. | reverse complement strand
CCGAGCTTGGCTTCCAACTCTTCCAGTTCTTTGCGGACCGCCGGTTCGGCTTCGCGCTGCTTCTCCACCTTTTTCACCGCGGAGATGATGGTCGAGTGGTCCTTGTTGAAGCGCTGGGCAATTTCCGGGAAGGAGCACTTGGTCAGTTTGCGGGCAAGGTACATTGCGACCTGCCGCGCGTGCGCCAAAGCCTTCATCCGCCGATCCTGCCGCAAATCTTCCACCGCCACTTTGTAGTAGCGGGCCACTTCGCGCTGAATCGATTCAGGGTCGAGGGCCTTCTGCGCGGGAATCAGGTCGGCCAACACTTGGGCGCATAATTCTTCGGTCAACAGTTGCCCCGTCAGCGCGTGCACTGCAGTCACCTTGATGAGTGCGCCTTCAAGTTCTCGAACGTTTTTCGCCACGTGCCGAGCGATGAAGTGCGTCACTTTATCAGTGAGGGTAACCCCATCAGCAGCGGCCTTCTTTTTTAAGATGGCGACGCGGGCTTCGAAGTTCGGCTCGTGCACATCGGTGATGAGGCCCATCGCGAAGCGAGAGCGAAGCCTGTCTTCCAGCCCGGGAATCTCAGAGGGCACCGTGTCAGAGGTCATCACTACGGCCTTCGACATCTGATGGAGCGCGTTGAAGGTGTAGAAAAACTCGTTCTGAGTCTCTTGTTTCTTCCCCAAGAATTGGATGTCGTCGATGAGCAGCACGTCGCATTCTTCGCGAAAGCGCCGACGAAATTCGGTCATTCGTTGATCGCGCACCGACTCGATGAATTGGTTGGTGAATTCTTCGCTCGACAAATACAGCACTCGCGCCGCCGCATTGCGCGACATGATGCGATTGCCGATGGCGTGCAACAGGTGTGTTTTGCCAAGGCCCGTGCCCCCGTAAATGAAGAGAGGGTTGTAGGCGCGACCGGGCGATTCTGACACGGCATAAGCCGCCGCTGCGGGTAACTGGTTTGAGTCAGAAACAACGTAGGTTTCGAAAGTAAAGCGCTCATTGAGCCGCGCCGGCCGTCTCAAATGTGAGACTGGGGGTGCGGTCGGCAAAGCCGTTGTCACTTCACCCTTGTCTACCTTTTCCCACAGCACTTTGACCGCCGTGCCGTTGACCCGGGCTAAAGCCGCACCCATAAGTTCTGAATAATGGTCGTCTACCCAGTCGCGGAAGAAGAGATCTTCCACCCCTAAGGTCAACGAGCCCTCGGCATAGCGCAAAGGGTGCAGCTGCAGCAGCTGAGAGACCACGTAAGGCTGCCCATCATTGCGCAACTGCTCA
The DNA here is from genome assembly GCA_043753955.1 of Archangium sp. Lineage (GTDB taxonomy): Bacteria > Myxococcota > Myxococcia > Myxococcales > Myxococcaceae > Archangium_A. The sequence goes on along the minus strand of JAYUVR010000160.1, from coordinate 1,978 downwards.
AGCGCATTTTGCCAAATGTTACGGGCATTTACCGTCGAATCGTGCATGTCGACGACACCAGAATGGAAGGGGTTTTGCGTTTCTTAAAACCGGGCGCGCAGCGGAAGGTCAGCCTCATACACATGGCCTATTTTACTGATCAAGTTATTCTAAAAAGTCTAATTATATCAATATATTACACAACAACATACAGGGTGTGGAAGAGGGGAGCGCAATCTTTGCTCGAAAGTGAACGTTCGGCTTGGTCATTTTGCTGAGTGTACGGGTGATGCAAAAGCTTCGGTGGCCAAGAAAGCGTTTTGTTTTCCCACACTTTCCACAGGGGCGATATGGCGGTTTTCCACAGTTCCCACAGTGTTCTCCACAGGCTCTGTGGAAGGGCTCCCAACATGGACTGACCGTTTCATTTTGAGAAGGAGCGGTTCAGATCTTGACGACTCGCGACTCAGGGGAATAAGGGCCCACCCCTCTACCCCTCAGCGACCGCTGAGGAGTTTCTTAGAAAAAAGAATCAACGCAGTCGTCCTCAAGCAAGAAGGAGCCACCTCGTGGCCAAGCGAGTTCCGACGTATCAGCCGTCTAAGGTGAAGCGAAACCGTGCGCATGGGTTCCGCAAGCGCAACAGCACGAAGGCAGGGCAGGGCGTGCTGAAGAAGCGCCGTGCGAAGGGCCGTAAGCGCCTCGTCGTAAGGGCGTACGAGAAGTAAGTCGTGACCGCCACAGCGCAGGTGCGCTTCACCTTCCCCAAGGAGGTGCGCCTGCGGCGTCGCAGCGAATTTCTGCGCGTTCAGGAAAAGGGCCACAAGGTGACGGCCGATTGCCTGTTGTGTTTGGTGTTGCCGAATGCAAGCCCTGATGGGCGAACGCGTTTAGGGCTCACGGTGTCCACCAAAGTGGGCCCGTCGGTGGTGCGCAATCGCATTCGCCGTTCTCTTCGAGAGCTTTTTCGCGTGCGTAAGTCAGGGTTGCCTCGAGGCCTCGATATGGTCTTCATCGCCAGAAGCAGTGCAGCCTTGGCCGATTGGGCTCGTCTGGTGCGAGCGTACGAGCGCATCGAGCGTGAATTAGAAAAGAAGTTTCGAACCTCATGATGCGCGCGCTGGTAGTGCAGTTGTTGTTGTTGCCGTTGCGTTTTTACAAGTGGGCCATTTCTCCTCTGCTTCCTCCCCTGTGTCGCTTTCACCCGTCGTGCAGTGTGTATGCGATGGGAGCGATTGCAGTACATGGGCCCTTTGCGGGCTCCTGGCTGGCCGTGCGCCGTCTGACGCGGTGTCACCCTTTTCATGCGGGCGGGTTCGACCCCATTCCACCGCGCGACGGCTCGAGTGCAGAAGAGGTGTTGGCTCAGAACGAGCCGCAGATATTTGCTCGGCTGACTCAAGCGCCTTGCCTGCTGTTGCGCGCGAACGCGGCCGCTCACCCCGACCCTCTTCTGTTTAGAGAAGAGAGAGACAGAGACGTTTAAGGTCATGGATCAACAAAAGCGCCTCATTCTCGCCATCGCGCTGTCCTTTGGGCTCACCTTGGTGTGGACCCATTTCGTGTGGAAGCCGCAGGCTGACGCCGAAGCCGCAGCATTGGTCGCGGAGCTCGATGCGCAAGCGGCCGACCTCGATGCGGGCATTGCAGCCCTGGCTGAGCCCGTCGTTCCTTCCCCCGCGCTGGGTGAAGCCAGCCCCGTTCTCGACGCCCCGCTGCGCGAGATTCATCTCGATCGCTCCACGATGAAGATGACCTTCAGCACTGAAGGAGCGGGGCTGACCAAAGCGGAGCTCCGAGGAGAGCGAGAACGTGAAGAAAAGTCACTCTCGTTGGTAGAAGGGTGGCGCAAACTCTTCGGTGCTACTTTTGAGCCTGCGCCTCAGATGAATTTGGCTCGCCCGGTGCCCGGGTTTAGCCCCAATGTCGGCGTTTCGATTCGCGGCGACAGCGCTCTCAAAGCAAACGCACGCTACGCCGTCACCGAAGAAGGTCCGGG
>JAYUVR010000159.1:0-13765 GCA_043753955.1 Archangium sp. | reverse complement strand
AAAGCGTTTGAGGCTGCATGCGCTCGAGTGAGAGTCATCATTGAAGTCAGCGACCCGAGTTTGCGCTTGCGCCTCGTCGACCTCCACCTTGCCGAAGATACCGGCGCTCGCCAACATCGCCGAAATACTTTTGAGGAGCATCTCGACTGGAATGCCGCCGAAGAAAAAACAAAAGTCAGAATTGAATTCGTCGGTGGCGCTGCCCTACGAAATTTGCTGCATCAGACTGCGCCTCAACAGACTGCCCCATAGCGGCCGATACGGATCGCGTGGGTCAACAGACTGCCCCATAGCGGCCGATACGGATCGCGTGGGCTTGAGTATCAAATGCCCATCCGAGTCGGATTGATAGGGGTAGGTTTTTGGGCTTCCAAAACGACCCTGCGGTTTGGTCTGAATAGCATTGAGACATTTCTAGGTCGCGGCAAGGAGGAGCGGGTATATCGGTCACGCTGGCTCTGTTGGGGACCTTATTTGATCGGTGGCATTTGCTTTACCCTGGCAGGCTTACTCAATCCCCAGGGCCGTGTTTTTGCGATAACAAGCGCACTTGCGACATTCGGTGGAACGGCCTTTCTTGCGTTATTGCCAACGCGGCTGAAAGGCCCGCCAGAGGGAACTCCCGAGGCAGCAGTAACGATTGAACGGTCTGTTCCCTGGCTTGTAGTTGGTACGGCTTCTATTCTCTTCCTCTTCCTTATTCTCGGTCCCTCAATCCGGTTTGCTACGCCACTCGGATCGGAATAGGCCTCTTCAGTTTGGTTTGACCGGTCGAAATGAGAAAAAAGGTCACCTGTGTCGACACGCAATCAATCACTCACAAACAATACGAAACCTATTCTTCCTTCGGGACAAAATTGAAATTGAATATGTAAGTAACGGTCTTTGGTTTACCGTTTAACATTGCCGGCTTTCCTCGACATTGAGCCAAGCGCTCTAACATTTGAGGGGAGACCGGGTCAGGGCCTTCAATGACAGAGAAATAGTTCACTTGCCCATCGTCGAAAAACGTTGCTCGTATGGCGACATTACCCTTGTACATGGGGACGAATGGGCTCATGGCTTTCACCACGCACCGCAAGTCAAGCTGAGGTGGAATCAACTCTGGGTTCCCCGCCGGCGAACACCGCGAAGACACGCAAGTTGCCTCGCGTGAACGGGCACCGCTGAAACCGCATGCGGAGATATAGCGTTGCGTTAGAGGCTCCATCGCAGCCAACGCATCGCGGTGCACTGCGTAGAGCGTCGGCCCAGTCATCCAGCCAACACACTCGGCGTCCGTTGCGCACGTCGCGTTCGCCCCTTTGAGTGCCTCTTGAAGAGGAATCGTCGCTTCCAAACACGCACTGGCATTAAAGGGCGCACCCTCGCAGCGGCCAGCGCGACATGCCGGCACCATTTGAGGACAATCGGGGAGCATCTGCGGCACGGACCGGCAAGCGTCGGTCGCACTCTCTTTGAGAGACTCGAGCAGAGGCTGAGATGGACCTTGAAAAAAGCCACACTTCCCGATGATTTCGGGAGGCAATGACTTACAGTCTGTATCGGTGTGGCACGACGTATTACGATCGCGCATATAGTCGACGAGTTCCTGCCGCCGTTCTTTACACGCTGAAAGGCGGTCAGCAGACACAGGAACTTGGGCACACGCCGGAATGAGCAAGCAAAGCGACAACAGTCTCATGCATCCGCGCATAGCAGCTTGTCGGTCGAACTCGATCTACCGATGTATTTACTCAGCAACATCAGACTGAAATGAGCAAGCCGCCAAAGGCGCGGACAATCGACTGTCACAAAACCGGTTCCTCAAACGTGTAGGGGGCATGACAAAGCTAAAAACGGTTGATTTATTGGTGATTGGCGGTGGCTTGGGCGGGCTCCTTGCGGCGGCACATGCACAGAAACACGGGCGTTCTACTCTCGTACTGGAACAAACCGCTGAGGCTGGTGGCTTCGGCAAAAGCCCCGCCTTAGGTGGAATGCCCATGAACCTGGGGCCTCACGCGTTGTACCTAGGAGGCATCGCAGAGCGGGTATTGACAGAGGTCGGCGTGACGCTCGCTGGCTTCGAGCCTGGCTCAGGAAGCTGGCTGCAGTGGGAAGGTGCGCTCATTCCCATGCCGAGCTCAGCGAAGGCACTCTTGCAAGCTTCGTGGCTCACCTGGCGTGAACGGTTCGAATTGGCGCTGGTGTTGCGACGACTCAGCAAAGGCGCTCCGAAAGGGCCTGTGTCGCAATGGCTTGCAACGCTGCATTCACCCCGGGTTCGTGCCTTCGTCGCCACGATTTTGAGAGTCTCTACCTACACCAATGCACCAGAAGTGCTTCCCACTTCACTGGCTTGGCGACAAATGAATCGAGTGGTGAGCCCTCATGCACGCGGAGTGCGCTACCTCGACGGAGGTTGGCAGTCATTGGTCGACCAACTCAATACAAAGGTTTCGATACAGCGCAACTCGCGCGCAATTGAAGTCAGTACGCAAGGCGTGGTGAGACTTGAAAGTGGAGAAACAGTTCGAGGCAGTCAGGTGGCCCTGGCAGTACCACTCGCGACGGCGGCGAAACTCACTGGCGAAGAAGGCTTAACGCAACGAGCGTCATCGAGTGTCCCTGTGCGTGCTGCATGTCTCGATGTGGTGCTCTCAGGGCTTCCGCAGCCTGAACGGCGCATCGTGTTGGGGATGGATGAGCCAGTGTACTTTTCGGTACACTCTGCCCCTCAAGAAACCCGCAACATCAAAATTCACGTCGCCTGGTATCTAGGCGCCGATGACAAGACCGAGAGTTCAATTCTGAAAAAGAAGCTCAGCGATTTTTTGAGCACGGTGCAGCCAGGCTGGGAAACAGTCTGCGAAGAGCAGCGCTTTTTTCCTCACCTGAAGGTGATGGAAGATGTACCTCGGGAATACGTGACTCGACTTGCTTCACCACTCAAACTCGTTTCCACGGTTGCAACGAATCAGTTTCTTTTCGATGGAGTGGTTGAAAGCATTCTCTAAATGAACACAAGCGTCGAAGCTGCTCATCATGATTGGGCTCATTCATTGTGGGGCCTGTGTTACCGCATGACCGGTGTGGCGGCTGATGCTGACGAATTGGTTCAAGAAACCTTTGTGCGCGTATTGGAAGCCAAGCCCCGGGTGAGCGAAGAAGAGTCACTCAAGCCTTGGCTCTTCAGCACAGCCACCAGACTGTGTATCGATAGGCTCAGGCAACGCCGCAGTCACCAGTACAAGGGGCCTTGGTTACCTTCCCCTGTGCCTAATGAGGCGCTCCAATTCGAAGCAGTGGCCAGTGCCCGTTACGATGTGCTTGAAAGCGCCAGCATTGCCTTTCTTCTGGCCTTGGAAGCCCTTTCGCCCCGACAACGCGCGGCCATCATTTTGTCTGATGTATTTGATTTACCTGCTCGTGAAGTGGCGCTTCATCTTCAGACCAGCGAAGCCAATGTGCGCCAATTGCAGCACCGAGGCCGAGCCGCATTGGTCGGCTACGACAGTGCTCGCGTGAAGATAAACGAGCACACTCAACAGCAAAATCGCCAAGCGCTAGAAGGCTTTTTTAGTGCTCTTGCCACGGGCGACATCGCCGCAGCGCAAGGGCTTTTGGCGCCCGAGGTAAAAGTTCTGACCGATGGCGGTGGGACCTTCCGAGCCGCCATGGTGCCCATTCACGGCGCAGAACGAGCGGTGGTATTTTTTACTCGATTGTTGGAAATGAGAGGCATGCCGCTGACGGCTGAGCTTCGTCAATACAACGGACTTTGGGCCCTCGACACGACCTTTGATCCTTCCGAGACCGCTTACGCACCTCACGCAATTGCCGGCGTTGTGCTCAATGCGCAGGGGCAAATCAGCCTTCTTTATTCCATGCTCGAGCCGCGAAAACTTCGCCCCCGCAGCGTCTGGTCATTTCCAAACCATGAAACCAATACGATTGAGGGTGTTTAAGAGACGTGGTTACCGGTGAGGCACCAACTGACTAAAGAGACGGGCTATACACATATACATCGTCAATGAGCCCATTGAAAAAGAACCAATTATTCAAGGCACCATCGACATTCGGCATCAGCGTTCTTCCCGTCGCTCTACCCGTTCCAACTTGATTGACCGTCATACCCAGATGCTGAATTGTGCTTGGGCTCGAGACAATGTTGACGCCATCGAGATAAAACGTAATCGCGCCTGTGGCCACAGAAAGATACACTGTGTGCCATTGCTCATCATTCACGGCACCAACAGAAATGACTTCAAGTTCGGACCCGACCCACAATTCCCCGCGGAGCTTGCCGTCGGCTCTGACTGAAATAACTGGCAGATATTGGCTGGGGGTCGAACCAACTGCACCATTTTGATAGCCAAACAAAATGCCATTCTGGGACGCGGTGGCTTTGAATCGAAGCATCACGGTAAAGCTCGGAGTGCTTCTGATGATATTGCTCGGCAAATCAATGAAGCTTGAACTTCCATTGAGCGATGCTGAATACCCTCCAGCCCCATCAGCCACATAGGCGACGTCAATGGCATCGCCATTGTTCCCAGCGGCTGATGAATCATTCGCATTTTGTCCGTCGAAATTGTAATTCAAGACAAGAGAACTGCTGAGCGCCCATACCGCATACAACGTGATACTGGCGCTTCCCATGACCAGCGGTTGCCCGTCATTGTAAGCGATGGCTCCAGTCGGGCTGGTAGCCCAGCCGGCAAAGACATACGAGGCCTTTGTAAAAACATTGAATGGCAAGTTTATCGACATGCCATTCGCCACTCCTTGCGGCGTCATGACCCCGATGCCTCCATTGGCATCAAAACTGACGGTCTGATTTGTCAGATACTGCGCATAGAGCGTCACCGCTGCCGAAGACATGACAAACGTTGAAGCAGGCAGGTAACTGGTACCACTGCCATCTGCAGCCGTATTCCAGCCTGAAAAAGGGTCGCTTCCTTTAACCAGAGCGCCCGTGTTGTCGAGCACCGTCACCGTCGACCCTTCAGCATACGGCGAGTTGCTATCGCTCGGCACCGCACCGGCTGTATTGCCATTGCCGTCGTACGTCACTGCGTAGGTAATAACTGTCCACTGCGCAAAGAGAGTGACCGCATTTGACGGCATCGTCAACGTGTCGGCGGGCGCGTAGCTAGTCCCACTCCCGTTGGCAGCCGTATTCCAACCCGAAAATGAAGAACCCGCTTTGACCAGGCTTCCAGTGTTGCCGAGAATGGTCACCGTCGCGCCTGGGACATACGGCGAACTGGCATCGATTGGCACTGCGCCACTTGTATTGCCATTGCCGACATACGTCACCCCATAGGTCAACAACGTCCACTGTGCATACAGAATGACCGCGTTCGCAGGCATCGTCAGGGCAGCGGCCGGTGCGTAACTGGTTCCGGTCCCATCTGCGGCTGTGTTCCAACCCACAAACACGTAGCCTGCTTTAACGAGACTTCCGGTGTTACCGAGCACTGTCACTATCGCCGCGGGTGCGTAGGGCGAACTGCTGTCAACCGGCACCGTTCCACTTGTATTGCCGTTGCCGTCATATGTCAGCGCGTACGTCACCAACGCCCATTGTGCATAAAGCGTGACTGCGCTTGCTGGCATCGTCAGCGTCGCCGCTTCTGCATAGGCTGTCCCACTGCCGTTGGCGGCGGTATTCCAACCCGTAAATGCATAGCCCGCTTTGACGAGACTGCCGGTGTTACCCAGCACCGTTACCGTTACCCCTGGGACGTATGGCGAATTGCTGTCCACCGGCGCCGCCCCATCGGTATTGCCATTGCCGTCATACGTCACCGCATAGGTGGTCAGTGCCCACTGCGCATACAAAATGAGCGCATTCGACGGCATGGTCAGCATCTGAGCGGGCGCGTAACTGGTGCCGCTCCCATCTGCGGCGTCATTCCAACCTTCAAAAGCAAAACCTGCTTTGACTAAATTCCCGGTATTGCCGAGCACCGTTACGCTCGCCCCCGCCGCATAGGGTGAGTTCGCGTCGATGGGCACTGCGCCGCCCGTATTCGCATTCCCATCATAGGTGAGGGTATGCGTGACGCCGGCTGCGACCTTCCATCGAGCATACAGAATGACTGCATTTGCTGGCATAACCAGCGTTGCGCCCGTCGCATAATCAACACCACTGCCATCTGCGGTCGTATTCCAACCTTCAAATGAATAGCCAGTCTTGACCAGGCTGCCGGTGTTTCCAAGTATCGTCACCGGAGCTCCGGCCCCGTATTCCATATTGATATCGACGGGAGCCGCGCCCCCCGTGTTCCCATTGCCGTCATACGTGAATGTATAGACTTTAGGGTCAATTTCCCCGTGGCAATTGAGAAGCAGCACACCGGCAAGCACCGAGAGCACAACACGCCATGTCTTCATAAAGGCACCAGTCATGAGAGTTAAATTGCGAAACTGGCCGACATTGCACAGACATTTAATGTCTTGAATATCGGCGTAAAAGAGATGAAGAGGTCGCGCTTTGCCGCTTGCGTTTGCAAGCCAGACAACAGCACCGCTGTCCCAGCAAACCGCATCGACCGTCTTTGACGATCAGTCATGCTCTGGCCCCCCCGGGTCACCCACCTTGAATTGCGGAATGAATACTCAGCCCTGGCCGTTTTTACAAACTATTCCCTGCACGCATTGAGGAGCCCAGCTCACCCCTTGAGATGAATGGCCCCCGGAAGAATGGTGATGGTGCAGGGCAACACGCCTGGCTGTTCGCCATCGCAGTCGATGAGCACCTTCTCATCGCTCTCGGCTCTCACCCGCTTCGCGCGAAGCACACGCGTACCTTTCCAGTTCACGTGCTCGCCGGAATACACGCCTTGGCTGCGCAACACGAAATCAGAAAGCCCATAGCCAGACCAAATGGTGATGTCGAAAATGCCGTCGCCCACGTCAGCATCAGGCGCGACTTTCATTCCCCCTCCGAAGAATTTGCCATTGGCGACCGACAATGTCGTCACCGACAGCTCTTCGCTGGGGTGTTCATCAAAGACCAAGCGCACACGTTGATCTCTGTATTTGCTCAGCGCCTTGAGTGAACCCAACATGAAAGACACTTTGCCACCCAACACCTTGGTCGTCTTATTGACCTCTTCGTCAACCAAGCCCGAAACACCAAAACTACAAATGTTGGCAAAGTAGCGCGTGTATGTTTTGCCGTCATGGCCTTGAAATTCAAGTTGCCCGAGATCAAGCGGCCTTGTCTTTGCAACTCTTAATCGCTTGATGGCTTCGTCGGAATCTAGACTCCAACCAAACGTTTTTCGAAAGTCCCCACCAGTACCCTGCGGGATGACGCCCAAAGCGGCATCGGGATTGAGCACCTTCTCGCTTTCAAAAAAACCATTCACCACTTCGTTGATGGTGCCATCTCCGCCCACGGCCACGACACATTGGTAGCCATTTTTCAAAGCGCTCCGAGTAATGTTCACCGCATCCATCGGAGCCCGGGTAAATTCAACCGCGAAGTCAGTCATCGTGCGCGCAATGGCGGCCCGCAACTCACCCCAGCGGCGAGCAGTGGCACCATTGGCACTCTTCGGGTTGACGACGAAAAAGGTCTTCATGATTGTATCTCTGTGGGAATGACTTCAGCTTCAACCCATCGTCGAAGCAACGCCATCAAATCAAAGGCAGACTTCCCTGCCCGCTCGAACATGCGTTTAGAGGTGGGGCACGCGGTCACTACACTGACTTCAGTCTGCAAAGCCATCTGCGCCGCTTGTCTGCGTGCAATTTCCACGGCGGTCTCTGGCATGGTGCGAGGCAGCAACCCGCCTCCTCCTGAACACCCTGCTTCTGCGCGAATGGAATCGGCTTCTTGTACGTGGGTCACCGCTCGCGCCAACAGTTTTCGAGGTTGGTCAAATTGCCCTAACCCGCGGCCCAAATGACATGCATCGTGGTAGCCGACTGTCTCTAAAATGGGTGGTTTTGAAGGTGCGTGATTCACATTGTCTGCCAATACATCGACCACCGTGCGTATGCGTGTTTTGAGACGCACACCGAATTCGGGGTACACCACGCTCAAGGTATAGGCACAACCTGGGTCGAGCACGGCGAGCTCGGGGACCAGAGCCATCGATTCTGCATTTGCATTGGCATGGGCACGAAAGGCATCGTGGGCGCCTGCCGCGTACAAAGGGTAGCCACAACACCGCGAGGCGACTTTCGAAACACCCATGGGTGCGCCAAAAGCCTTGGCCACGACGAGCGTGTCTTCGATGAGTTGAGGTCGCTTTACGAGGGAACTGCAGCCAGGGAAGAGTGGGTAGCGCACTGGCGTATCGTTGCGCCATGAGGCCACCAAAGCCGCCAATTCAACTCCGAATGGGTTTTGCGCCTGCGCAAACGTCGCCAGAGTAGATGCGGCTCCTTGGGGTTGTTGCCCACTTTTGATGCTCGCTTCACGAGCGGCGAACAACGCCGAGGCGACAGTATTCTCGTGTTTGCAAAAAGAAGTACATCGCCCGCAGCCTGTGCATGCATGTACTGCTTTGGAAGTGCTCTCGTCGGCAGCTCGCTTACCGGTGACGACCAAATGCGCCGCCGTCATTTTGCCCCATGCCGAGAGTGTCTCAGTGTGGGTGGCCTCTGAGACGGGGCAAGAGAAGCGGCACATCTTGGGGCAGTACGCACAGTAGGTGTATGCCTGTTGATGACGGTCGACCGCGCTCACGGCATGCCTCCGAAGACTCGTCGTGAATCAAGTGACAAAAGAGGCATTGCTTCGGGCGGCCAAGGCGGCGGAATGTGAAGCGCAAGCCCTTGAAGCGCACCGCATGCCACGACTGTGCTCAATGAAAGTCGGAATAATTCGAGGGTCTCGCCTCGATTAACTGCGGCTCTCACTTCATCCCAACTGCATTCTGTTTCGGCTCCAACCGGACCGGTTTCAGGTATGTATTCAATTGCAGTCTTGACCCCCGTTTCGAAAACACATTCGTCAAGCAAAGCGCAATCGCGCTGTACGCTGCCCTGGCTTCCTGCCCAGTACACCGTCGCTGAGATACGATTCTGTTGAACGGTCAGCGTCACTCGACCCGGAAGAAAGCCTTCTGCCAAGGAACGCTGCAACGCTTCGATGCACGCAGACGATGACGAGAATGTGAAGCTGGCCGTATGACTCAGCTCGGGCAAGGGGCGACATCGCAGCACCGCGCGCGTGACCAATGCCAGCCTTCCGCCCGCACCTAAAATCAATGCATTCAAATCGGGGCCTGCCGCGCTGCGCGGGGCAAGCGGTGTTTCGAACTTCCGCCCCTCTGCGGTGATGGCGGTCAAAGAAGTACATAGGGGTTCAAGTCGCCCTCCTGCAATTGCGCGCAAGCCACCATAGGGGCCTTCGAGGAATTCGCCCACGCGCAGTTTCATCGCTTCAGGAGAAAGCGACCCCAAGGTGAAGCCCTGAGCAACAAGGTTCGTTTCGAGGTCATTGAGCACCACTCCAGCCTCAACCTTGACAGTCATGGAACGTGGCGCGACCGCCTCAATTGTTGTCAATCGAGCTCGAGACAAGACGATGTCTCGATGAAGAGCCAGTTGGCGATCTGCGAGCACGTTTATCACTTCAATCAATTCCTGCTCATTTTGCGGTTCGGCGATGAACACACCTTCAACACGACGGGCCCACGAGCCCAGCGACCGTTCCTTCGATGAAGTCATAGACCGAGTTTTCCCGGGTTCATCACCCCGTCAGGGTCAAAAGCACGCTTGACCGCTCGCAGTGCATGCCTTCCTTCGCCAAGACTGTCTTGCAACGCCTGCGCTTTGAGCAAACCTATTCCGTGATGATGACTGACGTTGCCACCGGCACTCACTGCTGCTGCGAGCACTGCGCGCCACAACTGCTCATACCGATGTTCCATGACCTGCTCAGATTGAGCAGAGCCGACAAAGGAAAAATACAACGAGCACCCCTCTGCGTACGCATGACTGAAATGACACATGACAAACGCCAAAGGAGCGGCGACTTCACGCACTCGATCATAGACGTTTTGAATACATTCCCAAGGCGCCGCAATTTCCATGGTGTCGGCAAAAGTGCCTGACTCAATCAACCGAGACATGCGAAATGAAACGTCGTAACGCTTCTTAAACCAGTCACGACCCGGCCCTTCACCGAGATCTTTCGCGCCCCATTGTTTGCAAGATGCAGCCGCAGCCTGAGCTTCTGCTTTGACTCGCCCGGGCTCGCCTTCGAACATAAGAATGAGCCGACTGTGTGAAAAAGCGCGGTGCAATTGATTGAGCATTTGGGGTCGACCCAAAGTGTGACGCGTCACTTGGCGTAGAAGCATCGGGAGCATCGTCGTCTGCAGCAGATTGCGCGACGATGGAGGCGTGCGACTCGACTTTTCTTGATGCCCTTTGCCAACAAGTGCGGTGTCGAGTGGGTCGTACAAACGCACCACTGCAGGTCTTAGCCCTTCGCGGAAAAGAAGGCGGATGGCTTCAAGCCCTTGGCTGAGTGAAGGGAAATCAAAAGCGCGAAAACTTCGACCCGTGGGCAGCGGAAAGACGCGCAACGTGGCGCGCGTAAATGCGCACAAGGTACCTTCTGAGCCAAGCAACAAACCCCGAACATCTGGCCCGCGCTGAGGCCGCAAAGCCGTTTCGAGAAAGGCACCCGTGCCCAACACCGCTTGGACACTCAACACCATGTCTTCGATTTTTCCGTACTTGCTCGAAAATTGCCCCGCACTCCGAGTGGCCAACCAACCGCCCACGGTTGAAGTCGAAATGGAAGAAGGGAAATGGCCCAAGGTCCAACCGCGTGCGTTAAGACGACGTTCGAGCGTCTCGCCCATCACTCCGGCTCCGACGCTGACGCTTCGCTGAGCGACATCGATTTCGCCGATGGCGTCGAAGCGTTTGAGGTCGAGGGTGACGCCTCCGTTGACGGCCCACGTTCCGCCGCAGACACCAGAGCCGGCTCCATATGGAATCACCGCGAACTTCTGCGTGCGGGCCAGCGCAATGACTTCGCTCACTTCCTCATGAGAACCGGGCCACACCACCGCATCTGGCGGAGCGGGAATACGCCCTTGGCGCACCCACAACATCGCCAACGGCCACATGTCACGTGCATAGCTGAGGCGATCGAGATCTTCCGTCGAGACGCGGCCTCTCACCGCAGTGATGAGGGCTGGCTTGGCTAAAAGCACCTTCGCTCGAGACGGCGGCAAAGCGGAAGCCGATACGTTCGGCAAGCGCAACATCAGGGTCTCCAGAAGCGGCGCATTGAAGACGACGTTGTACACCGGCATCGAAAGAGTTTGGCGACAAAGGCTGTAACCAAAGCCGCCAAGGTGTCACATCGCTTGCGCGGTCGGCACTGAAGGAACTGACACAGTCAAGTCAAGCGCCCTTGGCCGACTTTCGCTGGAACTGTCAGTGTTTTCCCAGGCGCTGCTTGAATTCGGCCAATCGCTTTTTCAAATCTTCCATCACCTCGCTCGATACTGCTGCGGCGCTATTGAGCGCTCGGTCGAACTGAGGTTCGAGCGTTTCCCATTCTTTCTTGAGGTCCATGCCCGCGAGGTGGAGCTTGAGTTTGACCTCGTCTCGAATAGTCCGAAACTCAAGCTGGAATGCCTTCAGGTCATTCTTGAATTCTTCAGTGATGGTCGGCTTTTCTGAGCTCACGGCAGGTCCTTTGGTGGGGGTGGGCAACTGCAGCTGTTCTACACCCCGATGAGCTCGCTCACCACACGACACTCGTCTGTTGATTCTTTGCACCTTCGGGGTAGAGGGAATGACATCGGTCGTCGCCTTCAAGGAGCAACGGTGAAATGAGCAAGATTTTCAGCCCGAAGAAGAAGCCCGCGGTGCCGTCACCTCAACAGCATGCGACTAAACAGCCGAGTTCGCTTCCAGAAGGCAGTTCTCAAGCCAAATCAGGACAAGACCTCAACGTCACTGCGCAACAACTGACTGAACAAGCGTACGCACAACTTGCGGCCTTAAAGAGCGTCGTGGGTCAAGGCACAATGGCCCCTGAAACCCTGGTGGGCGCCTTCAAAGCAATGCTGCAACACCTCACTTCTCATGACGCCGTTAAGCCCTTGGCTGCGGCGGCCCACTTTGCTGATGAGAAGCTCGAGACGAACAACCGGCGTCAAGAGCGCATTCAGGTACTTGAAGAAGCGCTCGCCGTAATTGGCCCCGTCACAGACCACACGAAGCTCGACCCAGAAATCCGTCAAACACTTGAGAAGCTCGTCGGCCTGAGAAAACTTGAGCTCAACGTTGAGCCGGCCATTGGGAAAGTGAGCGGTTCCACTCAGCCATTCGCTCAAGTGGAGGCCTACGGTCTGTCGGCAGACAGCCCTGTTGCCAAAGTCGTCGCTGATGAAGCGGGCCATTTCGAGCTGCCCACGTCGGAAATTCAGCAAGGTGATTGGGTTCAAGTGCGGACTCAATTGCTTGACGGCAGTTCGGTAGAAGCCGCGCCCTTCCGTTTCGAAACGTCGAACAAGAACGATAAACGTAACGCCCCTGTCTTTACAGACCGAATCGGAATGCGTGACCTCAAAAACGGCACTGTCGAATTCAGCAACAAGGGGACAAATATCTCAGAACCGGGCGCGATATTTGAACTCAAAAACGTCCGCACCAAAGACAGAACGCATGTCACTCTTGATATTGAGGGCAAATTTCCCGCCAACGTGGTGCTTCCAGGGAAAGCGGGGGACATCTTTTTAGTGTCGGCATCCGACGGCAAAAACAATGTGTCGTCTGAAATGGTCAATGGTGAAACGAAGTTGCGGTTTTATTATACGAGCGCAACGCTTCGTATCCCCGGAATTCCAGACACTCTGCCGGAACCGGCTCTCCATAGAATCGGAGAACCAACGTTTGCGAACTATTTTGACCCTGAGCAATTTAGCAATCGAAAACTCAGATTCACCGAGCCTCTCTTTCGAGGTGAACCTTCGGCCTCTCAAGTATTTCAGGGCTTCATCGACAACTGTTATTTCCCCGCGACATTGAGTGCAATTGCAAAGACCAACCCGGCTGTTCTTAAAGACATCATCAAAGAAAATGCCGATGGAACTTTTACAGTCACTTTTAAGAAGCGCGATATTTTTTCCAATGAGATGCATAACGTAGAGATTCGAGTCGATTCAGATCTCTACGTAGATGACGATGGGTATCTTCTGTATGGGCATTCCAGCCTAGGAGACAAGGCTGCCACGCGGAGTCTTTGGTTTCCGTTGATTGAAAAGGCGTATGCCCAATTTCGAAAGAACAGTTACAACAACCTTGGGCACGGTGGGTTGCCACAAGAAGTCATGACCGATTTGCTTGGCATCGAGGCAACGGCTCAAAAGTTAGAATCGGCCTCGATTGAAGAGCTCTGGGCCAGTCTTACCAGTGGAATCAAGGCCGGTATTCCCGTCGTTTTCGCGACGCCGAAGAAAGAAGGCGCACTGGCGTCAGATCACGCCTTTTCGCTTCTGAGTGTTCACGAAGCAGATGGCAAGCGCATGGTGAAAGTGCGGGCTTCAGATGGCCGTACGGGCACCGAGGGCAATGGTGAGTTCGATGTCGCGCTGGAAGACCTTCCTCGCAGCTTCATCGCCATGTACCGGACGACGAGTGCGCCGATGAGTACGTCGGCATTAAGGCGTTAGCGTTTCCCCGGCGTTCTCACGCACATGGCTGTTCCTCTCGTCAGAATACGGTCTCTTAACGACCAGCCAGTCAGACCGAAGCGCAACTATGTCTTGTATTGGATGACCGCTTT
>JAYUVR010000158.1:0-5663 GCA_043753955.1 Archangium sp. | reverse complement strand
CAGGGCTGACTTTGCCTGTTCTGGGCTCGTAGGCTGACACGCGGTACTTAAACCCTGCTTCGTCTTGGCCACCTTGAATGAGCACCACGCGCTCAAAGCCGAAGTTTGCCATGAAGGGGTCGATGGGATCTAAGCAGCGTTCATCGGCCGAGAAACACGGCACCGAATTCATCGACTGGCCTTTGAGCACCAGCGCCAACTCTTTTTTGCCGATGATGGCGTCGTTACGAGCTGGGCCAGGCATCAACTTATCAAGTGCCTTTTCAGTTCTTTCGACCAGTGTCTCTTGACCTGGGTAGAGCGGTCGCACGAGCCACAGCGTCTTTTCAGCGCGCGCGCAGAGAGAAACACAAGACAACACCAGCGCCAGTCCGACCGCCCCTCGGTAGCATTTCCGCACGTGCATGGTTGGTTGTCCGCAGTCCTACTGTGGGCTCCCTCGCGTAGCCATATAATCCTCGAGCGCTTCGGGAGTCTGAGGCCAGTCTTTCTTCAGCAGCCGAGAGAGCGAGCGATCTGCAAGCAACTTTCCTCCCGTCTGACAGGTAGGGCAGTAATTGGTCTCGTTGTCGGCGTGCACGATGCGTTGCACCAGCCCACCGCACACGGGGCAGGGTTGTTTATACTTGCCGTGTACGGCCATTTCAGGGCGAAACGCAGTCACCTTTTCTGGCCAGCCATCGCCTACCTCTGCGCACAACCGCGCCTGCCACTGCTCCAGAATTTCTCGAGTGGCTCTGAAGAGCCGAGCGATTTCTGCGCCGGTGAGGGTTTTGGTCTGTTTCACCGGTGACAACCGAGCTCGATGAAGAATCTCATCGGAATAGGCGTTGCCGATGCCCGCGAACAAGCGTGGGTCCGTCAAGGTGCGTTTCAGGGTGTGATTTTCGAGGCGCACGCGGTTTGCGAAATCATCGAGATGCGCATGCATCACTTCCAGCCCGCCTCGATCAAATAATTTGAGCGACGCCTCGCCTTGAACCACATGCATCGAGGCGCGCTTTTTCGTCGACACTTCTGTCAGCAACAGGGTGCCGTCTTGAAAGTCGAAAGCGGCGAGGCCCGCCCGGCCTGGGCCTTTGGCTCCTGGGGCTTTCCACTGCAACCGCCCGGCGATCATCAAATGAATGACGATGAACAGCTCGCCTTCAAATTCGAACACCAATCGTTTCCCCAGTCTGCGCAGGCCCACCACTGACCGACCAAAGGTGGCGGCGAGCGGTGGTTCAACACTGCGCAAGACGAAGGGGCTTCCCAATCGAACTCGCTCGAGCTGCTTGCCCACAATTCGAGGCGCTAACGCCGAGAGATACAGTTCGAGGTCTGGGTATTCAGGCATGGGCTCTTGAAGTCAATAACGAGGTGTGGGCACGGGAACCATAGCCTCGGTGCCCAACAGCAGGTATCAGCAGAACGTCTATGAAGCCGCCGCGTCTGGTCTTGTTACGCCCTCGAAACGCTGACAATTTAGGCGCTATCGCCCGGGCGATGAAAAACTTCGGTCTCACAGACTGGGTGGTCGTGTCGCCGAACCCTCTTTTGATGGAAGCGCCTGGGCTCAATCGCCTCGCCGTCAAGGCCTTCGATTTGATCGAATCGGTCCGCCAAGTCGACACTTTGGCGCAGGCAGTGGCGGACTGTACTTGGGTGGTCGGTACCACCATGCGCGTGGTGGAAGGCCAGCGGAGGATGACGCCCAGAGACTTGGCGCATCTCTCGGCTGAACGGGGCGATGACACCTGGGCTTTGGTCTTCGGAGATGAACGCCACGGACTCGTCAATGAAGACATCGCGCAATGTCATGCGCTTTCATTCATTCCTTCGGCTGAGACGCAACCATCGCTCAACCTGGCGCAAGCGGTGGTGATCTACGGCTACGAGTTGGCGATGGCGCAACGGGGCGTCGTCACCCCGCCTGGGCCGACCTTGGCCGACGATGCGCAGGTGCGAGAATTGAAGAACGCGTTGGACTCAGGGCTCAAAGCGACCGGGTTTCTTCGCCCGGTCGGTCAGGGACACCAGGTGGTCGATGAACTTTTGGCCCCGTTGGTGCGCGGGAGGCTCACCAAAAAGGAAGCCAATCTCTGGGCGGCGGCCTTTCGAGTGGCCATGAAAAAGGCCTAGAGCAGTTGAGCCTCCATGTCTGCCCCGCTTATGTGCTATGCGCGAGGCTGTGACGGGCCCGCATTCTATCGATCGAATGGTCGAAGCAGCCATCTGGTTGATGGTGCAAGGCGATCGCGCTGGTGCAGAAGAACTGCTGGCGCAAGCCCTGCGTCTCAACCCCAACCATGAACGCGCGCGGCAGGCGATGAAGTCTGCCAGCACCTCGACTGGCCCTGGAAATCTGCCAGCCGTTCCGCAGCGGGGGCAAGAAAAGACCAGCCCCGGGCCTGAGCGAGAAGAGCCCAGTTCCCAGCCGGCTCCGATGACGCGTACCCCGATTGGGCACACTACAGCGCCGGGCACCACCTACGTCGCCCCACCCAAAAAGCCTGATGAAGAGACCCTTCCTCCAGCGCTCGGGGCCGACCTCCCCTTCATTTCAACCCCCAGCTCTCTCAATTCAGTGATTGAGAGGTCTCAACCCACGGTGCTGATGGCTCCGGTTGAGATCGCGCCTCCGGTAGTGAACATTGAAGAAGTAAAGCCGACGGTACGCACGGGTGGCGTCAAAACGCAGCGAAACTGGTCTCTTGAAATTCTGACCGGAGCCAATGCGGGCAAGAGCGTGACTCTCGCCAACAGGCCCACCGTCATCGGCCGCGGCTTAGGCGCTATCAATGAAAGTGCCAATGCCTTCATTGCTACCGGGCACGCTTCATTTTTTCAGCGCGATGGCGAACTCTGGGTTTCCGACGGAGGAAGTCTCTCAGGCACCTGGTTGAGCATCGACGGTCCCCACCGACTATCACCGGGCGACTCGTTTTCCGTGGGCCTGCAACGGCTGCGTTACCTGGGGCCGATGCAGACGGCGCCGATTGAGTCACCGCAAATCTATGGTGCCCCTTTCCCTCCATTGAGTTGGCGTCTTGAGCACCTCTTGGTTGGGGCGAGGCCCGCGAGAATTTGGTTATTGCGAGGCGTGGTGACGCTGGGGCGGGAAAGCACCACGGTTCGTTTTGGAGACGACGATTCAATGGCCTCGGTGCATGCCGAGCTTCGCCCGGCCGGTGATTGCGTTGATCTCATCGATCGCTCTGCCCGTGCCGGCACCTTCGTGGCGATGAGATCGACCGCTGAACGTCGACTGGCAGCGGGCACCCGGGTTCGTCTGGGAAGCACTGTGTTTCGCGTCATCGAGCGATGATTGCTTGCGCTTGGCCCACTGGCTGTGCCAGACGCGTCGGCCTTCAAGCAGCAGTACGTCTCGGAAGGAGGTGACATATGACCACCATCAAGTTGAAGGACGGCGAGTCCATCGAAGGGGCCCTCAAGCGTTTTAAGAAGGCCACCGAGAAAGCCGGCATCCTTTCCGAGATCCGCAAGCGAGAGCACTACGAAAAGCCTTCTGTCAAAAAGAAGAAGAAGGCCATCGCCGCCAAAAAGCGCGCGGTGAAGAAGAACCGACGTTCGTACTGATTCGCTTCCCCCTCAAGTGGTCAGAGTATACGGAGGTTGGCGATTGATGATGCCAACCTCCGTTTTACGTTTGAAAAACTAAAAAAGGATAAAGAGCCATGGCAACGCTGAGGGAGCGCCTCGACGCTGATTTGAAAGACGCGATGCGCGCGAAAGACGAGCTGAAGCTCACCACCATTCGAGCGATTAAGAGCGCGGTCAAATACAAAGAAGTCGAAGGCGCCGCCAAGGTCCTCGACGATGCGTCTATCATCGGGGTGATCACCACTCAGGTGAAACAACGCCGTGACGCGGCTGCAGAATACAAAGCGGCAAACCGAGCTGATCTCGCTGGAAAAGAAGAGAGCGAGATCGTCATTTTGCAGCAGTACCTGCCTGCGCAATTGAGCGCTGAGCAGCTGACGGCTGAAATTGCCAAGGCCATCACTGAGGCCGGGGCCAAGTCGGTCAAAGATTTGGGAGCAGTGATGAAGATCGTCACGCCCAGACTTAAAGGCCAAGCCGAAGGCAAAGCGATCAGCGACGAAGTCAAAACGCAGTTGGGGAATCTTCCCGCTCCTTAAGAGCACGCGTCCTTTAAAATGATCCCCGAGGGCAAGATTCAAGAAGTGCGCGAACGCGTCGACATGATTGCGTTGGTGCAGCGCCACGGGGTCGAGCTCAAACGCACCGGTCGTACCTACAAGGGGCTATGCCCCTTTCACGGGGAAAAATCGGCGTCGTTCAACGTCTACCCAGACGAAAAATTTTACAAATGTTTCGGGTGTCAGGCCGGCGGTGATGCCATCAGTTTTGTACAGCGCCTCATGGGCAAGAGCTTCATCGATACGGTGACTGATCTCGCCAAGGAACTGGGCATCGATTTGGAAGCGTCTATCGACCCAGGAATGAAAGAAAAACAACAAGTGAAAGAGGCGACCGATTTCGCGGCACGCCATTTCACCGAGCAACTGTGGGACCCTGCTGTCGGTCAGCAAGCCCGTGCCTATTTGCACGGCCGTGGGCTCACCGACGAAGTGATTCGCGCCTTTGGTTTGGGCTGGGCTCCGTTGTCGTGGGCCGAGCTGGCCGACAAGCTGCGTGAGCACGGGCTGTTGGCTTTTGGCGAAAAAGCCGGGTTGTGCTCGCCGCGAACCAAGGGCGAGGGCTACTTCGACATGTTCCGCGGGCGGGTCATCATTCCCATTCGTTCGCCCGAAGGCCGCACCATCGCTTTTGGAGGCCGTCTGCTCGAAGGTGATGACGGGCCCAAATATCTCAACTCACGAGAAAACCGTCTCTACAACAAGTCAGACGTGCTCTACGCGACGGATCAAGCGCGCGACGAAATTCGCAAGAAGAAGTCGGCCGTCTTGTGTGAGGGCTACTTCGACGCGATTGGGATGCATCAAGCCGGAGTGAAGAATGCCGTGGCCCTGTGTTCCACGGCGCTCACTCCGGGACACATGGCTTTATTGTCGCGCCTCGAGGCCAAAGAATTGGTTTTGCTGCTCGATGGAGATTTAGCTGGTCGCAACGCGGTGGAACGCCTGGCGGGGCCTATTTTGGCAGGCGGGGTCAAATGTCGGGTGGCGATGCTGCCTGACGGCGAAGACCCCGACACGTTTGCCAAAAAAGCGGGCGCTGAGGCGGTTCATCAACTCATTCGCGAGGCTCCGGCGCTCACGGAATACATTTTTATGGCGGTGCTGCCCTTGGGCGGGGTTTCGTCGTTTGAAGAAAAAATGGGCGCCTTAGAGCGATTTCGGCCGATTGCGGCCCTCATTCCCCCCGGAATGCAGCGCATGACCTTCTTGGGGGCCATTTCGAGGCACTTGGGCGACATGCCGATGGCAGACCTGCAGCGCTCGCTGGAAACGAAAATGAAGGCGATGAGGCCGGTGCCAAAAGAGGTTCGTGACGACGTGGTACCGCCTGATCAACTCGAGGCCACTTTTGGAGCTTTAGTGCTCAGCGCACCGAAATTGTTGGCGGCGGACCCCTTGCGCGTGGCAGACGAGCTCAAACACCAAGAACTCCGAACGCTTATGGCGGCAATTCAGGCGGGACTGTCGCCTGAAGAAGTGGAATACGAAGCGAGC
>JAYUVR010000157.1:0-5258 GCA_043753955.1 Archangium sp. | reverse complement strand
AAGCGTCCATAGCCGTTGTACGAACGCCCATTTCGCCGTGAGTTCCTAGGTGGGATCATGGCTCGTGTGAAGCCTTCTCGCGCTCGTTCGAAGCGTTTCGAGCTGCCATTGCGCCAATGACAATCGGACATAGAGTGAGAACGAACCGTTCCCAGCCGTAAGGCAGGCCGACCACCCAGGGCCACACTCCGATGAGGCAGAGGCTCGATGCGAAAGAAAAACTCGCCGCGCGCACCCAGTTCGATTTCGCCCGGAAGACAGCTGCGAGGCAAAGAGCGATGGCTCCTGCGCAGGCAAATAACGAAACAGAGACTCGAGCGAGCACATCAGCTTCCAAGGGCAAACGTGAAGGCGCTCCGAATGGAACAATCAACGCGTGATGTCCGAAGACCAAAAGCAACGGTATAGCGATGGTCGAATAGACAACTCGAGAACTCAGGAAGATTTTCCCTTCATAGGTCTAAGCGATGAACGCGATGAGTGGAAGTCTCTTAAATACTGCACAGGAATAATTGCCCAAGGAGTTGAAAAGCTCTCAACCCAAATTCTGATTTCGTTGAACAATGCTCCAGCCAGCATGAGAAACACCCACATCGACACTTGAGGATCCTTCCAAGGCTGAGGTACTCGCATGGGAGGCGAATTCTACAGTCAGCGTCTGCAACACCGCCAACTGGGCTGCTTCAAGGTATTTCAAACATTTGCCTTTCGAATGGGCCGCCTTCCCCTTGACGACGAGGAATCACCAAGCGTACATGCGAAATGTAAATCCTTCTCCCTCACGGAAAGATTCCGATGCCCCCGCCCATTTCTTCGAAGAAGCCAATCGAAAGCCGCCTTCGCGTCAAATTGAAGGACGTGACAACGGCTACTGACGACATCAGAACAACCATTGGCAAATTGGGCAGCGGGAAAAGCATTTCCGTCAAAGTCATCGAAGATGCAGGCGAGAAGGGAAATTGGACCGAACTCAAGCTGAGGACCATTCTTGCCCTCAATACTGTTGCTACGCGCTTCGGAGGCAAAGCTTCAGCAGCCAACATGAAAGAAGTGCTGGAAGAAATAGCCACTGCGCTGCGGAATTCAGATGCAGGCGGCGATGACGACGGAGCAATTCAAATACCTGAGCTCAAGCGCATTCATGACTTGTTGTCGAAGAGCAACGCAGCCGCAGCGACCCAGCTCGCGCAGTTTGCAAGCTCGTTTGAAAAGTGAGCACATTCGCAATGACTTCAGTGGAAGCGATTGCCTCAAATCCATTGAGTCGGCAGGGTCGAGGCCATGAATCCGCTCGTCTCGGACCTCTTCGTTGACTTCCTGCTGCAGGTACTCGACGTTGATGGTTTGTGTCGGCTGCCTGCTTTTTCAAGTCACAGTCGCGAGACGGTAGACCCATGGTTTGCCGCTTGTCGCCGTGTCGCGAGAGAAGTGCTGTTCCCCAATTACAAAGTCATCGATGCGGAACCGCCACGTTTCGAGGCGGGGAAGGTCTTGGTGCACCCGCGCATGCACGAAGCGTGGAGAGAATTGGTTTCGCTTGGTGTCATTGAAGCCAACACCGAACTGCCGCTCACCGTCACCACCTTATCCAGCGCATACCTCATGGCTGGGAACCTTTCGGCTTTTGGGTTCGCTGGCCTGACGGCAGGAGCCGCACACCTCATCGAAGTCTTCGGGAACGACTTTCTCAAGACGACCTACCTGTCGAAAATGAAAGCAGGCGAATGGACCGGCACCATGGCGCTCACGGAGCCTCAGGCAGGTTCAAGCCTGGCCGATGTGAGCACCAAGGCAAGCCCCACTGCGATGGGGCATCACCTCATCAGCGGCGCCAAGATTTTCATCTCAGCTGGCGATCACGATTTGACACCCAATGTGGTGCACCTGGTTCTGGCGCGACTCGACGGAGCTCCAGCGGGCAGCAAGGGTATTTCACTCTTTGCGGTGCCCAAGCTGCGGCCTGCTGCAGACGGCATCACGTTGATCGCCAACGATGTGCATGTCACCGGACTCATCCACAAAATTGGCTGGCGTGGGCTGCCTTCGTTGGGGCTGTCTTTCGGAGACGAAGGCGACTGCCACGGGTTTCTCGTCGGCGCACCACACCAAGGACTTCGCTGCATGTTTCAAATGATGAACGAAGCGCGCATCATGGTGGGCCTCAACGCCGCAGCCAGTGCCTCAGTCGCCTTTCATCAATCACTCGCATACGCACGTGAGCGGCGACAAGGCCGCGCAGTGGGAAACGCCGATGCGGCTTCACCCCAAGTGGCATTGATTGAACACGCCGATATTCGTCGTATGTTGCTGCGGCAAAAGGCCATCGTCGAAGGCTCGTTGGCACTGTTGGGCGTGGCCGCCCGTTACGCTGATTTGTCGAAGCACGCCCTCGACGCAGCAGGACGCGAGCGCGCCAAGTTGTTACTCGACCTCCTCACGCCCATTGCCAAGACATTCCCTGCGGAAAAGGGTTTTGAAAGCAACGCATTGGCGCTGCAAATTCACGGAGGGTACGGCTATTCGAGTGAGTATTTGCCTGAGGCGTGGCTGAGAGACCAAAAATTAAACACCATTCATGAAGGTACTTCATCCATTCAGGGCCTTGACTTACTCGGTCGCAAAGCAGTCGCAGAAAACGGGGCAGCTGTGCTCGCTCTCAGAGAAGAAATTGAAATTGAACTCGAGCTCGCTGCGGCATCATCGAGATGGCCCTTTGACGTCACGGCGTTGCGTACGGCAGCAGACCAGATGGTGAAACTCACAGCCACTCTCGGTGCTCGAGGCGCCGCCGGAGACGCTGAAGGCATGCTCAGCCATTCTTCGGACTATATGGAAGCACTGTCATTGGTTGTCATTGGCTGGGTGTGGGCAAAATTGGCCAACGCCGTGACTTCTCGAGACGATGATTTCGTGCAAGGTCTTCGGGCTGCTGCACTCTATTGGCATCACACTGAATTGCCACGGGTACCGGCACTCGCCTCACTGTGCGTTTCTGCCGAGAGAAGTTATCTCGATGCTCGCGACAGTTGGTTTTGACGAATTTGGTTGTGAGTCCCGGCCAGCAGCCCACCGCTAGTCCGCATTTGTATTCATGTCACGGTGCCGAAGCGCTCATGTTTCATTTTTGCTACGCGCTGCCTTTCTCTTCCGAAACAGACTTCAAAAATGAAACGCAGCGAATGAATGATTCTAGAGCCTTTGCTCGTGGTCCGCTTTCTGCTCACGGTGAAGATCGACCGCCACTTCTGGCCGGTCGCTCCAAGGTCACTCATGAAAAGCATGTTGAAGAAGGCACAAGAAATGAAGCGCAATTTCCGTTCACTCTGTATGGCGGCTGCCGGTGTAGCCACCCTGGTCGGCTGTGGTCCTGGCGAAATGTCAGGTGGCCCAGCTGACGAAGGCAAAGAAACTGCCAGCACTACCCAAGAGCTTGTCGTCAGCACCGTGCCGCCGGCATATGGAAAGTACCGCCTCAAGAACGGCACAAACAACTGCATGCAACGTGCTGCTGGTGATGTTGTCACCACCGCAGCCTGCACCACGGCGACTACGGGCGATCAAGTTTTCGAAGTTCACAAGTCGCCCCTCGATGGTTTCTATACGATGTGCACTCCTGGCACGGTCAAACCCGGAATCCTCGTAGACGACTTTCCCATTCCCGGCATTATCGGTAAGTGCCTCGAGCAAAAGAGTGCGGGCAGCAAAGATTTGCGCATGATGAGCAATATTGCGCTCTACCTCAACAACTCACCGTCGGGCTATTTTGTACAAGCTGGCCATATTCGCGATAACGGAAATGGCACTTTGAACTGGGAAGGCGGCGGGAACAACATCACCCGCAATGCAGCAGGTGTTGTCATTCTCGGTGGCGCTGGCGATCAGCAGTGGACCCCCATTCTCATTCCTTAATTTCCTTGTTTGAAAATTCGCGAGGAGAATTACTTTTAGAGTTTTTCTCCTCGCTTCGTTTTGTTCTACAGCAAACGAGCCATGACCATTCTGTTCGAGCTAAGTCATGAATCATGTCGAGACACGATAGGTTGCAGCGCCGACTAGACCGGCTTCAGAGTGCAATGCACCGCTCAGAGCCGCGCGAGGAAAAGCGGCTTCGCAAGCATGACTCAGCAGGTTCGGGTTACAGCATGGTCGCCCTCAGTCTGGGGTTCATTGCAGCAGCTGTCGCCACGGGCAACAAAGGTTTGTTTGTGCCTGGTTTTATTCTGCTCACTCTCGGAATAGTGCGGTCATTGCGTTTTGCACTCCGCCAGAAACCAGAAGCTTCCCACCCTCACATCGGCATGGGTGCCGACATTGGTGAAGGTGCTGTGATTGAACCTGGAGCGGTAGTGGAAATGGGAGCCACGATTGAAGCTCGGGCCGTGGTCAAACGAGGAGCGGTGGTGCGCATGGGCGCCACTGTTCACGCTGGTGCTGTCATCGAAGAAAAGGCCGTGGTGGGGTGGGGGAGCGACATTGAAGCCGAGGCCGTCGTGGGTGCTGGCGCCATTGTCGGAGCAGGTTCTACCGTCGTCACTCGTGCTCGGGTGCCAGCGGGTTTACGCCTGGCTCCAGGTGCAACGTTTTCTTTGCCTGGCACGACAGTGGTACCGCCAAGTGAAGTCGACCCCCGACGGGCGAGGGTCGAGTCGGCGTGTGCACGCATCGAAGGTGAACTGGCGCAGATGTCGCCCACCTTTCGCGAACATCTTGGTGCGACTTTGGAAACGGCCACTTCACTCAAAGAGACGTGTCTTGAATTGCTCGTGCGTGAACGCGCTCTTCGCAGTGAAGCCTCTGACGAAAGTCTTCATTTCCTTGATACTGAAAAGGCAGAACTCGAGAAGCGAGTGGCTGCAGCTCCCGACGAGCACATCAGGAAGTCATTGCAGAGCGCTATGGCTGCGATTGATGACCAAAAGAAGCAGCGACAGAGTTTGCGTATTCAAGCGGACCGCCTTGAAGCTGAGATGACGCGTCTACAATGGACATTGGAAGGTATGGCCACGCAGCTCATTCGTCTTCGTGCCGCCGGCGTAGACGCGGGGCAACCGCCAAGTGCTGAAGTGTTGCAAACGGTTCAGCAGCTCCACCAAGAAATTGATGCCATCGCAGAGGCGTTAGAAGAGGTGAGACATGCTGAGTCGCCATTCCAACGCGTTGATGAGATTTCAAGCGCTGTCACTTCGACTCGAGAGCGCGTTTCCGAAAAGTAAAAGGGGTCGAACTGCCAAAGAGCGTTCGACCCTCTGTCTATATAC
>JAYUVR010000156.1:0-4360 GCA_043753955.1 Archangium sp. | reverse complement strand
TTTCCTTTCACGGCGCCGGTCGAACTCCAGCCGACGGTCACCACGTCTGACGATGGCGCGCTTTTCCCAGCGATTTTCAGCAGGGTTCCTGGGCCGCTATTCACCTTCGTCACCACTTCGAAAGGCACCCGGTAAGTCCCGTTCACGCCCAGAGGCTCTAACCCGAGGGTCGAAAAGCGCTCTTCGAGCCATGCACCGGCCGCATCGAGGCCCTTCGTTCCCACCCCTCGCCCCTCTCGTGCAGGGTCTGCAAGCCACGTCGCATCGTTCTCGATGCGTTCAGCGGCAGTGAGTTCACCTTTCGGCTCGTGGTCGACCCACGCAGTCAGAAAGAGATTGGTGTCAGACTGCCCCTCTGGGGTCATGCGATTGCTGGCGAAGATGAGCCACTTCCCATCGGGAGAGAACATCGGGAAGCCGTCAAAGCCTTTGGTAAAGGTGATGCGCTCAAGCCCGGTGCCGTCGGTGTTGACGGCCCACAAATCGAAATCTCGCCCTTTAGGGTCGCCATAGTTCGTAGAAAAAATGATGCGATCTCGATTGGGGTAGAAGAATGGAGCGAAGGACGCCGCATTCAAATACGTCACCTGCCGAGCGTCTGAGCCGTCAGCATTGGCCACAAACAATTCAAGCTTGCTCGGCCGCACCAGGCCTTGTTTGAGCAACCCTTGGAACTCTTCGACTTCTTTGCCCGCTTTAGGCCGTGATGCTCGCCAAACGAGCTTGCTGCAATCGTGATTGAAGAAAGCGCCACCGTCATAACCAGGCGTGAAGGTCAGGCGTTTGACGTTCTTTCCATCTTTGTCCATTCGGTAGAGCTCGATGTCGCCATCTCGCACCGAGGTAAAAACGATTGACCCATCTTTCCGACAGACGGTGGCTTCGGCGTCGTAGCCTGGTGAATCAGTCAACCGAGTAAGAGGGCCGGTGCCGTCAGCCTTACCCTTGAAAATCTCGTACGAGTCATACAGAGCCCAGACGTAGCCTTGCCCCATGTCAGGTTTCGGAGGACATGCTTCACCGCCCAGGTGCGTCGAAGCGAAAAGAACTTCATCGTCACCCGCCATGTAGTGCGAACAGGTGGTCGCGCCTTGGCCGCTCGACAGCAATTTGAGCGGGGGGTGGGAAATGGGCTTGCCGCCCTCGAACAACGGCATGGTGTAAATGCGATCGCACTGCTCGGTACCACTGCGCCGTTGCAACGAGACGCCCGTGCCATCAAAACGCCAATAGGCCTCTGCGTTTTCGCCGCCAAAGGTGAGCTGCTGGAGCTGGCCAAAGTGACTTTCGCCAGGGGCTTTGACAGGGGTCGGTTGCTCAGAAGAAGAAGAAGGGGTGGTCGCGCAGGACCACAGTACGGCCAACAACATCGGAAGAAGTCTAGGCATGGGCAGCCTTCTATCGTTGGCTGCCTTCGAGAGCGAGAAGAGTAGATTAACTCACATGTCTGAACAGCCTGCGTTTCTGCGCGAAATCGATACCCTGATTCGAGCCCGGTACCCGCTGCTCTATTTGGTCTCTTTCGAAGAGCAGCGCGTCGAGGCGATGTTGGCCCAGCTCGCTTTGGCTCACGGGAAAGAAATCGTCGACTGGAGTGTGACCCGCGGCCTGCGCAACCTCTCTTCGGGCAGAAGAAACCCACCTTTTGAAAATAGCCAAGAGCCCGTCGCTGCTCTGCGACATATTCACCAGTTACCCAACCCCTCGCTGGTGGTGCTCAAAGACTTTCACCGGCACCTTGACGACGCGCTCGTGGTGCGCGCACTGCGAGAATTGGGGGCTGCCCTCAAGTCGAGCTACACCACCGTTTTGCTGCTGGCACCAACGTTGCGATTGCCTGAGGAACTGGAAAAAGAAGTGTCGGTCATCGACATTCCCCTCCCCACTCAGAGCGAACTGCTGACGTTGCTCAAAGACATCGCTCGCTTGGTGACGAAAAACCGCAAAGCGACCGTCTCACTTACTCCGCCTGAAGCAGATGCTTTGGTCGCCGCGGCGCATGGCCTGACTTTGGCTGAAGCCGAGAATGCTTTTGCCAAAGCCATTGCCCGAGACAATCGCCTCGACAAGAGCGATCTGCGCCTCATTCTCGACGAGAAGAGTCAGGTGATTCGCAAGTCAGGGCTGCTCGAATACCACCAGGCCGAACAAGGGCTTTCTGATGTTGGAGGACTGACGCATCTCAAACGGTGGCTCGACCGCCGTAAAAATGCCTTTTCAGAAGCAGCGCGAGAATTCGGGCTTCCTTCCCCGAAGGGGCTTTTATTGTTGGGAGTGCAAGGGTGCGGCAAGAGTCTGACGGCGAAAGCGATTGCCAACAGCTGGAAATTTCCACTCGTGCGCCTTGATATGGGCCGCATTTATTCAGGGTTGGTAGGGAGCTCTGAAGAGAATCTGCGCAAAGCCATTGCGGCGGTAGAAAGTCTGGCTCCGGTGGTGCTCTGGGTCGATGAGATCGAGAAGGGCTTAGCGGGAGCCTCGGGCGGAAGCGGTGACACAGGCGTCTCTGCACGCGTGTTCGGGACGTTGCTCACCTGGTTACAAGAGAAGACCTCGCCTGTCTTCGTGGTAGCGACCGCAAATCGAATCGAATCGTTGCCACCTGAACTGCTGCGCAAGGGTCGATTTGACGAGATTTTTTTCGTCGACCTGCCTTCAGAGGCCGAACGGGCTGACATCATTACCATTCAGCTCAAACGGCGAAAGCGCGACCCGGTTCTCTTCCCAGTGGCTGAATTGGCGAAGACGACTGCGCATTTCAGCGGAGCTGAATTGGAACAGATGATCATCTCCGGGCTCTATGACGCCTTCGCTGATCAAACGGAACTGTCCGCGAAGCATTTGTTGGTGGCAGCGAAAGAGACTCCACCGCTCGCCGTCACCATGGCGGAAGATGTCAGTCGGTTGCGTGATTGGGCTCGAACACGAACTCGGGCGGCTTCTTAAAATCACTGATTTTTAAGAGCACCCTGTTGCGACTTCGCGCATAACTTTAAGCATGCGAACACAGACCGCTAAATCTCATGTCGCCCTCGTAACCTGCGATGCGTTTGCCGAGCTCTACGAAGACGACCAGCTGCTTGTCCCCGCACTCGAAGCCATCGGCATCGACGCTCAGCCCGTTTCCTGGAGCGATTCCAAGGTTGACTGGCTGGCGTTCGATGCGTTGGTCATCCGCTCTCCGTGGGACTATTTCGAGCGGGCCGCGGAGTTTATGGCTTGGCTCGACGCGCGCATCGCCAGTGGCGTGCAGATGTGCAATTCGGGCGAGACCCTCAAATGGAATTTTGACAAGCGCTACCTGAAAGATCTCGCTGCCGCTGGGGTTGCACTCGTGCCCACCATCTTCGTTGCCTGCGGCGAGAAGCCAGACATCGTTTCCCTCGCACGGGCGCGCGGTTGGGATGAGATCGTGGTCAAACCAACCATCTCAGGCGGCGCCTATCGAACGTATCGATTTCGCCTTTCTGAAGCGGAAAAGTATCGCGACGACATCGCGCACACGCTGAAGGATCGCGGAATCATGATTCAGCCGTTCTTGCCTGAAATACTCACCGAGGGTGAGTTGTCTCTGTTGTTCTTCGATGGCGAATTCAGCCACGCGGTCTGCAAGCGCCCCAAGGCTGGAGATTACCGAGTGCAGTTCTCATTCGGCGGAACCAGCCAGACTGCCGAAGTTCGCGATGAATGGATCGCCCAAGCACGCTCGTGCATGGCAGGGACACCTGCAGTCCCGGTATATGCACGAGTCGACGGAGTGATTCAGAACGGCAACTTCTTGTTGATGGAACTCGAGGTGTTCGAGCCGCTCATGTTTCTACGTCAACACCCCGAGGCCTCGCAGCGATTCGCGAGCGCCATACAACGCCGCCTTGTTTGAGCTTCTGCTTTGCCAATCACTGAGTAGACAACAACTCATCTCAATGCTTCACGGTCAGGCTCTTCAAACCCGAAATAAGAAACTCGGCCGTTTTGTAGACCAGCTTTGAAAATGGCGGTCGCACCAAGTTGTAGGCAACGCTGGCGCGACTGGCCATTAAAACGCCGCGCATATGGCTGAAGGTCTCAAAGCCCCGCTGGCCGTGGTACGCGCCCATGCCGCTCGACCCGACGCCTCCGAAGGGCAATTCTTCCTGAGCGAAGTGACCCAAGGTGTCGTTGACGGCTACGCCCCCACTGATGACTTTGCGGAGCACATCGTCGACGCGATTGAGGTTGTCGTCAAAGTAGTAAAAAGCGAGTGGCCGAGGTCGGCTGTTGATGCGCGTGATGGCTTCCTCGAAATTCTCAAAAGTCTCGACGGGCAAAATCGGGCCGAATATTTCTTCTTTCATCACCAGCATGTCTTCTGTGACATCGA
>JAYUVR010000155.1:0-15171 GCA_043753955.1 Archangium sp. | reverse complement strand
CATCTACCTGCTCAGCGAAGCCCACGAAATCGACGGTAGTACGTTGCAAAAGTCGCTGCACGTCGTCTCCAACTATTGGCGGACTGAACTGACGCCGATCGAGGCAGGGTCGAGACGAAGGTGGTAGGGCGAGTTGATGCAAGCCACTGACAAACAAATCCGCGCGATTCCTGGCCGGAGGTCGTCGATATTTAGTTCGTTGTTGGTCGGCGTCGCAGCTTCCGGGTGCTTTTCGTCTCTAAGCCAGGAGTCAAAGGCTACGCCCGCCTCAACTGCGCAACCCAGCGACGCCGGGAGCCACATAGCAGCTTGGCGTATCGACCGGTCCACCGTCGATACGTCGGCTGATCCTTGTAGCGACTTTTATCAACATGTATGCGGCGGCTGGGCTGTTCAGACAAACATTCCGCCAGACCGTGCATTCGTGGACTGGACCCGCGAAGCCGCCAACAAGGCCAATGACCAGGCCTTTCAAGAGTTGCTCACCGGCGCCGTCGCTGCTGATGATCCTGAGGCTCGCCGTCTCCAAACGTTTTTCTCTTCGTGTATGGCGAAGGGCGCTGAAGTTGAGCAGGCCAGCTACGAGACCCTCAAAAAGTGGGTCACTCGCATTGACGGGCTCAAGAACCGCCCGCAGTTGATGCAAATTCTTATCGAGCTGCACGCCCACGGAGTCGACGCATTCTTTCGGTACTCGGGAGAGCCCGACCGAGCAGATAAGACGCGTTACCGAGGCGAGATTCACCAAGGTGTCCTCGGCCTGAGCCGAGGGGCGTACTCAGAAAATGGGCCCAGCGCAGACGAAGATCACCGCGCCTACCGCGAGCACATGAAGAAGATGTTTGTGCTTGCGGGCGTAGTTCCCAACCAGGCTCGGCGGGACGCGAACGCTGTGTTCGACCTGGAGGTCAGGCTCGCGGCGGTCTCTCTTTCTTTTGGCGACAGGTTTGACCCCGAGGTGAGCGAACACCCGCTCATGCCAAAAGCGCTGGTTGAGCTTGCTCCAAACATCGATTGGGCGGCTTACCTGAAGAAGGTCGAACACACAGCCGAGCGAACCGTGAACGTCACCTCCCCTGCCTATCTCAAGGCATTAGATGCACTTGTAGCGAAGCGGTCACTCGCGGACCTGCGCGCTTATCTCCGTTGGCGGTTCCTGCAATCCATGGCTCCAGCCTTGCCCGCATCGTTGGCCGACGAGCACTACCGGTTCTCAGCAGGGAAAGGAGTGCAGCGGTCGTCTCGATCCGACGAGTGCCGGTTTGAGACCCTCAAGGTGCTCGGCGTCGAGCTGTCGAGGCAGTTCTCCCTTCGATTCGTTGGCCCGGAAGCTCGTGACCGCGCCAAGGCAGCCGCCCGGAAAGTTCAAGATGAAGTTGCGCGTTCGATGCAGAGTGTCACCTGGCTGTCTCCCGGCGCACGCGCAGCTTCCGAAGAAAAGATCAAGATGCTCGACCTCAAGATCGGGTTTCCTGACGCCTGGCCTGCGGTCGGCTCATTTCCACTTCGTGAAGACGCTTTTCTCGAAAACCTTTTGGCCGCACAAGCGTTTGAGCAGAAGCGAGCCTGGGAGCGCGTCGCCACCACCCGAAACCGCCATGCCTGGGAAATGACCGTTTACCCGAATGGCGCCCCAGGGATGGCCGCAGCTCGTTTGACCATTCCCAATGGGTTTCCCGACCTGCTGACGAATTCGATGATTATTACGGCGGCGAGACTAATGCCTCCTCTCTTCGATGCGAACGCTCCAGCCGAGGTCCGCTACGGTACTTTCGGCAGCCTCATCGGCCATGAGATCGTCCATGTTCTCGACATCCATCAGATAGACAGCGAAGGTGAATTTCGTGATTCCTGGAGTAAGGAAGATGTGCAGGCCCGCGAGCGGCGCGCCGGGTGTGTCGTGGAACAGGCGAGCCAATTCGTGGCGTTCGAGTCGACTCACCTTGATGGCAAGCAAACGGTCCACGAAAACGTGGCCGATCTGAGTGGCGTCGCCTACGCATACCGGGCCATGCTCACCGAGTTGTCAGCACGCGCACTTCATGAGCGCGGGGAAGATGGGCTCACCGCTGCGAAGCGTTTCTTCATCGCCTATGCACAGAGCTACTGCTCCGCCGAGCGGCCCGAGTACCTCCGCGAGAACATTAAAGAGGACGGACACGCTCCCTCGAAGTTTCGTGTGAATGGAACGCTGTCGAACCTGCCCGCGTTCTCTGAAGCCTTCTCCTGCCCTCAAAACGCACCCATGGTCCGTCCTGAATCGTCGCGTTGTGCGGTGTGGTGAGACCGCGCGCAAGGGAGTGCGGCATCGACCGTGTTCTCATCACTTGCAACGAAGACAACATCGCTTCCAGGCGAGTGATCGAGAAGTGTGGCGGAGTTCTGGAGGGTAAGTCCCTGATCCCTGAGAGCGGTATCATTGAGTGTCGGTATTGGATTTCTTGGGCGTAGCAAGCCCTATCCGTGGCGCTCGGTTTCGTCGAGCGATCACCGACACCAACCCCCAACTTGCCAGTCTCCCCAGACCCCCTCGCAGCCCACGCCGTACGCCGTGCGGGCGCTCGTTGGATCAGCGCTCGAGATGCTCTTGTGAGGCCGTTTACTCGCACACGGACGTCACACGAAGGCGTAGTTTAGTGGTCGTTCACGGCACGTTGAATCGCCCTGAAGAATCGCCTAAACTGATGCAGTGAACGCCTCAGAATTGCACAAGCAAATCGATTCGCTTGTAGAGGCGTACCGCTCAAGTTGTTTGTGGTACCTGCGCGCGGACTATCTTCCCCGTACCGACAGCGAGCGTCGTGCCGTGCTGGAAGCCATTCAGAAACACGCCGGGCTCGATGCATTTCGACGAGCGGGAGAACTCAAACAATGGCTCTTACGCAGTTCCAGCGAGACGTCCTCCAACTCATCGCCGGACAACGAAAGCGCGACGGTGAAAGCTACGTTGCCGGCGGCGTAGCACTCAATGTTTTGACTCTGGGTTCGCGCCGATCGCGCGACATCGACCTGTTTCATGACAGTGCCGAAGCGCTCCAGAAATCTTGGGACAGCGATCGGCGCCTCCTCGAATCCAGTGGCTTCCAGATACACATTGTCCGCGAGAGACCCGCCTTCGTGGAAGTCATCGTTTCAAAGGAAAAACACCGCGTGGTGCTGGAATGGTCGCAGGACAGTGCTTACCGATTCTTTCCACTCGTCGAGCATGCAGAGCTGGGTTTAACGCTTCACCCCATCGATCTCGCCACCAACAAAGTGTTGGCTCTCGTGGGGCGACGCGAGGTGCGCGACTTCGTCGATGTCGTGCGTTGTGATGAAATGCTCCAGCCGCTGGGGTTTCTGGCCTGGGCTGCTGCGGGGAAAGACCCCGGCTTCAGCCCGATGTCCATTCTCGAGGAGGCCGCTCGTTCAGTTCGTTATTCCCAGCTCGAGGTCGACGCGCTCGACTACGAAGGCCCCGCGCCAAACGCATCGGCCCTCGCCAAGCGCTGGCATGAAATGTTGGTCGCCGCACGGGACGTCGTCAGCCTGCTACCGCCGGAACATGCGGGGCAGTGTGTCCTGGGTGAGAAGGGCGACCTTCTGCTTGAATCACCGGGCGAACTGCGCAATTCACTCCCTCAGGCGCACATTCTTTTTCACCCCGGCAGCATTCGCGGGAGCTGGCCCCAGATTCGATAGCCCACGCCATGGCGTACTTAAAGTCAGCGAAAAGACAGCTGCTCAACCCTGTCGACCATGCGATGAGAATTAAAATGAGACTCAAAAGAGTACTCGCGTTTCACGCCTTTGCGCCAGGCCC
The DNA here is from genome assembly GCA_043753955.1 of Archangium sp. Classification (GTDB taxonomy): domain Bacteria; phylum Myxococcota; class Myxococcia; order Myxococcales; family Myxococcaceae; genus Archangium_A. The sequence continues at coordinate 11,369 of JAYUVR010000155.1, read as the reverse complement.
GCAGAGATGCTCGTGTGCCCGGCCACAGTTCCCCCTGATATTACCGAGCGAGGATCGTCTCCAGAAGCTGTCGTTGCCCATCCGGCCCAACTCGAGCGAGATCTTTGAGGAACCGAGTCAACTCCGGCAATGCCTCGTTGTCACGGGGCACCTCGCCAAGAAACATCTTGAGGAGCTCGAAGGCCTTCTCGGGATTTGATTGATAGGTATAAAGGGCGTCGCCGAACGAATGACCGCTCTCCAACATTCCCTCGGGCAGCTCATGATCAGGAACGTCATAACGTGATGTCCGGACTTCGTTGGACGCGACTTCGATGCGCCACAAGTCAGGATATTCTTCGCCAGAGGCGATGACCAAACCATCACATCGGTGGTCAAACGTGAAACTAGCGAACTGCGAATCACCCGCCGACTTGGCCTTCGCACCAGGTCGAAGGAAGTGATCGATCACGTAGGTCATCCACTTATCCGCTTCGTAGAACTTCTCTACTCCACTCCAAGTCAGCGCCGAGCCATCATCGATTGGCACCCATTGGCACCAAAGCCCGGGCTGCCCTTCTGATGGCTCGTTCCATGAGTGCACATTAGGGCCCTCGTCCTGGCCCAAAGCACTTGCTTGGTCGACGAAATAGGGTCCTTGCTTCACCTTCATACGCCGAGTGTCAGCGAACTTCTTGAGGAAGGTGACCTCCTCAAGATTCAGCGCCGGCTCAATCCGAATTCTACCGATAAAGTCAGTGCTGTAACCCATCGATGTGACCCCCCGCTTTGGTTAGATGAGAGAAACTCTTTGCCTGCGACAAGTAGCAGCAGCCGGCGGACTGGATCAAATGCAACGTGCCCGTCTCAGCGAAATTTCTCACGGCGTGGGCCCACGACTACTGCGTCTTGCGATTCTCAGCAGTGAAAGGGGTCCAGCGATCGTCACGGAGATGACCGTATACCCCAATGGGGTACCCGGCAGACGTCGTCGTAGCTGCAGACCTGATCCCCAAGTCAGGCTCTTGTTTTCTCGCGCACAAGCGCGCAGCGCCCTCTTCCGGCTATATGGACCGCATGCAGCTTCAACGATGGCTTGGAGCGTGGGGTGTCATCACCCTCATCGCTTGTGCACCGCACAATTCGACGCCGTGTGCCGATGATTCGCAATGCACTGAAGAGCAACGCTGTCGTCGCGGTGCGTGTGGACCTCTGTGTCTCGATGACACCGAATGCGGCGACACCCAAGTGTGCTTGAGCAATGGCATTTGCGGAGCTCGGCCCGAATGCGTTTCAACACCCGATTGCGCCACTGGGTTTACTTGCGCACAAGGGCGGTGCACCTGCTCGAGCGGTGCCGTGTGCCCCGCAAACCAGCAGTGCACCAATGGCAGTTGTCAAAGCCGACCCAAGTGCACAGCTGACGCCGATTGTTTGAGCAGCCAAGGGCGCTGCGAAGTGTCGCAAGGCGTGTGTTTGCCGCTGTGCAATTCGCCTTCAGACTGCGCTCCAACGCTCGACCCTCGAATCGCGGGTGCGCTCTACAACTGCAGTCAGAAAAAATGCACGCGACGGTGCACGCAAGATCTTCAATGCGGAGGTCAAGGCTTCGTCTGTCAAAGCGGTTTGTGCGCGAAAGCCGACTGCACTCAAGCCAGTGACTGCGCGCAAAGTGAGTACTGTACCTCGGCCACTTTCGGCCGCTGCGAGACGTACACCACGTGCAATTCAACCGCAGACTGCATGAAGAACACCGAGTGCAAACGATTTGCTGAAACGCAGTGTCCGCCTGGTTTTGATTGCACTCAAAAGATTTGCCAAGAGCTGGCCACCTGTCTGGCTGACGCAGATTGTATCTCTTTGGTTCCCGGGCAGACCGGCACTCAAGTCACCGGCTATTGCGAAGAGAGCCACTGCCAACCCAGCGCACCCTGTGTCAGCGACGCAGAGTGTGCTGAGGGCAAAACATGCATTGCCAAAGTGTGCGTGCCCTCGGTGTGTCGAGGTCATCTCGATTGCGGCAGTGACAAGAGCTGTGTCGACGGGAAATGCGTCACTGCTCCTGCGGCTAAAGATATTGATTCAATGCGATTGTCTCCGACGAACGGTTTGCTGGTTGAGGGAGACACCCTCACCCTTCACCTCATCGTTTCGCGAATAGATGGAAGCACCTCTGTTCTTGAAGAAGCCAATTTTGAAATCACCGACGCGACAGGGCTTCCTTCCACTGCAGCGACTGTCAGTGCCACGGGCCAAGTGACAGCGGTTACGGCGGGCGAAGTGCGCATTCGAGCCAACGTGACTGGCAGCACTTTGCGCACCAATGAAGTACACCTCACCATCATTCCCTCGTTGATGATGGGGCGCCGACTCATCGTGGTCGACCCGGCCTCACAAAAACCGATTGAAGGTGTACTGGTTCGAGCGTGTTCGACAACGGCGTGCGAAACGCCGCTCGATGTCACCACCGATACGCTCGGCATCGCCGCCTTTCCGCTCCTCGATGCTGCGGCCATCACTTTTACGGCCGTCCCCGTTGAGCTGCGCAGCGACGGTCGACCGCTTTTCGAACGGGCTTCAATACTCGAGACCACGGTGGCTGACGTCATGCTCCCGTTGAGAGAAAACCCGGTGCACTTCAATGCGGGCTTCAGCGCCTCGGTGTCTTTCACCAACGTCAGTACCACGGGGGCCTATTGGGCAGGCTTTGTCACTGCCTCGATTTCCGATGTGTTGTCTGCGACTCCTCAAGGGCTCTTGGGTGAAAACTTCACCATTGAAATACCGGGCGTAGGTCAGACCATTCCCGCTCCGGGCGCGTTGGTACTTTACACCTCGCCGGGCCTCGGCATTCCGCAGCCCATCAAGCCCCGCTCCCTTGCTTTCGCGCAACCAAGCACGGGGCGATTTGTTCAAGCCTGGGCAGGTCGCACCTTTCTTGAGTCGACACTCGCGCTGCGCTCCATCGACGTACTCTCGTATTTGGGGGCGTTCGACTATGCGCAGCTGCCTGACATTGCATTTACTCCGCGACTGTTTGTGGCCGATGTCAGTGATGTCGATGGCGACGGGCTGTGTAGCAATGCGCAGCGCTGCCCCACGGGTGTCGACGATGTGCCCGACTACGCGAATTTCACCCCGCTCTCTTTTCAGCCCAGTCGGCAACAGAAATTGAGAACTGAAGTGGTGTTGCCTTCAGTGGCCGCTGACGTTGACACGGTGGTGCTCGCTTCAATTCTCATTGACGAGCGGGCAGGCATGCTGCCGACGGGGTTTGCCTCGAAAACGCCTGGGGCGGCGGGTGCTGACGGCCAGCGACCGGTTGAGCCCACCACGCTGCGTGGAGGTTCCGCGTACAACGGGCTTGAAACCGCAGGCACCGGGCTTTGGGCTCTGGCGGGGAATGCTGCGGGCACCAGCCTCAGCGGGAGAATTCACCGTTCTACTCCCTTAAGCTCCAAGGTACTCATCGTGCCCTTTTTGCCCACACCTGCTCAGAGCGCGTATTCCCCTGAAGACCGAAGCGTCAACTTGGGCCAGCCGGCTTGGGCTTCGATTTTTTCAGCCGGAGCAGAATTGGGCCGAGTCGCCATCACCGGCAGCGACACCCGTCATGTCGTCTATTTTGCGATGAGCAATGCCCAAACAGCACTCGCTTGGCCGAGCACCCCCCTGGGGCCCGGGAAAGACCCCGCTGCTGAAGCCACTTTTGGGCTCGAAGTGGTCGCGGTCGATTTGAAAGACGATGTCACGGTAGACCAGCTCTTCGACGCTTCCGGGGTGACCTTGAGTTCATGGCCATCGGTCGTCGACGGTTACTCCCGCCTCGACAGATGAGCGCTTTGGCTTACACTGTCACCCCGTGAGCTCAGAACCGATTATCGGTATCGACCTCGGCACGACCAACTGCTGCGCCGCCTATGTCGACGGGTACAAAGATGGTCAGCCCAACGTGAAGCTCATTCCTTACAAAGGGGGCGAGTACACCATTCCGTCGATTTTCGCGGTCGACGAAAAGGGCAATGAGTTGATCGGCTACGAGGCCAAGCGCCAGTGGCAACTCAACCCCCGCAACACCATCTACGGCTCGAAACGGTTGGTCGGTCGTACTGCCACTTCAGACATCGTCGAGACGATGAAGAAGGTGGTGCAATACGGAGTCAAAGCATCTGCAGACAACAAAGAGGTCACCATCGAGGTGGCCAAAAAAGAAATGACGCTGCAAGAAGTGGCCGCGCGAATCTTGAACAAGATTCGTGACGTCGCTTCAAATCACCTGCGCTCACCCATTCATAAAGCAGTGGTAACGGTGCCTGCTTACTTCAGCGACCGGCAAAGGCAGTCGGTCAAAGACGCGGGCAAGTTGATCAACCTTGAAGTGGTACGCATCATCAATGAGCCCACTTCTGCGGCGCTCGCCTACGGCATCGGAAAATCGCTCCATCAGCGCGTCTGCATTTACGATTTAGGCGGCGGCACTTTTGACGTGTCTATTATTGAAATTCGCAACCAAGTCTTCGAAGTGAAGGCGACTGGTGGCGACATTTTTTTAGGCGGCATCGATTTCGACAACGCCATGATTCACTACGTGTTGACTGAGTTTCAGTCGAAGACAGGCATCGACCTCTCGTCGGACCCCGTCGCCATGCAACGCATCAAAGATCTCGCTGAGCGCACCAAAATCGACCTTTCTTCTCGCGAAGAAGCGCCGTTTAACATTCCCTTCATCACCATGACTCCGCAGGGCCAGCCCCTGAATATCGAGATGAAGTTCAGCCGTCGTTTGCTTGAAAAGTTGACCGCCGAGCACGTCGATCGCACTTTGAAAATTGTAGCGAAGGTGTTGGTCGATTCAGGGCTCTCGACGCGAGAAATTGATGAGGTGATGTTGGTCGGAGGTCAAACGCGTATGCCTGCGGTGCAGGAACGGCTCACCAAGTTCTTCGGTAAACCGCCGTCGAAAGGTGTTCACCCCGACGAGGCTGTGGCCATTGGCGCAGCGCTCTACGCATTTTCACTTTCAGACGACACCAACCTCAAACTGCAACTTTTAGACGTCATCCCCATGAGCATCGGGCTGGAAAGAGCAGATGGGCAAATGCACATCGTCTTTCCTCGAAATTCGCCCATTCCCAATGCAAAACAGATCACCGGGACGACCAGCGTCAACAATCAGTCAGAATTGATCATGCGCATCTGGCAAGGCGATCACGACAAAGCCAGCGAGAACGAGCAGCTCGGTGAATTTACGTTTTCCGGTATTCGCATGGGTCCTGCGGGGCATGTCAAAGTTGAAATCACGTTCGACGTGAACATCGAGGGCATTCTCACCATGACTGCGCGCGATGCCGACACGGGCAAAGACATGAAGACCACCGTGCGTGTGACGCAGAGCTAAGGCGACCAATGCGCTGTGCGTTTGGTCCACGAACTGCCGCCACGACCGTCGCGCACCACGAAGAAGAAATCGACGTCGCGGGGTTCAGCCTCCGCCGGGTCAGGGTTCCAGGTGCTGTGGTGACGTTCGGTCTTTCCGTCGATGTTGGTGCCTCCGGTATTGTATTGGCCCATGGCTCCGCTGCTGGTGAGCCAGGTTATTTTCCAGCTCTCAATCAATGTCAGCGGTTTGAATTGTAACGTGGGTACGACATAACTTTCTTCCAGCGCTGAAAAATCATCGGGCTCGAAAAGAACGCTTTCTGTACCGCTCACCTCGCGTATTTCATTTTCAGCCCACGGTTCCCCGTTCCATTGAAGGCCCGGCAATATCGGAGTGATATTGGGCTTCATGGTGGGAAAGAATGGGCAGGTGTAGACCATCAACTTTTGGGCATAAATTTTTTCACCGGTATCTTTGGCACTGACTTCTAAAATCACCGGTACGCGCACCCCACCCAGCCCTTTAAATGTGTCTTGTTGAATCACTTCAAGGAGCAACGTGCCGCCATCGGCGCCAATCGACTGAAGACCTAAAGGCCGTTCATCGCCCTTAAATTCGAGCCGCAAAGACAACTCACCTGCAGTCGTCGAGCCTCGCTTCAATTCGACAAACGCACCCTCGTCATTGCAGTCGCGATCTCCCCGCATGGTGCACCCGAGAAGTCGATAATCGAGTGGGCGGCCTGAGCCAGCGGGGTCGGCGATCAATGCTGAGAAATCGAGCGTCCGACCCAAACTCGCAAGAATTGATGGAGGGAGACCGACTATGCCCGCATCGATTCCATCGAGCCCTCCGTCGAGACCGGCCGTCAGTTTCAACAGCAGCTCAACGTTGCACCCTTCGAGCATCACTTCCGGAGGCTCGAACCGCATTCCCAATACGCGGAGATCTTTGACCGTCGTCGGGTTGTCGTCGCTGCCGACACACGCAGAAAGAGAAAGCAACGTCAGCATGATGAATGCGCGCATCACAGGGAAGCCTTCACACCAAGAACGGGAAGAAACGGAATGCCGGGTACGTCAAACTCTTTGCGAAATCGATAGTCGAACAACGACGCTTCGACGTTGACCTGATTGTAGACGTTTTGAATGTCGAGATAGACAGCCAAGGTCCACGTCTTGAAGAGGAAGTTTTTGTCGATGCGAATATCAAGCTGATGAAAGTCTTTGATGCGAGAGCCGCGAACGGGGCCGAATTGGCCCGCGTATAAGCTGGTATCAGCTTGAAAGAGATCTGACTCATGAACCAGTGCCGACTTCGGCCGGCCAGTGACGTATCGAAAACGCGCGCCCAATTCGAAACCCCAGGGCAACTTGTAGCTGCCCACTACGGTAAGAATGTGCGTTTGATCAAAAGTGCTGAGGACATACGGGTTTCCAGAACCTGCGCGTCGTTCTTCTGAACGATTAAATGTGTAAGCCACCCACCCAAAGAAATTCTTCGAAACTTCATGCCGCAACATCACTTCCAAACCGTAAGCGCGACCCAAGCCCAAATTCCCCACTCGAGTCGTCGTCACGCTGCCGTCGTCGTTGACCGTCGTCGTGCCGGGAGAAACCACGTTCTCAAAGCGGCGATTGTAGAAACCGGTCAAGTCGATATTGATGAAATCAGTGAAGCGATGGGCCACGCCCAGCGAGCTCTGAAATGCGCGTTCGTGCGTCAGCGCGGGGTTCCCAAACGGAGGCGGTTGCATGTCTGTGCCTGCGGGCGGCTGGGTGTACAACCCGATGGACCCTTTGAGCGAAGTGCTGTCGAGCAATTGAAAGCGCGCCCACAGACGCGGATCAGCCGCACTTCGCACTTGCCCATTGGTGTACACATGGCTCACTCGAATGCCAGGGGTCGCGGTGAACTTACCGACCGAGAAATCGCCTTCGGCATAGAGCGCTCCGTCGAAAGCACCGATGTCGGCGTGAAGCACTTGCGTCTCAACTTTAGGTTCTGCACCTGGAAAGCTGACGTACTGAAGGCCGCTGAGCAATGGCACTTCGGCTTTGCCCACCAGGTGTTTGTTGAGAATGTCGGTGCCAACTCGAAGCGTAAAAAATGAGCTCACTTCCACGCTGAGATCCGCTCTGACGCCCAAGTTGAATTGATCAGCATTCAAGGTGGTGATTCCGAATGCGAGTTTGGCGAGATCGATACCGGCATAGGGCATCAGTCGAAAGGTGGTGTTGCCCGTTCGATGGTTCCAACTGGCTAAAAGCCGATGAAACATGGTCTGCGTGTCGATGGAGAGATCTCGCGTCCGACCGCCTCCGGTGGCGACTACTTTTAAGGTGTCATTCGAACCGAATGCGAAGAGCGAATAACTCGACTGGCCATCGGCCAATTTTTCCCCCTTTTTCCCGCCTACATCGAGTCGCACTTGGTAGTCCCAATACGCGGGCAATACCAAGAGTGCGCCCCCTTGAGGATCCTTCGGCAGCACCAGTGGCAAGAGCGCATCGATATAGCTGCGTCGAGCTGCAGCAGCGATAGAGACCTCTTTGGTCAGCGGCACTTCGACAAACAAACTCGAGTCGAGGAGATCGACTTTCGCTACCCCGTGCCACGTATCAGCTGCGCCGCGACGACTGGCCACGTCAACCACGCCACCGACTGCACGGCCATAGCGCGCTCCGAAACCGCCGGGGAAAAAGTCGACGCGATCAAGAAACTCACCGTTGACGATTGAGGGCCCTCCACCCAAGTGAAACAGCAACGGAATTTCAACCCCATCAAAGTACGTCAATGTTTGGTTTGGGTTTGCCCCACGGACAATCAACTGACCCAACCCAAAGGGAGCTCGCGCCACACCTGGAAAATTCTGAATCACCCGAATGGGGTCACCAAACGTGCCGGGAATTTTTTGAATTTCAGTTCGAGAGAGCGTGCGGCGCACCACTTCTTTCTTCTCTTTCGTGTCTCGAACGATGGTCTGGTACCCGGTGACTTTGGGTAAGACGTAGTACTTTACCTCTTTGACTTCGTTGGCCTCGAGCGGCTCCTTTGTCTTGAAGACTTCAAAGTCAGCCGCCGCCACACGCACTTCACACACACCTGCAGGCGCCTCGAGCTTGAAGCGCCCCTCGTCGTTGGAATACGTCTCTTTCTCGGCCGCGTTGTCACACCGAACAATGGCTCCGGGAACGAAGCCTCGACTGCCTCGCGCGTAGAGCACGCCCTCAAGCGTCGCGGTGGCCCCTGCATCGAGGGCTTCAACCCCAGCGTCAACCACCACGGTCAAAACGAAATTGTAGACGTATTCAATTTGAACCGCTGTCGGCACAAAGTCGACTTCGGCTGGCATGAACACAAACTGTCGAACGGCCGTCAGTGCCGCTTCATCGAACCCCTGCCCCGCAGCCCCGGTGACTTGAGCATCAGCGACCAACCCGTCGGCGCCGATGGTCACACTGAGTCTGACTGCAGCTTCCAACCCCGCACTCTTCGCTTCAGGTGGGTATGTCGCTTCCACAAAACTCACCACGGCGGGCGCTTTGGTGAGCACAGGAATATGCACTCCCGCGTCGACCTCTTGCCTCCGCACAGTTTCTTCGAAGGCAAGTGCTGGAAGCGCAGCCAGCAAAGCGGCCAACGCAACGTATCTGACGCTCGTCAGAGAACAGCTGAGCGTGGGTCGAAACCAAACCATGGGCACCGGTCTCAAGTCTGCGGAAGTTCGCCAGGGCACAACTGGCATGCCCGGTGCTCTTTAACGGGTCTCACTGGAGGGAGCACTATGAAGAAGTGCAGAACACAAGGACTTCGCTCAATGCCGAAGGTCCAGAGCATGGCCAAGGCTGGGGTCGAAGTGAAGCCGCTGACCGTTGGTGACCTCATCACCGCCGCGTTCGACGCCTTGGGAGACACGTCTCACGTGGTTCAAGTGTTGGGTTCAGCGCGATTGTCGGAGCGTGTGGGACGTAAGCTGGTCTTCATCTGAAGCGAGGCTGTGGTAGGTCGAGGCCATGGCGCTCGACCCCAGTCTGCTCGAGATTCTGGCGTGCCCTGAAGACAAGGGGCCTTTGCTGTACTTCCCGGTAGACAATTTTCTCTACAACCCGCGACTGATGCGAAAGTACCGCATTGAAGACGACGTCCCTCAGATGGTGATTGCAGAAGCTTCGACTGTCGATGCAACGGAACACGAGCGAATCGTGCTTCAGGCGCATCGCGATGGGCTCAAGCCCACTTTCGAAGCGTGATTGACACCCACTGTCATCTCGACGTTCCTCGTTTCGACGCTGACCGGAGTCAGGTGCTTGAACGCGCTTGGCAGGCCGGGCTCACGGGCATCGTGGTGCCGGCAATCGGCCCCGACGCGTGGGAATCGCTCTTATGCTGGCCGCGTCGAGATGCGCGTATACAAGTGGGCTTGGGAATTCACCCTCAACTTCTCCCCAGCATTTCGCCGAAGGACGATGAAAAACATCTCGAGAAGCTCGACGCTTTGCTCGCATCGGGAACCGCGATTGCGGTCGGCGAATGCGGCCTCGATGGGCCCAGCGAAGATGGAGCGCCTATCGAACGACAGCTGAAAGTGCTTCACGCGCACTTCGAGCTGGCGCGGGCTCATCGGTTGCCATTGCTGCTGCACTGCTATCGCGCTCACCCGCATCTTCAACGATTTTTGAAGCAGAACCCCATTCCCGAAGCCGGGTTGTTGATGCACAGCTATTCAGGTTCTGCCGATTTGACGCCTCGTTACGTGCAGGCGGGCTGTCACTTTTCTTTCGCGGGACCAGTGACTTTTCTTGAAGCCCGGCGCCCGTTGGAAGCGCTTCAAAAGATTCCTCCCGAGCTTTTGATGGGTGAGACTGACGCGCCAGATCAAGCGCCTCACCCTTACCGAGGCCAACGCAGCGAACCTTCGTATCTGCCCCATATTCTTGACGCGATGAGCGTGGTGTCAGGGGTGAACCTGCGAGAAGTTGCGACGCAGAATGCCAAGCGGTTCTTCCGCTGCAGCTTCGAGCTGCGCTAGAGGACTTCTTAAGTATGCAGCTTCAATCCATTGAAACCCCCGTCGCGCAAGCAAAGCCCTATCGGTTACATCGCCGGTTTGATCGCACCGGGCGACTCATCGGCGATGTCGGCATGCGGCGTCTGGCCGATGCTCGAGTCGCCGTCTTCGGTCTCGGAGGCGTGGGAAGTTACGCCGTAGAAGGCCTGGTGCGCAGTGGCGTGGGACACCTCACCTTGGTTGATTTCGATGTGGTGTGCGTCACCAATTCAAACCGTCAGCTTCACGCCACAGCAAGTACCGTCGGCAAACCAAAAGCCGAGCTGATGGCTGAGCGCTGCCGGGCCATTAACCCAGAAGTCAAAGTGACACCCGTCGTCGACTTCTATCGAGAAGAGAATTCAGCGCAATTGCTCGCAGGTGAATTTGATTACGTGGTCGACGCTATCGACAACATCAAAGCCAAACTCCATTTACTCTATGAATGTGTGAGCAGGCACATTCCAGTCGTCAGTTCGATGGGTGCCGCGGGCAGACTCGATCCCACCTATATTCGCGTGGAAGATCTCTGCGAAACGCATATGGACCCTTTCGCAAAAGACGTGCGCAAATTGCTCAAGCGCAAGTATGCGATTGATACAAACAAGCCCACCGGTATTACCGCCGTGTTTTCAATTGAACCGCGTCGCGAACCTTTTGATCTCAAATATGACGAGGCACATGGAGGCTTCATGTGCGTCTGCCCCCACGGCGAGAATGATTTCCATTCGTGCGAGCATCGAAATCAGATCGACGGCTCGGTCGCTTTCGTCACTTCAATTTTCGGCATGCAGATCGCGGGCGTGGTCGTTCGTCGAATTGCACAGGGGCGTTGACTCACAGCTTTTGGAGCGCTGCTCCGATGTCGACCTTCATCGTCAACACGTCAGCCATGGTGTCGCCCGTTTTTTCCAAGTGAGCGATGGCGTTTCGAATGGTGTACGCGCGAGGCGTGAGCCC
>JAYUVR010000154.1:0-11381 GCA_043753955.1 Archangium sp. | reverse complement strand
CCCAGCGAAACAGGCGTAAACCCATGTTGAGAAAAGAGCTCAATCTCGAAAGGCACCCAGCCACCATCTGGGCCGATGGCCAACACCACCGGAATCGCAGCAGAAACGGGGGATAGGGGTCTGGGTGCCAGAGGGTGGGGTACCAGGCGCAATGCCTTTTGCGGGGCCCAGCCTTCAAGCTCATCTTCGACAAACGGCTTGAGTCGTTCGCGAATTTCAATCGTTGGGCACATGGTGTCGCACGCTTGCTCCAACCCCAATTGCACCAAATCATCGAGAAATGCGCGGTTGAGTACCTTCGAATCAAAGTAGCTCTTCTCAACCCGTGCAGCGTTGACGAGGACCAACCGATCGACGCCCAGAGAGGCGATGGCGGGAATGATGCGCTTGAGTGCTTTGGGCCGAGGCACCGCCAGCACCAGCCAAATACCAGCACGCGGAGGGGGCGATTGTGTCGCGTTGACTTGGAGTACCAACGCCTCTGGGTTGTCTGAGCGCACTTCTGCGGTCCCCATCAACCCTCCGACTATTCCTACCTTCAACACTTGTCCCGTTTGCACCCGCAGTACCTTTTGGGCGTGTTCGAGCCGGCGGCCAGTGAGCGTGGCCTTTCCAGAACCATCGACTTCATCGGGTTGCAGCAGGAGCAAATTCATGGAGGGAATCAATGTGCCCTGTCGGTGCTCTCCAGAGTAGAGGGTTTTTAATGATTTCCCGCTTCAAGCAGTCAGGCGTGGCAAGACAGCTCTTTTGGGTCTCGCCGGTCACGTTAGGCGTGGCCCGTCTTGGGCTGGCCAGTCTGTTGCTGTGCGATTTGTTCCGGCGATGGGCTGACCTCGACATTTGGTACACCAACGCAGGGCTGATGCCGAACCACACCCTGTTGTGGGCACCTCAAGCGAAGCTCGGCTTCTCTATTTTCTATTCGGTGTCACAGCTTCACGAGGCCCGGTTCTTCGTGTTGTTGATCGCTTGCATCTACGTGTTGCTGTTGTTCGGCTTTCGCACCCGACTGATGCAGGTGCTCGCGCTTCTGGCTCACGTGTCGCTCAACTGTCGCATCCACTACCTCACCAACGGAGGTGACGTTGCGCTCTCAGTGCTGTTGTTATGGACCGCATTTCTGCCCTTGGGGCAGTGGCTGAGCGTTGACGCGTTTCTCAACAAAATGAAGCACTCGCGAGTGGTGGTGAATGCAAAGGGGCTTGCAGAATTGCAAATCGATTCACAACACGCCAATGCGTTCGAAAAGCCTGGTCCTCAGTTCGAATGGGCCATCGGTGGCGTGGTGCTGCAATTGGCGGTCATTTATTTCTTCAATTACATTCACAAAGACGGAGCAGGTTGGCGCGAAGGCCTCGTCGTGCAGGATGTTCTGCATCAAGACCGCATCGTCACTGCTCTGGGTGTTTGGCTGCGCCCGTATCTCACGGCTGATTTCTCTGCAGCGCTCACGCACACAACACTCTTTGTTGAAGGACTGCTACCCGCCCTGTTGCTTCTTCCTCTTCATTCAATACAGCTACGAAGGCTGTCTATATTCCTTGGGTTATCACTGCACGTGGGCTTCGCCGCTTTCATTAATTTAGGCGTGTTCTCATTTGCCATGTGCTGTTTCTGGCTGCTGCTGTTACCGCACGAAGACATCACCCGATTCATCAACTGGCTGCGCTCTTCTGCTCGTGGAGCCACGCTTTATTTCGATTCTGACTGCGGCATTTGTGGGTGGTGTGCGCGAGCTCTTTTATGCATGCAGTACACGAGCGTCGAGGCCGTGCCCTCTTTTACAGTGAAGGGCAATGAAGCCGCGCCAGGTGACGTTCGAGGGGTAAGCACTGAGCACGTCGAGGCTTCGGTACTGTGGCTCGACGGAAAGGGGAAGCAGCACTGGCACTCGAATGCTTTTGCCGCCATCGCTTCGAGCTTTCCTTTGACTAGGCCCTTGGCATGGCTCTTCAATCTGTCGATTGCAAAGCGTTTCTATTTTGCGTTTGCGAAACGTCGGCACCAAGTTTCGTCATTCTTTGGTTTAGGCACGTGTGGCATTCGTCAGGCAGTGGAGCCTTTCCCTGGACTCACCGACGCTCGGAAAACCCAAACGCGCTGGGCAGCTCAAGTACGGCACGGCGTGCTGGTGTTTGTCTTTGTCGTCTTCACGATTCAAGTGTTGGCGCAGAACCGCGCGGTGCCGCAAGCCATTAAGCCTGTGCCACCTTGGTGGGTGGTGTGGCCCGTTGAGTACCTGCACTTTTTTCAAGGTTGGGGCATGTTCGCGCATTCACCCCGCACAGATTCGACCGTCGTCGTTCGCGCGGTGACCGTTGATGGTCGCAAGGTTGACCCTTTGTCAGAGCGTGCTTCCCCTCGGTCTTTACCAGGCGCCCAGGCCATCGTTGATCGCCTCGATCACGACGAGTTTTTCTGCGACTACCTCTCTCGCATCGCCGATGACCGCGCGTATCACCCGCCACTGAGAGATTGGATTTTGGCCTACCCCAAACGCACCGGGAATGCGGCTGATGCCATCGCGTCGTTTGAGGTGGTGCAATTGACTGACGTTTCACCGCTGCCAGGCCAAACGGAATCGACTCAGCGCGCCCAACGCATTGTAATGACGTACCCGTAGTGAACCCTGGGCTTGCGGTGAGGCGAAAGACCAGGCACAGGGTCATGACGCATGGAAGACGTGGTCGAAGAGTTTCGGAAAGTATGCTTGCGCTGCCGACGGCCACAAAAGGTGTGCTGGTGCAATTCAGTGACGCAGGTTCCGAGCCAGACCCGAGTGGTTTTTATTCAGCACCCGCGCGAAGCCAAGGTGCCGATCAGCACCTGTCGTATGGCGCACCTTTCATTGCCCAATTCTGAATTGCACATCGGCCTCTCAGCGGTCGGAAATTCGGCGCTCGAAACGCTGTGTACTCAAAGTGGGGTTGCTGTGCTTTTCCCCAGTGAGTCGGCAACTGATGTGGATGTCTTAAGCAAACCACCGGAGACCTTAGTGGTGGTTGATGGCACTTGGTCGAATGCAAAGAAAGTGGTGGAAAAATGCCCGCTCCTTTCGCAGCTCCCGCGTTTGAAATTTTACCCTGAGCAACCGGGAAATTATCGAATTCGCAAAGAGCCAGAAGCGCACTGTTTGGCCACCATCGAAGCCACCGCTTTTGTCTTGGAGCGGCTCGAAAAAAAGCCCGGCCAATTTGCACCCATTCTTTCGGCCTTTGACGCGATGGTGGAAAAGCAGCTCGATTTCATTCGTGAAAGCCCCGCGTCGACGCGTCACAAAAATCGCAAGAAGCGAAATACCGTACGCATAGACCCCACCAGTCCGCTTCGGGGGCGAGAATTGGTGGTCGTCTTTGGCGAAGCCAACGCCTGGCCGCTATGCGAGCCTTCGCGACCACTGCCTGATGAGCCTGAATTGGTTCAATTGGTGGCCCAGCGGCTTTCCACCGGCGAGCGTTTTGAGCGCTTACTCAAACCGCTCAGGCCATTAGGTCCGAGAGTGCCGCAACATCTTGATTTGAGTGCCGCAGAAATTGAAAACGCGTCGAGTCGCGCTGAAGTGATGTCTGCGTGGAAAAACTTCATTCGCCCGGGAGATCTCCAGTTGGGGTGGGGCTCTTATTGTCGCGATTTGCTCGAACAAGAAGGCGCAAGCCCGCTCGAATTTTTGAATCTTCGCAGTGTATTAGCTCGCGTTATCGACGCAGCTCCAGGGAGTGTAGAAGCCTTGGCGGGCTCACTGGGTACTATTCTTCCTGAGGGGCGCGGCCGAGCGCTGCGTCGTCTCGAGGCTCTGGCATCAGTGACTGATGCGGCCTTACACGGGAAAATCAAACGCTTGGGGGCCGTGACGTAGAGCGATTTTTTGACTAATCGCTTTCTGCTGATCCATTTCTAGGAATTCTATGAGCGAACGAGTTGCAGTTATTGGTTTAGGGTATGTCGGTTTGCCAGTTGCGTTGGCCTTTGCACGAAAGTTTCCGGGCTCCATCGGGTTTGACATCAACATTGAGAAGGTCAAAGAGCTCCGCTCGGGGGTCGATCGCACCGGTGAAGTGACCTCCGACGTTCTCAAGGCTTCTTCACTTGAGATGACGTGGGAACCAGAAGTTCTCAAACAAGCGACCTTTTTTGTGGTTGCTGTTCCGACCCCAGTTGACGGGAACAATCGGCCTGATCTCACCCCTGTCGTCAAGGCGAGCGAAACGGTCGCCCGCGCCCTCAAGAAGGGCGACGTGGTGGTCTATGAGTCGACGGTGTACCCGGGCGTCACTGAAGAAGTCTGTGGCCCGATTTTGGCGAAGCTCTCGGGGCTTACCCAAGGCGTTGACTTCAAGCTCGGGTACTCACCTGAGCGCATTAACCCTGGCGACAAACTGCATACGCTCGAACGCATCACCAAGGTGGTTTCAGGTGAAGATGCCTCGACGCTTGAACGGGTGTCGTCGACCTACGGAGCCATCATCGAAGCAGGGGTTTTTAAAGCCGCCAGCATCAAGGTCGCGGAAGCAGCCAAAGTCATTGAAAACACGCAGCGTGACTTGAACATCGCGCTGATGAACGAGCTGGCGTTGATCTTCGATCGCATGGGTATTCGTACCCGCGACGTCTTGGCCGCGGCTGGCACAAAATGGAACTTCCTCAAGTTCAGCCCGGGCTTGGTGGGAGGCCACTGCATCGGCGTCGACCCGTACTATTTGACCACCAAGGCTGAAGAACTGGGTTACCAACCAGAAGTGATTCTCGCGGGCCGTCGCATCAACAACCAAATGGGGCCATACGTCGCTCAACGCGCCGTGAAACTGCTCGTACACCAAGGCCTCGCGGTGAAAAACGCGCGCGTGGGCGTATTTGGGCTCACTTTTAAAGAAGACGTGGCCGATATTCGGAATTCGAAGGTGCCAGACATCATTAAAGAGCTCAAAGAGTTCGGCATTGAGGCGAAGCTGACAGACCCCTTTGCTGACGCCGCAGAAACCAAGCATGAGTACGGCCTCAATTTGACCAAGCTCGATGAAATGGTGGATCTCGACGCGATTATTTTAGCGGTTTCGCATCAGGACTACATCAGCAAGCCACTGAGCTTTTTGGTTGATCGCCTCAAGCCAGGCGGCGTTCTGGTGGACGTGAAGAGTGTGCTGAACCCAGCGAATCTTCCTGCAGGTCGCGTCAGTTACTGGTGCCTGTGATGGATGTTCGAGCCAAGTGGTTGGTGACAGGGGGAGCGGGTTTTATTGGCTCTCATGTGGTGGAAGCGCTGTTGCGCCAAGGTCAACAGGTGGTGGCACTCGATAGCTTGGTCACCGGCTATCAACGCAATATCGATGACGCAGTCAAGCGAGCGGGCCAGGGGGCGGCTGAACGCCTCAAGTTTATTCACGCGGACATCGTCGATTTGTCCAGCTGTCAGGCCGCGTGCACAGGGGTCGATTACGTCCTTCATCAAGCCGCATTGGGCTCGGTGCCTCGGAGCATTGCCACTCCACTTGATACCCATCGCGCCAATGTCGATGGCTTCATCAACATGCTGGTTGCTGCTCGCGACGCCAAGGTCAAGCGCTTCGTCTTTGCATCATCGAGCTCAGTGTACGGCGATGATGCGACCTTGCCGAAGTTGGAATCTCAGACCGGCCGAGTGTTGTCACCGTACGCTGCGACCAAACACATCAACGAAGTCTATGCCTCGGTCTTTCAACGAACGTATGGCATTGAAACCATCGGGCTTCGGTACTTCAACGTCTTTGGGCCACGGCAAGACCCAGAAGGGGCATACGCCGCCGTCATTCCCCGGTGGATGGCGGCGCTGCTTGCGGGCCAGCCGTGCGTCATCAACGGTGATGGCTCAACCAGTCGCGATTTCTGTTTCGTTGGCAATGCAGTGCAGGCCAACATTCGAGCGGCCCTGAGCCAGATTCCAGGGGCAACCGATTCTGTTTACAACGTGGCTTTGGGCGACAAGACGAGTCTGCTCGAACTCTACGTGCATCTTCGAAATCGACTGGCGACACGGCGTCCCGAATTGGCTGCGCTCACCCCGGCTTTTCAAGGTTTTCGCCTGGGTGATATTAAAGATTCTCAAGCTGATATCAGTCGGGCTCGAGAAAAACTGGGCTACACGCCCACCCACACCGTGGCGCAAGGTCTCGATGAGACCGTCGCCTACGTGCTCGAAAAGGTATAGCCAATGCGCATCATCGTCACAGGTGGAGCTGGTTTTATCGCGTCGCAGGTTGCAGACGCGTACGTGACTCTCGGTCACGAAGTGTTGATCATCGACAACCTCTCGACTGGAGATGGTCGCAACCTCAACCCGAAAGCTGAGTTTATCGAGGCCGACATTCGGAGTGAATCGGCCGCAAAAGCGGTTGAAAGATTTCGCCCTGAAGTAGTGAACCTTCACGCCGCGCAAATCGATGTTCGCCGCTCAGTGACGGAACCCCGTTTTGACGCCGACATCAACATCGGGGGCACCCTCAATGTGCTCGAGGCCGCCCGGAAGGGTGGCGAATTCAAACGCGCCCTGTATGCCGCTTCAGGCGGTTCAATGTATGGCGACAGCCAAGTGCTGCCGACGCCTGAAGAAGAGCTCCCGGGTGGGGTGTCGCCCTATGGCGTTTCGAAGTACGCCGCGGAGCTCTACCTCTCATGTTTCAGGGCCATGTATGGCTTGCACTACGTCGCCTTGCGGTACTCGAATGTGTACGGCCCCAGGCAGAATCTGCATGGTGAAGCCGGGGTGGTCGCCATGTTTGCCGAGAGACTCCTGCGCGGTGAGGCGTGCACCATTTACGGAGATGGCACGCAAACGCGCGACTTTGTCTATATTGCCGACGTCGTCAGCGCGAATGTGAAGGCGCTGATTACGGATTTCTGCGGAGGCGTCAATATCGCCACTGCAACAGAGACCGACGTAAATCGCGTCTACGCCTTGCTGGCACAAAATCTCGGCAGCACTCTGCCAGCGCAATATGGGCCCGCGCGACTGGGTGAACAGCGGCGCAGTGTGCTCGCCAATTCCAAAGCCAAAGCGGTGTTGGAATGGGTGCCTGAAGTCGATATCGAACGGGGCATGGCACAAACCATCGCCTGGTATCGAGCGCATCGCGCCACGTCTTAGCTGTGCGTCACCAGCACGTCGCAGGGGGCGTGCGTCATAATCCATTCAGCGACGCTGCCCATGATGAGTTTGCGCACCCCTTTGCGATCATGGGTACCCACCACGATGAGCTCGGCTTGGCGCGTTTTCGCCTCTTCGATGATCAACAAGCGCGCGTCTCCGCCTAACACTTGTGCACGTGCGTTAAGCCCCGTTTTCGTCATCAAGAGCTCGAGGTCTTTCTTTGCTTCTTTGATGGCGCTCTGACGCGAGGCTTCGGCATGAAGACCTGTGGTCACCACATAGTCTTCATAGGGCACTGAAGAGGCGTGCAGCACGTCGAGTTCATTCGCCTCGGCGACAAAAGGTTTGGCTGTTTTGACCACTCGAGGGGAACTCAAGGTGAGGTCGACGGCGATCAACGCCCGGCGATACACGTCGTGAACCTCATTGCGCACCAGCAACACCGGTACATCACCTTCCTTCACTACTTTGACGGCGGTTGAGCCGATGTGCAGGTTGAGCAGCGAGTTGCGCCCATGTCGCCCCATACAAATGACATCGGCTTCCACCGTGTGCGCCCGTTTGACGATGTGGTGGGCATTGCTGCCCTCGACGACATCAACCACAAATTGCCGCGTCGAAAGGCCGCGCTCTGTGAGCTGTGGGCGAGCGTCGGCGACTGCTTTTTCAAGGTTGCGTTCGGCCTCTGCCAACGCCTCTTTCCGCAACCGCCCTGGAATGTCGTCAGGCACGACGTGAAGCAAGGTGAGTTTTGATTTAGGCCCCAGAGGCAAACGCAGTGCTCGAGCCAGGGCTTGCTTTGAGCCACTCGAGAAATCCATTGGGACCAGGACGCTGGAAAGGAGAGTTTGTGCAGGCACGACCTGATTCGTAGCACTCCCTGAGGCACTTGATGTGTATGGTCCGTGCCATTCGCGGCGTTGGCCGACGTCGTCAAAGGAATCATTTCGCTATGGCAACTTCGAAGTGGCTGGCCGTGGTGACCTTCTTTGCGCTGTCAGCGTGCTTGAACACCACCCGGGAAGCAGACTGTTTGCTCAACAGCACTTGCGAGTGCAAAGTGAATTCAGACTGCCGGCAAGGCGCTCTGTGTCTCAACGGCAAATGCTTCGACGTTCCTGATGCCGGGCCTCCGGGGGAACAAGGGTGGCCTTGTTCTCTTGAAAGCGATTGCCTCTATGGGCCCTGCCTCCCTCGTGGCCCAGGCAACGGCGGTGTGTGCAGCGCGGTATGCGCCGTCGATGGAGGAACCCGCTGCGAAAAAGGGTGGGACTGTAAACAGGCAGCGACGGGCGTCGGCTTCGTGTGCGCTCCGCCGATTCAGGTGCAGTGTCTGCGATGTGAAAGCGATGCCGACTGCAACGCGGTGGGAGATCGCTGTACCCGCATCGGCGACGGCACGTTCTGCACGACCGATTGTGCGTTGACGGGCCAATGCCCCTCAGGGAGCGTCTGTCGCTCAGTGAGCACCGATGGGGGACCGATGCGTCAATGTGTTCCGCAGAGCAACAGCTGTGAGTGCAGCGTGGTTTCGGCTGGCTTGACCCGCGCGTGCAAACGCACCAACCCGCGCGCGACGTGTTTTGGCTTTGAGACCTGTTCGTCGGTGGGAAGTTGGAGCAGCTGCGACGCCATCGAAGCGAGCCCCGAGCTTTGCGATGGCATCGACAATGATTGTGATGGGCTGATGGATCAAGCCGACCCTGACTTGGTGACGTCGATGTTGCCCAGCTACCCGGCATGCCAAAAAGGCTCGAGTTGCACCGGGCTGTGGAGCTGTCGAGCGCAACCTGATGCAGGCGACTTTGGCTTCTCGTGTTCAGCGCCTGACCCAAAGGCCGAGCGATGCAACGGAGCTGATGACGACTGCAACGGGCAAGTTGACGATGGCTTGGTCGATTCGAATGGCGCCTACATCAGCCCTCATGCATGCGGTACCTGCGCCACCGATTGTTTTGTCACCTTGAGGAATTTAGCCCAAGACGGAGGCGTGGTCATTGAAGGCGCGGCTTCGTGCGAAATCCGCAGTGGGGCGTTGACGTGCGTGCCACAGCTGTGTGCCCAGGGCTCGTACTTGAGTCCTGCCGGAAGTGCGGCGCAGATCTGTGAAAAAGCAGTCAGCTCTCAGTGTCGTCCCTGCACCACTTCTGCCGACTGTCGGGTGCCGGGTGACGAGTGCGTTCCAGTGGGGAACGACCCTGACACCTTTTGTGCCCAGGCCTGTGATGTCGATTCGGTGATGGAAGGGTGTACCGGGCTAGTGGGGGAACAAGGCTGCTGCCCTGCGCACAATACCTGCGAGCAAGTGGGCCCGAAAAAGCTGTGCGTTGCAGAGGGCAACAGCTGCCAATGCACCGCTGATCGCGTCGGCCTTTCTCGCTCGTGTTTTTTGGGCTCAGGAGGAAACACCTGCATCGGCACACAGACCTGCGATGCCGTGGGCTCCTATGGCGAATGCGATGTGTCGCAGACCTCTCTTGAGTTTTGCGACGGTGAAGACAACGACTGCGATTCAGTCGTCGACAACGGCTTCATCAATACCCGGGGCACGGGCACCTATGACAGCGATGCACACTGCGGCGCATGCAACACCAATTGCCCCGCTCGTTGGAGTCCCACCATTCAGCACGCGGTAGGCGGCTGTGGCGTGGTGGGAGGGCCTCCTCGCTGTGTGATTCGAAGTTGCACTACGGAACGCGTGGGCGGAGGGGCTGCTTGCAAGCTCGATTCTGAGTGTGGTGGTGGTGCAGTGTGTCACCCGACGTATTTTCAATGCGTTCGCCAATGCACCCTCGACTCTGAGTGTGTTGGGAATGAAACGTGTCAAAGCGGTTTCTGCACCCGCGCGTGCACGGGAAACGCGGAATGCGTCAGCGCCTTTGGACAAGGGGCAGTATGCACTCAGGGTGCTTGTGGCGTTCTCTACCAATTCATCAACGCTGATCTCGACGACACCAACGGCTGCGAATGTGCCTCGAACCCTGGCGTCCCCGACGAGCCTGAGCGCTATTTTTCTTACCCCACCGCGGGTCTGCCCTACATCGACAGAGACTGTGACGAAGTCGACGGCAACGCGGCTCGTTCGCTCTTCGTGTGGGCGCAATCTCAAAATAGTCAGGGCACGCGAACGGCGCCATTTCGCACCATCGGTGAAGCGATTGCTGCGTTCAAACCAGCCAATCACGATTCAATTTTGGTCGCCCAAGGCACTTATGCCGAGCAGGTGGTGCTCACCAATGGCGTGCAATTGTACGGCGGCTATTCGGCTGATTTTTCCCGGCGTGACATCATTCTTTTCCCCACCTTTATTGAATCTGCAGAACCTGCCTTGGGCAGACCACGAGGTACTGTGAATGCTGAGGCCTTAAGTCAGCGCACGGTCATTTCTGGCTTTACCATTCGTGGCTACGACGTGAATTCGCGACCGTTGTCCGGGGAGCCGGCGAAAAACAGTTTTGCTGTGTACGTGCGCGATTCTGGCGGGCTCATCATTCAGAACAACCATGTCGTCGGCGGGCGTGGAGGCGACGCGACACCCGCGCTGACCGGAGTGGCCGGAGCAAATGGAGGAGAAGGTCAGAATGGGGTGAATGCTCGTGAGTGCAATTCTGCCGACTGTACCGGCGAGAGCCAAAATGGCGGCGCTGTGGGAACGAACGCTTCGTGTGCTGCCTCGGGTCAACGTGGAGCGGGAACGACGCTCACGGTCGACCCTCAAAATTATGGCGGAGGAGATCTCAATGGTCAGGGAGGTTCAAATGCGAACTACCAACACTCTGACTCCTCTCAAGCCGCTTACTGTAAATATGACTGCACCGTGCCGCCCGACGGCCTGGTGGGCGGAGCCGCGCAAAATGGCCCCGACGGTATTGCGCAAGGCACGGGGCTTGGTTGCATGGTTTCTCGCGGCATCGTCAGCAACGGCGACTGGTCGACCTCGCTTGCAACGAGCGGCCGCTCGGGCACGGTAGGTCGCGGCGGAGGAGGCGGCGGAGGAGGAGGGTGTGTGAGAAACAACAACCCGACCAGCTGCACCATCGGCCGGCTGGTGGGTGACTTGGGCGGCACTGGCGGAGGAGGCGGCGCGGGAGGCTGTGGCGGCGGAGCGGGAGTTGCGGCAGCAGGTGGCGGCGGATCGTTTGGAATTTTCATCGTGGGGTTGCCGCCGGTCATCGATGGCAATTTGATCGACTTTGGTTTTGGCGGCGTAGGCGGTTCAGGCGGCGCGGGCGGGTACGGAGGCCTCGGTGGCCAAGGG
>JAYUVR010000153.1:0-2563 GCA_043753955.1 Archangium sp. | reverse complement strand
GGCGTGTCGACGGTAGGCACGATTTCGGTCAACAAAACCCTGAGGCCACGTCGGCTATAGCCGCGACCTAGAGCCGCAGTAACAGTGGTTTTGCCCACTCCTCCCTTCCCAGTGACGATGATGCAGCGGCGCTGCACGAGATCGAGAAGAGACATTTGGCCGTTGAAAGCTAATCGATGTTGCGCCCGCATCGCTTCAAAACCGTGTATTTCATCGCATCGCATGAACATCTTGCTCGCAAGACACGGGGAAACGCCTTGGAATCTAGAAGGGCGATACCAAGGCCATACCGACGTTCCCTTGTCTGAGAGCGGTGAAACGCAGGTTCGTGCGCTCAGCCGCAGGTTGACCGATGTGCGCATTGATAGGGCCGTGACTTCACCCTTGATACGCGCGCGGCGCACCGCGGAATTGATTTTGGGAGAGCGCGCTTTGACGTTACAGCTCGACCCTGCTTTGAAAGAAATTTCGCACGGCGGGTGGGAAGGGAAGCTGGTCAGTGAGATTCAAGAGACTGACCCTCAAATGCTCGCCACGTGGAAAGCAGGGCCACCGGGCAATTTCCCCGCAGGTCCTGGAGCTGAGTCGCTTCAACACGTGCTCGATCGCGCTTGGCCGGCATTTGAAAAAGCCTGCGCCGGGTTGGGGGAAGATGAAACCGTCTTGATCGTCGCGCACGATGCAGTGAATCGCGTGTTGTTGTTGCGTGTGCTGGGGCTGCCGATGGAACGGGTGTGGCGTTTCAGACAAGCTCCCGCGACCCTCAATGTACTGGCTGGGTTGAGCGTCGAGACCTTGCAGATCGTTCGTTTGAATGACGCAGATCACGTCGCACCGCTCTTGCGAGAATCGGTACATCGGGCGGTTTGAAGGTCATGAAAACCGTGTGGTGGCCTTCGCGGTCAGCGTCTGTGCTGGCAAGCAGCCAAACGCTCGATACAGTCCATCGACATGCGCGCCATTAACTTCAGTGCGGGGCCTTCGGGGCTCCCTCTGCCTGCTCTTGAAAAAGCCCGTGATGAATTGCTCGACTACGCCGGTACGGGCATGTCGATCATGGAACAGTCTCATCGAGATAAGCCCTACGAGGCGGTGCACCGCGATGCGATTGAACGGATAAAGCGGCTGGCGAAAGTCCCCGATTCACACAGCGTGCTCTTTCTTACCGGAGGCGCTTCGATGCAATTCGCCTTGGTGCCCATGAATTTTCTGCCTCCGGGAAAGAGTGCTGACTACGTGATGACGGGGGTGTGGAGCGAAAAGGCTCTCGATGAAGCCAAGTTAATCGGAAGCACACGCATTGCGGCGACGACGCGGAATGCAGACGGCAAGTATGTGCGGGTGCCAACGCAGGCTGAGCTCTCGTTTGATGCCCAGGCGGCCTATGTGCACTCGACGTCAAACAACACGGTCTACGGCACCCAATTTCACACCCCCATCGATACAGGGAAAGTGCCGCATGTGTGCGACATGAGCTCAGACTTCATGTGGCGCCCGCTCGATGTGTCGAAGTTTGATTTCATCTATGCAGGAGCGCAGAAGAATTTAGGCCCGTCGGGCGTTTTGGTCGCCGTCGCACGAAAAGAATTCTTAGAGCGAGGCCGAAAAGACATTCCCAAGATATTTCGCTACCAGACGCATGCGGAAAATGACTCGCTGTACAACACCCCTCCAACCCTCGCGATCGCTTTGGTTCGCAACGTTTTGGAATGGATTGAAGAACAGGGCGGCTTGCCAGAAATGGAACGTCGGAATACCCAAAAAGCTACCTTGCTCTACGGCGCGCTTGATCGACTTTCCGACTTCTACACGGCACCTGTTGAAAAAGCCTCTCGCTCTGTGATGAACATCGTCTTCCGCTGTCCGTCGGAGGCACTCGATTCGCGTTTTTTAACCCGGTCAAAAGAGGCAAACATGATTGGCCTCAAGGGGCATCGAATCACCGGCGGCATCAGGGTGTCGGCATACAACGCAGTTTCAGTGCGTGACATCGAGGTGCTGGTGTCTTTTATGGAGCAGTTTGCGAAGTCCAACGGTTGAACAACTCTGGAGTACTCACACATGAAGCGCCTGTCCCTCTTCGTTGCGCTTGTTTTCTCTTTTTCTGCCTTTGCCGCCGAGCTTGAAGGCGTCACGTCACCCGACACCCTCACCGTTGAAGGCAAGACACTTCAGCTCAATGGCATGGGGTTACGCCGGAAATTCATCATCAACGTGTATGTGGCATCGCTGTACGTTGAACACGCTTCAAAGAGCGGCCCAGACATTTTGAAGGCCGATGAAGTGCGTCGAGTCGAAATGAAGATGCTCAGAGATCTTGATCAAAAAGCCATCGTTGACGCCCTGAAGTCAGGCTTCGAGAAGAATGCTGGCCCGCAAATGCCGGCGCTCAAAGAGCGACTCACCAAATTCATGGACAAGATTCCCGACGTCAAAAAAGGGGCGTCTTTGACGGTGCAATACATACCGGGCCAAGGAACGCGCGTTGAGGGAGGCAAAGAATCGTATGTGGCCGAGGGCAAAGACTTCGCAGACGCCTTGTTTGCCGTATGGGTTGGAGCGA
>JAYUVR010000152.1:0-2842 GCA_043753955.1 Archangium sp. | reverse complement strand
AGATGGTGACGACGCGCTGCGCGACCGCAGCGTCAACGCCGTGCCGATGAGCCGCGGCCCCCAGAGCGAACCCACCCATAAATAGCGCAAGCACGGGGTCGGCCGGCCAAGTCAACACAGAAGAGAAGTCGTACTGTTTGCCGAAAGGGCCGAGCAGAAGCGGCGTCCCCACCAGCAACACCAGCGTAGGAACGAATGGCGGCACCAGTTCTGTGAGCCACAAGATCAAACAGATGCCGCCAATGAACGCGGCCCGTGCATGAACCGCATCGGTCACCAGCAGAAAAACTGCCCCCGAGAGCAGGACCAGCATTGCCGAAGTCCACCCCGCCTTGCGTAGACGACGTCGACTCGCAACGAAAAGATCAGCCTGGGTATCAATCACCGACGAGGAAGGTCACTCCTCCTCGGCGTACGGTCAAGCTGTTGTTTGGCCCTTCGGTTCTTCTTCTTACGTTCCCAGCGGGCCGAATGCATGAACGCCCCGCATCGGGCGAGGCGTTCAATTCATCTCGTCAATTTCACTGCGCTGACGAGACCACTGGCGCTGAGTTAAAACTGCCACACCGTGGAGCGGTATCAGCCAAAGGCCCCAGCTCGCTCAAGAAAGACGCGCGAAGCAAATACCCAGGCGCTGCACCAAAAATGCCTCGGAGTCGTTGGGCATCAGCCACCGTGTCGTTCGCTCCAAACTTAAGATACGGAGAACGGCCAACAGAAGGAATGCGCCCCGCAGTCGGAAGCTTGATCGAACACCCTGCGGTATATGTGTATGTATCGATAGAAAAAATATCGCTGCGGCGAACCAGCAAACGACCTACCGGCTGACTGTTCCAAACCAAATTCCCAGAGCGAGCAACACTGAGCGGGTTGGGCCAAGTCGGTGTCCCTGCCTTCGGTACTCCGTTGGGGCCAGAATAAAGCGTGGTGGTCGGTGAAACATTCGCCACGTAATCATTCATTCCCATTCCACTGGCGAGCAATGTCACCACGTCGCCGTAGGGAAATAAGACTGAACCGCGAACCATGTCGAAGGCATCGTAAGGCGTGTGAATACCGATGGAAGGCACCGGCAGCTTCACTTTTATCAACAGCTGCCCCGACGACACCGTCGACCCATTGAGAAAGGCATTGAAGCTGCTTGAATCAGGAAGCGAATCTTTGACTGCTTTCTCAACCGAAGCCGCCACGCTCTTGCCATTGTTGCTCTCAACAATGTCGTAAATAATAATTGGAATTGCGCCGAGAATTGGAATGACTTGCACGGCTTCACACAAAAATGGCCAAGACAAATTGCCAGTCGCTGGCGTAACCCAATTCACCGAAATGCCAGCGCTGTTTGCATTTAACTTAAACTTTCCCTGTGCACGCACCGTAGGGTCACACCAATTGTTGACCTCTGCTTTGAAATTGAATGCGAAAGAAACCCCTGTTGAGTCGACCGACATTTGCAAGCTGGCCGGGTTGTACCCGTAGATGCGACGGCTCTCGGGGTCGTCTGGGTTTTGGTGTGTTGAATTGAGCGCCCCATTGAACTTCTCGTACAGCGCCTTCCCGAACATGTTGAACAACTCGGCTCGCGTAAAATTAATGGCCGCATCAACGTTGCTCGCTTCAACGCTATCAACACGAACGAGTGGAAAGCGATAGGCGGTGGTTCCGCCTCCCCCTACTCGGCCGACATTGATAGTCACTGTGTCTGTCGAGCCATCGCCCTGGTACGGGAAGAAGACCCACAGGTTGTACCCATACCGACTGGTGTCAGTTGGCTGTGAGGTCGACGCCTGTGCTGAATACCAATACCCATTGGTATACGTCGGCGTCACCGTGGTCGAACCGATGGTGACACTTTGAATAAAGGTACACTTGTCAGTCACCATTTCCATTCGAATGCCATTGCCCGAGACGTATTGAATACCCGCTCGGGTGTAGCGACCATTCGAAGGGTTCCAGTACATCGGAGCCGACCCGCCGGGGTTCAAGGCTGTTGGGCTCATAAAGGCATTGCTGAATATCTGCGGGGCCGTGCCAGCGTTGCCGCACGAATTAAAAATGACCGCGCCTCGCGACAAGGCCTCCTCATGTGAAGCCGCGGGTTCGACATCAGGTGAAGAATAACCACAGCCAGTGAGTGCAAGGACTATCGATAGGCGATGAAGACTCATAATTTCTCCGCAGGTGGGTGCAGCGATGAACCCATCGAGCAGGTCTCATGCCGGCCTCTCACGGAGGCCATTGGGCGTAAAACCACGCCAAAACAGCGCACTGGCGCCGATTCGGCATCCATCAACACACGCTGAATCGGCGTGGCCACTTCTCCAGCGACGCAATTGTCTGACTACGCTGACAATTTACATTAGTATGTCCGACATGGCTGACAAAAAACAGGCCCTCCAAGACCTCGGCAAGAGATTCAGAACCCTGCGCAAGTCGCTCCACACGACGCAAACTTCATTGGCGAAGCGGGCCCGCGTGAGCCGAGACACCATTCATCGGCTTGAATGCGGAGAGGTTGTTGACCTTTCGTCGCTCACCGCACTCGTCTCTGCGCTGGGGTACCGAGTGACCTTTGAACAGCAACCCGCATTGAGAGCGAGAGACATGCGACGGCTCTTTCCTGACGTCCACGAAGAGGCTGACCAATGAAGGACTTCGAGGTTTCAATCAAGAAGCTCGACGTACACGTCAGCGGCGCACGGAACGGAGAACTCCGCCGACAGAGCCAGTATGAGTTCGACTACATTGACGATGCCGAACACGCGATTTCTCTCCTCATGCCCACGGTTGATCGATCGTTTCGAGATGGCGAACTCTTCGCCGTGATGGACATGAATCTGCCCGA
>JAYUVR010000151.1:0-19296 GCA_043753955.1 Archangium sp. | reverse complement strand
ACTACAGACGCAAACCAGGTGCGCGTTTGTTGGCGTCGCCATTGCTTTGGGGTTTTCGCTTCGTTCTGCAGCTCTGCGACGCGAAATAATTCTTGGAAGCCCGATACGTAAGGAGACAATCAGCCACGACACGTGCCAGGCCAATGGCAATACAATCAGCCAGGGTGTTGGAGGGAATACCTGATAACCCATGCCGCAGGCGACAACTCCAAAACCCATCAAGCTACGACGGCAAGCCCCAAGGTTACTTTGACAGAAGGAAAGTTTTAGAGATGGTCTCACGGAATTGTTGCGTCGAGACGGCAACCCGGTCACTGGAGCTGGTGGGACCAGGAAAAACATTCCCGCCCTTTGCGTTATGCACCTCGCGACTCTTCACTGATTTAAAATTGTCATACGAAAGTGCAACCTCGCCACGGCGAGACGATGCCGGTCCTGTCGAGCTGTCAGCATTCCGGGTACACTCGTGGGTACACATGAGCTCACGTCTTCCTCGATGGGTTATCTCGAATTCTCAATCGGTGTGGCGCGAAACCGAGCAATCGAGACGCCAGGCCCCATCAGAGCGCTGGGGCGACCTCGTGCAAGCGTGTGAAACATTACGGTTCTATTGGTTCCTTCCCGGCTATCCCGAGCGGGTCAAGCAGGCTGTGGACCCGATGCCTGAATCATCGCGTGCGGCGTTTGCGCGGCTCAGAGAAGAGTACCGGCGGAGTCAACGATGACTGACGGTCCTTTCAACGCCGCAGAGATTGGGTTGTCTATTGCCCAAGCACTTGAGTCGCAAAACGTTCCTTACGCTTTGGGCGGTGCCCTCGCCTACGGTGTATGGGCTCTGCCCAGAGCTACTAAAGATGTTGACCTCTATCTTTTCGTGCCACCTGAAAGGCTGAGTGAGGCGATGGGTATACTCGCTCAAGCCGGGGTTGCTTTTGAACAGAGCGCTGCAATTCGTGCAGCGACAGATGAAGGTCTGTTCATTGGTTGGTTTGGCCAGTGCCGAATAGATATATTCACTCCCAGCATTCCATTTTCATGGGAAGCGCTGAAAACGAGGGTGTCTCTCAGCGTTGGAGGCGCCTCTGCTTGGTTTCTCTCTGCGGAAGCGCTCTCGTTTTTTAAGATGATGTTCTTCCGTGGAAAAGACATCGTCGATCTCGAACGGTTACTCAGCACCATGGGCCGCAAGATTGATGCGCCTTACGTTCGCCGATGGCTGGTAGAAACCATGGGCGAAGATGATGAGCGGGTTCAAAAATGGGACGCACTCTGCACTGAGTTTTGGCGTGATATCCCGTAGAATCGATGTTGAGAATGTCTCACCTGATTTCAACCGAATATTCGAGTCGCGCTTGAACTTTGGGTGAGTCCAATAGCCACGCAGTCGTGCCCAATTGCAGAGCCAATGATTGCAAACCGGGGGGTAGGCGGGTGTTGGGAATGCTCGCTTCAAGCAATGCACTGGGGGCGGTTGTTTCTAAGAGCGAAGATAAGAGGCTTGTCGATGTCTGGAATACCGTGATGTCGAGATTTCCAGTCACTCCAGAGGCTTCTTGGGCTTTGGCTACTGCGTCCA
This sequence comes from Archangium sp., assembly GCA_043753955.1. Taxonomy (GTDB): domain Bacteria; phylum Myxococcota; class Myxococcia; order Myxococcales; family Myxococcaceae; genus Archangium_A. The sequence goes on along the minus strand of JAYUVR010000151.1, from coordinate 17,720 downwards.
TCAGTCCACCGAGTTGGTCAATCAAGCCACGCGCTTTGGCATCTTCGCCGCTCCAGACTCGCCCCTGTGCCACTGCATCGACGGCTTCGGTGGTCATTTTTCGACTGGTCGCCACCTCAGTGATGAATGTTTTGTAAAAGTCATCGACCCAGTTTTGAGCCGCTTGTTGTTGCTCGGGAGTCCACGGCTCAAAGATGTCGGTGATACCCGCCAATTTACCGCGAGAAATACTGATTTGAGTGGTTCCCCATTCTTCAGCCAAACGTTTGATGGCTGGTTTGGCAAAGAAGACACCAATGCTTCCCGTGAGCGTCGTGGGTGACGCAATGATTTGGTCTGCTCCCATGGCGACGTAGTAGCCACCAGATGCGGCCACATCGCCCATCGATGCGATGACTGGTTTTTTCTTTTTGGCTTCAAGCACCGCTCGGTACATCAAATCACTGGCGAGACCGTCACCGCCGCCTGAATCAACTCGAATCACGATGGCGGCGACGAAAGGGTCTTCGACTGCTTCGTGAAGCGCTTCCATGAATGATTGGGCGCCGGCGACGAGACCTCCTCCTAACGGAGATGTCTGGTTTTTCCCGCCACTGATGTTTCCCAATACAGGCACTACCGCAATTGACTTCTTTCTTCCCCAGCGGTCATCGCGCGCTTCAAAGGGGCGATAGTTTTTGGCCACCTGCACTCCGGGGAATCGCTCGGCGATGAGTTCATCGAACTGTTGAGGCGTCAGCATGGCGTCGATTTGTCTGAGTTCCACCGCGCGCTTGACTGGTTTGAGACCTTCATCAAGGGCGGCCTGCCACGGCTCGGCGTCAATGCCGCGGTTCACTTTGATTCGTGAGGCAATCAGTTTCACGCTCGTGTCGAGATACGCATTGATGGTCTCTCTTTGCGCATCGCTCATGTCTTGACGCGTGAATTGCTCGGGGAAACTCTTCCACGCGCCGACTCGTGCCACGTCGACATCGATGCCGAAGCGTTTGGCCGTGCCTCCGAAAAAAGTCACGCTTGAACGCAGGCCATCGATGAGCAACATCGCCTCTGGGGCTGCGTAGATGCCGTCGCACCCTGAAACCATCAGATACTCAGGGTCGCCGGCTGAAAGAATGTACGCGAATACCTTTTTCCCCGAAGCCCTGAGCGTGGCGATGGCCTCTCGAATTTCATCGGCTCGTGCAAGGCCCACGCCCGCTTCTTCGACTTTCAGCACCAAGCCTTCGAGCTCTGAATCTTTCGCAGCAAGATTGAGGAAACGGAGCAGCCGCAAGTATCGATCTTCACCGGTCACTCCGAAGAAGCTGCCCAAGGTGGTGACGGGGTTTCCTCCGAGATCTCCCAGAGAAACGACGGCCAGCTTTCTTTCAGGCACAAGACTTGGGTACTCGTCGAAGGAAAGGCGACCCGCAAATTGCCAGTTGAATTGACCGCCTGCGTGACTGATGCCCTGGCTATAGCCAATGTTTTCTAAATCAATGCCGATGCCGGCGTGCAGGTACAGCGGGCTTTTGGCATAGAGCGAATGACTAAGTCCTCCCATCAGGCGCAGCCCTCCGAGCACTCTTGCCTGAAGGGTGTACTGAAGACGAGTCTGCGCGATGGCCGTGTTGTTCGGCAGCACCCAGTCGATGCCTAAGGTGAGGTGCTCACCAAATGGGCGTAACCCAATTCCAAAAATCAGCTCTCGTGACAGGGTGGCCGAAGAAGAAGTGGGCTCGTTGAGATTTCTGACAAACGCGCCCAATGACAACCAACGAATAGGTCGAGACTGCAGACCCAAGTCGAGTGACGTCAGTGACGAAACAGGGTTTCCGAAAAACCAATTGATGGTCGCTCCAGCCGAGAGCTGTTGAGGGCCGATTGAAATGCCCAAGGCCGACTTGGCTCGATTGGGGGCGGAGTCCGTAACTGAAGGTCGCAGCCATTCGAACCCCACGCCTAAACCAAACACGTCGGCGAAGCTGGTAGCGACCCAGACGCCATCGTTGACCTGGCTGCGCACGTTGCTTTTCTCGTGCACGTACCAGGCATTCAGTCGACCGACTCGGCCCAGGCCCGCGGGGTTGTAGACCAGTGAAGTGGCTTCATCGCTCCACGCCGCAGAGCTGGGGAGGAGGTTGGTGCCGCGCGAAAGATCGTTTCCTCCGATGGAAGCGCTCTGAGCCAGAGCGGTGAGCGGAACCAAAACGGCGAGTGACACAAGCGATCGCGAAAGCATGAGCGCCGCCTTCTACTACGAGACTCACCAGTCTTCGGTACCAGACGTGTCGTCGAGAGGGTCTCCACGCTTTGCTTTTTTGTCGCGGGCGGTGTTGCGACCGCCTTGGTCTTCCCCTTGCCACTCTTCGGTGCCCTGTTTGTGATCGAGTGGATCTGACGAGCGGCTGGGCTTTTCAGCAGCGCCTTCCGCGTTGTTGACCAAGGTGTTCACCAGCCGACTGACTTCAAGGCCCAATTGAGCGACGTCGGCTTTTTGAAATGAGGCGCGCTTGAAGCCTAGGTTGTGACCCGTTCTTAAATCGACGTAAGCCAAGACGAGCTCAGTCGCCTCGCCGACCTCATTCATCATTCCCACAATGGCTCGGTCGAGCTTGAGCGTGTTGGAGAGACGGACCAACGTTGGCCCGCCCTGTTTATTGAGCGCTTCACTCGCCAGTTTGTCTGCAAGCGCGTCAAAGGCTCGACGCTGCGCGGTGGGAACAAGCTCGTATTTGAGTTGCTGTTCCGAGGGGCCGAGATCAACCAACAAGCCTGTTTGCACAAACCCGGCGCGCTCGATTTTGACGATGTGTTTGCCAATAGGCAGGGTTTGCAGCGTCACTGGTGAATAGCCGCGAAATTCCCCATCGATGAGCACGCGCGCACCGGCGGGCAGCGTTTTGATGCTCAGCGACCCGCGCAATTGTGCGCTGAGACTTGAAGCCACCCGAGCTTGAAGCGCGCGAAACTGAGGGGAATAGAGCGCGTCATCGAATGCGAACGACGAGTTTAAGGAAAGGAGATCGACAATGCCGATTTTTGCCTCTTCTGCATCACCCATCGCCAACATCGCCGCTGCATTCAACGCCACGGCTTCACACAGGCGAGAACACCCACTCAGTGCTGGAGCTGCTTTTTGATACTGCCCGATGGTCGCGCGAAGCGTGCGTTCGGCCTCGTCGTAGCGTCGGGCGGTAAAGGAGCTCTTTCCCAGCTGCAGCGACGAGTCGGCTTGCTTGAGGGCAGCGACAGCTTGAGCATCAACGGCAACGGGGAAGAGCTGATCATCCTGCTTGACGCGAAATTGTTTGTATTTGCTTAAGGCTTCATCGGCGAAGGCTTCGACTCTGACGGCCAAGGCTTCAGTGCCCTTATCCATCGGCAGTACCAAAGCCGAAATGCGCACAGTCTCTGGTGCAGATGCGACGACGATGCTGAGCAGAACTGCGTGGAGCATCTACGGGTTGCCAAGAACAACATCAAAAGGACGCGATGAGGAAGTGGCCGCCACGACTCCAGCAGTTGCTCCACCTACCACCACCACTCCGATGACTGTCCAAAACCACCACTTCTTGTACAGGGGCGTAACCGGTTCAATCTTGGCCACAGGCGGGCTGAGGGACGTCGTCAAAATCGGTTTGACTGGCTCGAGCATAAATTGCCGAATCTTCGCTGCACTGTCGCTGACCTGCGTGCCGAGCGGAAGTGCGCCTTGACGGTTGCCGCTTTCGACGTCCCACACTTCGGCATTGCTGGCTTGGGCCATCACCAAAAAGCGGGCTTGCACCGCTTCCGCGAGGCGCTTAGTACCCGCGGGCAAGGCGCCCTGTTTGCCAAAACCTTCGGCGATGAGCGCAGTGGCGGCGGTTTTGAGTTCGACGTTACCCGTGCTGGCCACAAGAGTGGGGTTGACTGCAGTGCCCTCGCTACTCACCTCGACCCAAATGCCGACCGGTTCAAAACCAGCTTTCGAAAGGCGCACCACCTGTCGACCAATCGGGAGCGTCGTTTCTTGCGGAGTCAAACCAAGGTCGCGACCACGAAGGGTGACCATCGCTCCGCTGGGTGTTGATTGAATGCTCAGCTTTCCTTGAGCTCGTTCCGAAAGTTCAAGGCGAGCTTTCTCGAACGCTTTGTGAACGTCTTTCCCGTACGTCTGGAGCTCGCAGGACAACTCTGGGTTGTAACCAAGAGCCCGTACAAACTCACTTTGAGCTTTTTTGGTCTGCGCCTTTCCCCCATTTTGAATGGCCAAGGTTGCCAATGAAAAGTGCACTTCTCCCATCGATTTGGCATCAGTGGTTTCGGGGTGGGCGGTGAAGTATTCGAGGACCTTCGTCCAACGGGTGGCTGCATCTTCGTAGGCCAAGTCGTCGTACGCCTGACGCGCTTCTTTCATGAGCTGCGCGCCCGTCTCATTAGGCTTTGAAGGTGGAGGCTGGGCGAAGGCGTCGACCACCGCGACTCCCGCGGTCTCGAGGGCTTTAGAAAGCGCAGTGGCACTGACTTCGTCGGCGGGAGCGGCCAATACAGCCGCCTTGGGCGGAAGCAACGGCTCAGCGCCAAGAGAGAGAAGAATGAGGTAATGGAACACGGGTGGTGACCCTAGCCGCACGAGGGCCTAAGCCACCAGCCGAGAAGTCGTGTGAGTTCTCTCAGGCATTCTGGGGATTTGGCGTCGAGGAATTCTTGCGGGCTGACTCGAGACTGGTAAGGTCGGCCGCGGCGATCAGGCCTGTAGCAACCCGCGTCAGGCTCGCAACGACTGAATAGAACGAGGGATTTTGTGAGTACTCCTGAACAAATGAGCACGCACTCAAAAGGTGGAGGAAAGGGCCGCGGCAAAGGCGGCGATTCGGGTTCTCCAGGAGGGAGCGAGCGGCTCATCAACCTCTCTGATGAGGCTCGACGTCGGTACTTGAATTACGCGTTGTCGGTCATCACCTCGCGGGCGCTTCCGGACGTTCGCGACGGGCTCAAGCCGGTGCAACGACGCATTCTCTTCGGAATGTGGAATGAGAACGTCACCGCTGATGCGAAGTATCGCAAATGCGCCAACGTGGTCGGCGTGGTGATGGGGCAGTTTCACCCCCACGGAGATCAATCGATCTACGACGCGCTGGTTCGCATGGCGCAAGATTTTTCGCTGCGCTACCCGCTGGTTGACGGGCACGGAAATTTTGGCTCGCTCGACGGCGATGCACCCGCGGCGATGCGTTACACCGAGTCGCGCCTCGAGCGTATTGCTGACGAGATGTTGGGGGAGCTCCAGCAGAAGACGGTTGAACTGCGACCCAACTATGACGGCACTCGGCTTGAGCCGACGGTGTTGCCTTCAAAGCTGCCGCAGTTGTTGATGAATGGCACCACCGGCATCGCGGTGGGCATGGCTACCAATATTCCTCCGCATCATTTGGGCGAATTGATCGACGCCTGTCTCGCCCTCATTGCTGACCCAAAACTTGAGACCAAAGATTTACTCAAGTTCGTCAAGGGCCCCGACTTCCCTACCGGTGGGCAGATTCTCAACTCGAAAAAAGAGCTTCGAGAGATCTACGAAACGGGTCAAGGGGCAGTGCGGCTGCGCGGTGAATGGAAGCTCGAAGAGCGGGCGCGAGGTGGGCAGAACATCATCGTCACTTCAGTGCCATATGCGGTGAACAAGTCGACGCTGGTCTCGCGAATCGGCGAAATTATCAATGACCGCAAGTTGCCGTCGCTGGTCGATGTGCGTGACGAATCGACCAAAGAAGTGCGTGTGGTGATGGAACTCAAGCGTGATGCCGACGCTGAGTTGGTGATGTCGTACTTGTACAAGCACACCCCGCTGCAGACCAATTTCAACGTCAACTTGACGTGTTTGGTCCCGACGGAAAACCCTGAAGTCGGTACGCCCAAGCGGCTCGATCTCAAGGCCATGCTTTGGCACTTCCTCGAATTTCGATTGGAAGTGGTTACCAAGCGACTGACTTTCCAGCTCGAGCAATTGAAGGCTCGGCTGCATCTGCTTGAGGGTTTTGAAAAGGTTTACGACGCGCTCGATGAGATGATCAAAATCATCCGCAAGTCTGAAGGCAAAGACGATGCGGCGAAAAAACTCATCGCTCGGTTTCAATTGTCTGCTGAGCAGGTCGACGCCATTCTCGAAATGAAGTTGTACAAGTTGGCGCGCCTCGAGATTTTGGTGATTCAAAAAGAATTGAAAGAAAAACGTGGCGAAGCGAGGCGACTCGCGGAGTTGCTCAAGACTGACAAATCGGGAATGAAGTCGCGTTGGGCATTGGTGAAAGAAGAGCTTGAGGGCGTCTCGAAGACGTACACAGACAAGCGTCGCACTCGCGTTTCTGGCCCAGTGGAAGAAGTCGAGTACAGCGAAGAAGCCTTTATTGCCGACGAAGATTGCCAGGTGGTGGTGACTCGAGATGGTTGGGTCAAGCGGGTCAGAGAACTCAAAGATCCCACGTCGACGCGTATGCGCGAAGGCGATGAATTGATGTCGCTGGTGTCGGGCTCGCTCAAGACGAGTCTGATTTTCTTCTCGAGCGCAGGTTCGGCCTACACCACACGCTTTAATGATGTGCCGGCTTCAACGGGCTACGGCGACCCCGTGCAGAAGTTGTTCAAATTTGACGACAACGAAAGAATCATCGGCGCACTTTCACTTGATCCCCGCTTGCCGATACCCGCGATGATGGTGGCTGTTTCTAAAGACGGTTACGGCCTGCGCTTCGCGTTGGAACCGTTTAAAGAAGCTTCGACGCGTTCAGGGCGGAGGTTCGCCAAGTGTGCTCCGGGCGACGAGATCATCGGTATTTCAGGGTGTGTTGAGAAAGATCTCTTGGCCGTAGTCACCAAGAATACGAATGCGTTGGTCTGCAAGGTCTCTGAAGTCAATGAGCTGGCCGGCCCCGGTCGCGGAGTGACGGTGATCAAAGTCGGTGAGACTGATCAGGTCGTCGCTTTCTTGTGTGCTTCGAAGAAAGACGCAGAACTTCTTTTAGAGACCGCTAAAGGCAAGACGCTCAAATTGTCGCCCGGTCGTTACGAAGTGTCTAGCCGCGGAGGCAAAGGGCGCGAGATGTCGAAGAAAGATCAAATCAAAACAGTCAATCGGCCGCTCGAATTGGTGCTGCTGCCTGAAGCGACAAAGACAGACAAGAAGTAAAGGAGGTACGCCGTGGCTGCAAAAAAATACGACGCGTCTGACATTCAAGTGCTCGAAGGGCTCGAACCGGTGCGCATTCGGCCGGGCATGTACATTGGCGGCACTGGGGCCGATGGGTACCATCACCTGTTGTGGGAAATCGTCGACAACTGCGTCGATGAGGTGATGAACGGCTATGCCTCACGCATCGAAGTGCGGCTGCATAAGAATGGCAGCACGGTGACGGTCGGTGACGACGGCCGCGGTATCCCCGTTGATGTGATGAAGAAGTACAACAAGTCAGCACTGGAAGTGATTCTCACTACGCTTCACTCGGGTGGCAAATTCGAGAAGAAGAATTACACCCATTCAGGCGGCCTTCACGGGGTGGGTTCGTCAGTGGTGAATGCGCTCTCGAGCGAATTGGTGGCGGAAATTAAGCGCGATGGAAAACATCACGAGCAGACGTATGCCCGGGGTAAGGCCATTTCGAAATTGAAGACGCTGGGCAATGCGCGGGGCTCCGGCACCACCATCACCTTCACTCCCGATACTGAAATTTTTGGCAACAAGCTCAGGTTCGACGGCGAGCTCATCAAAGAGCGACTTGAATCGAAAAGCTACCTGCACAAGGGTTTGGAAATTGTTTTTTTCGATGACACTGCAAGCCCAAAGACTGAAGTGTGCTTTCGTCACGATGGGGGCATTGCCGAATACATCGCCAAGTTGATTGTCGATGGGGCCAAGGGGTTGGTGCCGCCAGCTTCGACTCCGTTCTACAAGTCACATGAAAACGGAGTGAAGCTTGAATTCGCTCTGGCATGGACGGAAGCCACCGACGAGTTGGTGAAGAGCTACGTCAACGGCATTCCCACCAAGAACGGTGGCACGCACGAGAGCGGGTTCAAAGCAGGCGTGGTGAAGGCGGTGCGCAACTACATCGAGACGCACGCGCTGACTCCGAAAGGCGTGACGCTGACTGCTGATGACATTCGCGAGGGTATGGTGTGCGTGCTCTCAGCGTATGTGGTGGAACCTCAGTTTCAGGGGCAGACGAAAGAGCGGCTCAACAACCCCGAGACCCAAGGGCAGGTGGACAACGTCATTCGCCCAGCGGTGGAAAAGTGGCTCAATGACAACAAGACCATCGCTGAGGCAGTGGTTGCTCGCATCATTTTGGCGGCCAGAGCTCGGGAAGCATCTCGTGCTGCAAGTCAGGCGGTCAGTCGGAAGTCGGCCGTCAGTCACAAGCTGAACTTGCCGGGCAAGTTGGCAGACTGCTCATCTACTGACCCTGCAGACAGTGAGCTCTTCATCGTCGAAGGTGATTCCGCAGGCGGCTCGGCCAAACAAGGGCGAGACAGACATACGCAGGCGATTTTGCCGTTGCGAGGCAAGGTGCTCAACGCTGAGCAAGCGAGTACCGACAAGGTCGCAGGGAATAAGGAATTGCAAGACATCGCCAGTGCCTTGGGCTGTGGCTTGGGCGCTGAGGTTGACTTGACTCGGCTGCGGTATGGAAAGATTTTTCTGTTGATGGATGCTGATGCTGACGGGCTCCATATTTCGACGCTGCTGTTGACGTTCTTCTATCGCCACTTGCGGCCGTTGATTTTGGCGGGCCACGTGTACATCGCTCAGCCTCCACTGTACCGAGTCGATATTGGCAAGGAGACGTACTGGGCGCTTGATGATGAGCACAAAGAAGAGATCATCAGGACCAAGGGCCGGGCCAATAGCAAACCCAACATCATGCGCTTTAAGGGCTTGGGCGAAATGACGCCTGACGAGCTCAAGATGACGACGCTCGATCGAAAAAAGCGAGTGGCCTTGAAGGTGGGTATCGAGAACGAGCTTGAGACTGATCGAGTTATTAATGACCTCTTAGGCAAAGAGGTCGCCGCTCGCTTCAAGTTCATTATGGAAAGCGCAGGTGACGTGAAAGAGCTCGACGTCTGAGTGCTGACAACGTTTCACAGACGTTTCACATGGCGTTCCAATCTCATTCACAGCCGTGACGGAGCATGGTTTCTATGAAACCAACTCGGCGAGCCGTACTGCTTGGAATGGGTGGCGTAGTCTTATCTTCGGCGGCTGCGCAGGCCGTCGCACGCGCTGAAGCGTTCGAAGTGGAACCTATTGAAGTCATCTTGCCAACGCTCAACCCAGCTCACGATGGACTGAGGATTGTGCAGTTGTCGGATCTTCACATCGGCACCTTTACGCCTGATAGCCGGTTGATATCAGCGGTCCGCGCGGTGAATCGACTGGCGCCAGATGTGGTGGTACTTACCGGTGATTTCATTACGGTGAAACGCGACCCGGTCGAGCGCGTGGGTGAATTGTTGGGCTCGTTGCTCGACGTTCCCAAGATTGCCGTCTTGGGAAATCATGATCACTGGACTCACCCGGCTGCACTCACAGCGGTGCTTCAAAGGGCGAACATTGAGGTGCTGCGAAATCAGCACAGTGTGCTGAATCTAAAAGACGCACCTTTTCGAATCATCGGAGTCGATGATGGTCGCACCAGACATGACGACCCCGTGGCCAGCTTCAAGGGAGTACCGGAAACGGGTTCTCGACTTATTTTGACTCACGCTCCATCGACTGCGAACCGACTGCCTCCGTTGGGTCTGCTGTGCTTGTCGGGCCATACGCACGGGGGCCATTTTGTGGTGCCTGGAGTTACGAATGCGCTCATGCACATGGCAGGAGAGCCTTACGTTCGTGGGCGATATCAAGCCGCAGGCAACCAACTCTACGTGAACCGAGGAATTGGTGCCGGCCGAGGAGGCCACTTTCCACGTGCGGGAGCCATTCCAGAAGTTTCGCTCTTTACGCTGAAGGTTCCTTCCTTCGGTCGGTAGCGGAGTGCGCTGAGGCGTGAAAAAAGAGCAGCCATGGCTCGATTGGTGCTCATCGAAGATGATTCAGCTCTGGTCACGGCGCTTTCATTTGCTTTGGAAGACGCTGGCCATCAAGTCACCAGCGCAGCTGACGGGAAAGCTGGGCTCGAGCTCATTCTCAAGCACGGACCAGATCTAGTCATTTCCGACGTCAATGTTCCTCGGCTTGATGGCTTTGCACTGTGTCGCACGCTGCGCGAGGCGGGCAATCATGTTCCGGTGATTCTGCTCACGTCGCGAGACAGTGAAATCGACGAAGCCTTGGGGCTTGATTTGGGTGCTGATGACTACGTCAGTAAACCTTTCAGTACCCGGGTGCTGTTGGCTCGTATTCAATCGCTGCTGCGGCGCGATGTGGCTCGCGCAGGTACTGTTCCCGAACGCGCACACCGTGTCGGTGCACTCGCGCTCTTTCCAGAACGCCTTGAAGTGCGGTGGTCTGAGACGAAAATCGACGTCACGGTGACTGAATTTCGCATGCTCGAAGCGTTGACTCGCCGGCCAGGAACAGTGCTCAGTCGAGACACGCTCATCGATCAATGCAGGGGAGAAGATGCAGTCGTTGGGGATAGGCTCATCGACACTTACGTGCGCAGATTGCGGCGAAAATTCGAGGCCGTTGACGCTCAGTTTGACTGCATCGAGACCGTCATCGGCGCAGGCTACAGGTGGCGTCATTGAGCTCTGGACGCAATCGTGGGCTTCACAATCGATTGTACTTTGCGGTCGTTGCAGCGACAGCGGCTCCATTTATTTTTCTGGTGACGATGAACCGTTGGGAAATCTATCGCGCAGAGCGCACCGCTATTGCTGATCGAGAAACGCTCGATGCGCTGCTCACTCAAAGCGATAGTGAAACCCTTCTCACGTGGGCCCATCAGCGGGCGACTGAACATAATCAGCACATTCGCATTGTCACGGAGGGCGGTCAGCCCGTGCTTGATGTCGATCACACCATCACTTCTGACTTTGCTTTTCGCTTAAGCGAATTGCTCTATGGCCCAGTCGCGCATGGTGTAGCCACGCTGGAAGGCGCGTGGGGGCCTTTGAATCTGCGACCAGAAAGCACCACCGCCGAAGTTCGGGGCGAGTCGGCTCGGTTTGCCCCAGGCGGAAACCTGCTGGTGCATGCGGTGGCACAAAAGCATCGGTCGCCGACTTCAGAGCCATTGCTGTTTCATGTGCAAAGCCAATCAAGACGTTCCGTTCTTCCTGAGCGCGTTCAGCGTAACCAATTGCTCAAGCTGCTTTCAGCGACCTTGGCCTCAGCACTGCTCATCGGCTGGGCACTCAATCGAAGGTTGCTCAACCCACTTGAAAGGCTGCGATTGGAAGTTCTGGCTCGGGCCAAAGAAGCCGTTCCTCAAGCGGGTATTGATCTCGGGCGAAGCGATGAACTGGGTGATTTGGCCGACGCCTTCAACACCCTCGTTACCGCTCTGGCTGAGCGAACCAAGGCTAACGAGGCTTTCCTTAACGACCTCGCACACGAGATGAAGAACCCGGTCGCCGCCGTGCGAACGTGTGCAGAACTGATTGCGCAAGGAGGGCTTACGGCGCAACGGGTCGAGAAACTGACCGGCGTACTTCTCCAGAGCTCGACCCAGCTCGACAAATTGGTCACTCAGTTTCTTGATCTGGCACGAGCTGAAGCCGGGCTGCCGCGGGAACCTCGGGAATCGCTGCCTTTGGGGGCACTGCTTTCTGGAATTCAGGCTCGACTTGCCGCAGACCCTCGTTTCTTTACCGTTGCCTGGCGACTCCACGGGCTTGACCAAGCCGTAACAGTATTGGGCGTGCCGGCGTTGTTAGAACGCGCTTTCTCCAATCTTTTGCTCAATGCACTTTCATTCGCTGGAGAGGGTGGTTGGGTGGAATTGGGACTCGAAGTCCAGGGAGCCACAGCCAATGTCAGTGTGCATGACAGTGGGCCCGGCATTGAACCCGAGCACTTGCCCCATCTCTTCGAGCGCTTCTTCACCACTCGACACGAGCAGAATGGTACTGGCTTGGGCTTGGCCCTCACTCGCGCCATCATCGAAGCCCATAGCGGTCGAGTGGCAGTCACTTCTCCAGCAGGCGGAGGAGCGAGGTTTGTCATCAGCTTGCCGATGTGAAGGTGCTCGTTTGAGCTTCAGGGCGGATGCCCATGAGGCGGGGCGCGAGGGTCTCCGACAACGTACTTACTGATTACATCAGTTCGTCCTAAGACGAAGCAGCTCTCAGAACAGAGTACCTCAGTGCGATGTAACCACTGAGTACGTTGTTGGAGACGCTCACCCGGCCTGCGGCTTTAGAAATCGCTCAAGGCTCTACGCACGCTCACGGGGAGCTCGCAAAACTTAAGTCAAATTCGAAAGTGGCCCAGTGCAGAAGGCGGGGTTTCCGTAAGTGCTGATGGAACCTCCGAAGCCGTTGATGATGCTGACGAGCAGGTTGTTGTGAAACACGTTGTTCCATTTGACGAAGCGGCCCATGCGAAAGCCGGCTCCGCCACCGGCCAGCACGAAGGGCATGTCGTCATGCGAGTGCACGTTGCCCCGTGAGACGTCGCTGCCCCAAAACACCAGTGTGTGTTGAAGCGCGTTGCTGCCGTCGGCTTCTTGAATCGATTCAAGCCCGAGCAGCAAGGTGGCCATCATTTGAGCCTGCCAGCTGTCTCGAGTTGCTACTTTCTCTCTCGAGGGGTCACTGTCGGCCGCGTGCGTGAGATTGTGAATATCGGTGTTGATATTCAGGTGAGGCATCGAGATGTGATTCATCGCATCACTGAACATCACCGTGGCCACTCGAGTGAGGTCGCACCGCAGCGCGAGAATCAGCAGGTCTAACTGCAAGCTGGTCACGGTGGGAATTTGTGCTTCGCGCTCAAACTCAATCATTCCAGGGTCGTTGGGTGACTGGCAGGTGCCTGGGGGGAGGGCGGTCAGGCGATTTTCCATCTCCCGCACCAAGGTGAGATGTTGGTCGAGGCGTGCTTGATCGCTGGTGCTGACAGTTCTCTTCAACGAGCCCAGTTGGCTTTGCACCGAATCGAGCACTGAACGTCGCCGCGCCCGTAACTTGTCGAGCTCGGTGGTCGGCATCCCCGAATCCATAAACAAACTGCGGAAAGTAAGCCGAGGGTCATTTTGCGGGAGCAGTGGTTGAGTAGAGCCTCGATAGCTCACCACCCCTGCCACGTTGGGCAGCAAGGTGTGCACGCCCAACTGCAAACTGGGAATGCGGGTGCCATTGCCGATGAGGTCGACGAGCGTTTGATCGATTGAAGGGCCGAGTGCGTAACCGGCGCGGCTGCCGTCGTTGCCGACGAAGGAACCTGAATCGAGTTTTGCACCTGTGAAGAGCGCACCCACTCCGCGTTGGTGTTGCTCTCCCGGCCCTGAGATGGCGACTTCCATATCGAGGCCGCTGGTGAACAGGAGCTTCGACTTCCACGGCTCGAGGGCTCGATGAATGGGCCCCAGGGTGAAGTCGCTTTCACTCCCGGTGGGAAACCACTGCGGAGTGAAGACTCCATTGGGGTGGTAAACGCCGATGAAACGTTTTTGAGGTACTGGAGCCGCGTGCGCCACGCGCGGAGCCAAGGCTTCGAGAAATGGAAGCCCCACCACAATGCCGCCTGCACCGCGCAAGAGATGGCGCCTTGAAAGTTTCATGGCGTCGATCCCGGGTTCAGATTGCTGGAAAAGGCAGGCGACTGCACGATGGCCAGCATCAGTTCTTTGAAGTTTCCCCCCGAGTTCATGAAGCGCTCATTGATTCGGTCGGTGACGCAGGTATCGGCTTGAGTCAGCTCGCGCCCGAGGGCAAAGCGGTAAAATTCTTTGGCGACGCAATCGTGAACGTTGCGGCTTTGGGCCAACTTGGCACTCAATTCTCCGGCTCCATTGACCTCGCCAATGACTTGTTCGTCGCGCGACACTTTCACTCCGCCGCGGGCATCGATGGGTTGACCATTTTCCGTGTCTCGCCACTGGCCGAGCCCATCGTAGTTTTCGAACGTGAAACCCACCGGGTCGATGAATTTGTGACAGCCAGAGCAACCATCGCTTTTGCTGTGGCCTTCAAATCGTTCGCGAGTGGTGGCGACGGTGGAAGGCTCAGGAGGGGTGATGTTCGCTGCCGCCGGCGGAGGAGGAGGCACTTCGCACATCAACTTATCGAGTACAAAAATACCTCGGCGGACAGGTGAACTCCCGTCGGGCATGGCTTTGAATGCGAGAAAGCCGGGTTGAGTGAGAAGACCTTGACGCTGTGAGCCTTCCATCACACTGCGCACGAATTCAGGTGAGTTCGCCGCAGGCCCATACATAGACATTGCATTATTCGTGTACATCACCTTCGAGGTCAGCAACGCCTTCAGCGTGCCTTCGTGGCTCATGACGTCAGTGATGAAAAGTTCAAGCGATTGGCGCCATGCTTTCGCGAGCGCTGGCGAGTACTGCGGGTAGACTTGAGTGTTCTTCTCAGTGGTTTCCACGCCATCGAGGTACAGCCAGAGCGAGAAGAACCGCATCATTCCGTCAGTGGCTTTGGCATCGTCGAGCATGCGTCGCGCTTGTGCTTCGATTCCGCTCGTTTGGTCGAGCACGCCATTGGCGGCTGCTTCAAGCAGCGCCGCATCAGGCATGGTGCCCCAGAGAAAATACGAGAGTCGTGAAGCCAGCTCATACCCACCGAGTTTCACCACTGGAGTCGTGGGCTCACCCAACGCTTGCTCGTCGCGATACAGAAACTGAGGCGATTGGAGCATCGATTCTAACGTGACTTCGAGGGCCTCTTCAAAACCTTGGGTGGCGCTGATGGTGGTGAAGAGGGTGTTGAGCGTCATTCTTTCGTCGGCGTTGAGCGGTCGCCTAAATGCCTTGAGGCCCATGGTAGCGATGAAGAGTTCACCGCAAGCTTGATCGCTGGTTTCACAAGGCACCACGGTTGAACGCCGGGCGTTGATGGTGTCGTGAGCCAGGAGTTCAGAAGCTTCGAGGTAAGCCGTGACGTGCGGGCCTGTTACTTGGTTGAGCACGGCGTCGTTGTCGAAGCCGTGCGCAAGCGGCTCGCGAGGGAAGTCTTTGGCCGGCCCGTCAACCGCACCCAAGAGGTCTCGAACTGTCGAGTTGTATTCCGCCCGAGACAGAAGACGAAGCGGAGTACCCGGAGTCGGGGTTGAGCTACATTCCCCAGAATTGGGGTCAGTAACCGGGTCGGGCTCTGCAGGTTTGAGACCCTCTTTGCAGCTGGTCAAAGCGGCAAAAAGGCTCAAGGTGACGAAACGCGTACGCACGGATACCCAGAGACTGCCAGCAGGAGAGGGTGCAGGTCAAAGTCTTGGCTTTCGAGCAAAAAGACCCAAATTGCCTTCAAGTCAGCGAAACGGCACTTGCGCGTTACGAAGTCATAGTTCAAAAGGCCCCCCAGAAGACGGGGCGTAGCGCAGTCTGGTAGCGCGTCTGCCTTGGGCGCAGAAGGTCGTCGGTTCGAATCCGGCCGCCCCGACTTCAGTTTTTCGCAGGTCGAGTGCCCGTAGCTCAGCTGGATAGAGCATCGGCCTTCTAAGCCGAGGGTCGTGGGTTCGAGTCCCGCCGGGCACGCTGTTCTAGTTCTCGCCACTCCCAGCCTTTTCGACACCGCTATCTACTGGCGGGAGCGGGTGTTGAAGGTCACGATGGTTTCGTGTACCTGACAGTCGTGCCAGCGAAGGGGCGACACGGAGGCGCGCAGGCAAACCCAGCTCGACGTTGGTGGCCGCTCAAGCATTGGGCGCCCGGCGACGTGGTCATCATCGTTTTGGGAAGTGCTGCGTGCATCGCGCTCGCCATTTGGCTTGAGTCTTTCGATGTCTGGTGGGCGAGAGCGCTTACTGCCTACCTGTTTGCCTTCGTACTCTGCGGCGGTGGCTTGGGCGCCTATGTAGGATGGGCGCTCGACGAGACGGATGAGCCCGCGAACGAGCGCAAGATTATGCTGCAGGTAGTCGCACTTGCGGTTGGTTGTCCCATGCTGTTCGTGCTGGGCAAACAGGCCCTCGGAACCCCATTCGACCTTTCTCCGGGAGAATGGCCATCGGGCGCGGATTTAGTGGCTCGCATCGCGCTGTCGCTCCCCTTTGGGTTTGGGGTGTTCGCACTTCTGGCCATCGCGGCCCGTCGTCGAACCAGCGGTGATGCCAATCTACCGGTGGTCAATTCCCATGAAGATCACGGTTTCCTTCAAATTCTCTTTCCAGTCGCGCACTCTAGATGCTTCCAACCATAGCGAGGAGGTACCGGCTAAGCAGCCCGCGGGTGCCAGCCGCGTTGATCATGGACCATTGTTGGGTGCGCTGGCGCAGCAGCTTCCGCACCCATCTCTTCGAGTGGGTACGCGTCGACTGGCTTCTCGTACAAGACAAACATTCGCAGCAGTCGTTCAGCGACACGGCCCATATCTTGAGGTTCATCGACCCGTTCCCATTTTGAGACGGTCGTGTGGTCAACGCCTATTTTTCTCGCGAAATCCTTGCTGGAAAGCCCAAGGTACTTGCGAAGAAAACGAATTTCCTGGGGCATGAGCCGCTGACGTTTTCGCGCAAGAGTCGTCGCAATTTCGCGAAGGAGTGCTTCCATTTTGGGAATAGTGTGCGTTTCGCGGCCGCATTTGGGGCAGGTAAAGATGCGAACGCCGATCAGCCTTACTTTGACACCTCCTTCGTCCATCTCGGTATCACCTACCCGCTCAGTTAGTTTTTCACCGCAATCGCATTTCATGACGTCCTCCAGCACGTAATCACCTTAAGCAACATGTCCTCTGGGAAACTGACAATGACGGTGATTCGTGGCGTCTTAACATGATGCCTCCATTCTCCGTTTTCCCACTCGGCCTCCTGCACACTGCCTCCTCGAAGCACATTCACGAGGTCGAGACGTTGCAGGTTTCGTTCTGCCATTCGCTCTGACATGTGCGGCTCAGCTTCTTCGCGTCGGATGCCCGGAGCGGTTGTAGAAGCATACTTGGTATAATACCAATAGTTGGCTAAATATCAACTGTCAAAAATTTGGGTGTTTTTTACGTCATCGTGAATTCAAATCACCAAGGCGATTGACGTCGTCGGTCGCATTGAGTACTCCGCGCGCCTCACAACTTTGATATGGCGGCCTTAGCTCAACTGGTTAGAGCGCAGGACTGTGACTCCTGAGGTTACCGGTTCGATCCCGGTAGGCCGCCCTGCAGTACCGAAGTACGCAAGATACATTGCGCCTATAGCTCAGCTGGATAGAGCATCGGCCTTCGAAGCCGAGGGTCGGGGGTTCGAATCCCTCTGGGCGCACTTGATTCCCTGGTTTGAGTTACCGGCTTTGCACTTGCCTTTTGGGCAGCGCATTGACGTGTTTGGGGTTCTCTCGGCAGCGGGCGTGGTGGTGGGCTCGGTGCTGGCTTCTCGTCAAGCGCGACTCTACTGGCCTGGCCGTGACGAGCCGCTGCGCGACATGGTGCCTTGGGCCGTGATGTTTGGCCTGGTTGGCGGCCATTTCATGCATCTCTTCGCTTACCACCCTGAATTGCTTACAGCGAAAGACCCGTTCGTTCTCTTTCGATTCTGGGAAGGCTTGTCGTCGATGGGCGGCGTCTTGGGAGCGCTCGTCGGCATCTTCATTTTTTTCAGGCGCATCAAAACGAAAGTGTCCCCATTTCTTGATGCCTTGGCT
>JAYUVR010000150.1:0-7174 GCA_043753955.1 Archangium sp. | reverse complement strand
GAGCCACTTTGGCCTGCGCTGTGACCACGCCCCCATCGAGGCCCTGCGCTACCGATTCATGAGCTTGCGCGATTTTCCCAGCCTCAAAAAACGCACGTGCCTTTGCGACCTCGAGTTGATCCTCCACGCAGCGCTGACACAGACCCGCATCGGCGCCATATCGAGCCAGACCCGAAATGGTTGTGCATGCGTCGACATCGGCCAGTTTGTCGACCACACGCGCCGCTCGGTTCACGACATCTTCCCCGCCGGCTTCGAGTACTCGCAGTGTTCCTTCCAGTTCTGCCCAACGCTCATTGAGACACTGAAATTGCGCTTGGAACATGGAACTGGGCCGAGGCCCCAACATCCCCTCACACGCTTCAAAGCCCAGCATCTGCCATGCATCGCGGCGAGCGCTCACAGCTCGGTCGACTTCCGCCCAGGTGCTCTGAGCGTAGGAAAGACCAGTGGCGATAAAAGCCTTTCTGACGCCCTCGCGACGTGTCTCGTTCCAGCTGGCCCCATGCCGTTCTTCCGCAAAGACGCAGGCCGGCTGGCGTTTGACTGTTGTTCCAGGAATAAGTGTGCTCGCGGCAAGCAACCCCACTGCGGCAGCGGCGTACCACCACCGTCGCGAACGAAAGGTGAGCGCCTCAAGCGCATTCACCAGTTCAGTCATCGACGAGAATCGAGCCTGTGGATCTGCTGCAAGACCTTTAGACAACAATCGCTTTAGCGCCGGAGGAATATCGCTCGAGAGCGACTGCCTTCGCTGAGCGCGCGCGTTTCGCAGCAGCTCATCGACCGTCTTTCCCTCGAAGGGGCGCGTTCCACAAAGGCCCTCAAAGAGAGACACGCAAAAACTAAATTGGTCAGACGAAGCAGTCGAAGGAGCACCCCCGAGTTGATCCGCGGCCATATACGCAGGAGTTCCCAGCAAAGCATCGCTTTGGGTGAGCATCACTTCAGATGCCTCGAAAGCACCTTCAGCACTCTTCATCGCCGCGAGCCCGAAATCCGTAACTTGGGCCCGGCCGTCAGTTCGCACCAGCACATTGTCTGGTTTGAAATCACGATGAACAACACCGGCGTCGTGAGCCGCCGCCAACCCACGGCCCGCTTGGGCATACAGCGTCACCACTTCACGCCAACTGCGTGATGTGTGTTTGAGCCAATTGCGCACCGACCCTCCCGGCACGAATTCCAGCGCCATGAAGAGTTGATTTTCCCAAGTGCCCACGTCGAAAACCGTCACCACGTTGGGGTGTGACAAACGCGCCAATGTCTGTGCTTCGCGCCCGAGTCGCACTTGATGCTCGGCATTTCCTGAACCAGGGCGAAGCAGCTTCAGTGCAACCTTTCGATCGAGGTGTGGGTCGTAAGCTGAGAAGACCTGCCCCATCGCGCCGTGACCCACGCGTTCGATGACCAAGTAGCGACCAACCGAAGTACCGGCCGTCACCAGCGCTGGTGGCTGCGGTGGCCGTGGAGCACTGGTGCGAAGCATCTGGGCTAGCGCTCGGCGACACGGAGTGCAGTCATCGACGTGACGTTCTGCTTCGTGTAACGCCTCGCCGCTCAGCTGGCCCAGCGACAACTCAAACATCGTGTTGTCATCAAGACATCGCATTCAAATCGCCTTTACAATCGCACACACTGCTCGAGAGCATTGTTACAACGAAAACGAGAAGGACAGTCACTATCAAACGTGCATGGCAAACCGCCACAGCTCGCCGCGAGCTTAAAGCAGTGTTTTGTTTTGTCATTACACGAATAGTCACTGGGGCAGTCTGCGGCGTATTGGCATGCGGCCAGGTAGCACTCAGGCTTCGCGACCGCCAGTCGGCAATACGAGCCAAACCCATACTGGTCACGGCAAGCAGTGTTTGCGATAGATGGCTCGCCCAACGCACTGCAAACCCAGTCGCTGGTTTGTGTGATTTGAAGACAGTCGGTTTCGGCTTCCCACTTCGTCTGACATAAAGAGGCCTGGGTGCGAGCCATCGTGTCAACGCATTGGGTTTGACTGCTAAACCACTGAGAGCAGTGGGCCAGCAGCGTTTTCGTACAAAAAATCGAAACACGTTCAGCCTCAGTCAGCCCTCCGCCACCTCCACCTCCCATACTTCCGCTGCCACCTCCACCTCCCATACTTCCGCTGCCACCATCGACGAGCGCTGGCGATGCACCACAAGAAGACACTACCGTTGCCATCAACATCAGAGTCAGACGAGCCATCGTGAATGTGCTCCAAAGCAAAGCGGTGCAAAAGGCACCTGCTGTGGTGGGACAAGACGAGCGATGAAGAAGTCTTACGAAAAGAACGACTTCCCTCTGTAGCCAGCGACGCGCCCTGGGCTATCAATGGGTTTGAATGTCCCTTCCGCTTGAGCACATCTGGGTATTGGCTCAACGCCTGGGCATGAGCCACGAGGCCTTCGCCGCGCTGAAGCTGCCTCGCATTGATGAACCACCGGTTGACCTTGAGGGGCTGATTCTGGCCGCGGCCTGCTTGGCTCATTTGCCAGCCGCGTTGCAGATGCTTGATGAGCAATTGCTCCCCAGTGTTCGCGACACGTTGCGCAGGCGGGCGACGCCGTCCGTCGTCGATGACGTTCTTCAACAGACGCGCATCAAACTTCTCTTGGGCACACCGCCCGCTCTTGCTCAATATGCAGGCAAAGGGCCGCTGCAGAGCTTTCTTCGTACGGTTGCCTTGCGACTTCTTTCAAATCTTGAAGCGACCCAGAAGCCATTTGAATCTGATGAAACCTTGGCTGCTGTTCCCGATGTGGCAGAAATCGAAGCGGGGCTGGTGCGGGGCGACCAACAGATTCACTTTCGCCACGCCTTTCGCGAAGCCGTTACCGCTTTGACGCCGAAAGAGCGAGCGCTGCTGCGCCTCAGCCTGCTCGACCACCTGTCCATCGACGAAATCGCACCCCTCTACCAAGCGCACCGCAGCACCATCGCGCGGTGGCTCACCGAAGCCCGTCAAACCTTGGCTGAACAGACACGCACCGCACTGGCGAGACGATTGGGGTTGGAAGGCGAGGCATTGGAAAGCCTGCTTCGCTCAGTCCAACACCGATTTGATTTGAGTCTCACCAGTGCACTGCGCGAAAGCCAATCGCGCAATGAGAGTGAATGATTATCATGCTGGCATTTCCTCAGCCCGTTTCTTTAATGCCTCATTGAGCGCCTTAAAGCTCGCTCGCACGTCGTCCAGATTCAACATTCCGATGAGAATTCCACTGAAACGCTCACCTTGAATAAAATGCGTTTTTGAGCCGCGCGACTCAATTTGGAAATAGTGCTCACCATCGAAGAGCTTGGGAAGAAACAGTTGGCCCAGCCAGCGCAATTCTTTGCCAGGCTCAGCCTTGAGAATGGTGGGCTTGAAGGTCATCTGTTTTCCACCGCGCATTTGCATGGTGTTGGTGACCTTTTGGCCGACGGTCAACGCACCTGCCGAGCGGACGATGAAAGGGTTCCAAGTGTGCCAAAGTTCATTGGCTGCCAAAACGTTCCAAACGCGTTCTGCTGTCGCGTCAATGTCTATCTCGGTGATGACCTCTTTCATTGCGCCTTGATATCACCGGTGGACCAAAGCGCGTGTAGTTCTCAAAGCAGCCAGTGAAGGCCAACGTGAGTGGGGCACGCACTCGTGGCAAAGTTCCAAAGGGACTTAAGATGCGCGGAATGAAACCTCAGGTGCAAGTTCTCTCAGCATGGTTCATTTGTTTCGCAACATTTTCCGCTTGCAACTGCAGCCCAGGTGATTTCCCCGGTGATGGTGGTCAAGGCGGAGGGTCGACCAATTCAGGCGGCGGCGCTGGAGGTGGAAGCGGGGGAGGTGGAAGCGGGGGAGGAGGAAATGGTCTTGGCGGCGGCGCTGCGGGTGGAGCAGCCGGCACAGGCGGCGGTGACTGCACTGGGCTTCTGGCGACGGTGCGCGACTTCAAAGCCAGTCACCCAGATTTCGAAGAGAACCGTACGGGCACTGACAAAAACATCGTCACGGCACAATTGGGGTCAGACAAGAAGCCAGTATATGCGCCCGCCACCACGAGCAGCACGACATCTGGAAAGGCGAATTTCGACGAATGGTACCGTGACGTCACTGCCACCAACATCGCCACCACCCTTTCGTTGCCACTGACGAGTCTCGACGCTGGTGTTTACGTCTACGACAACCCCGCATTCTTCCCCGTCGATGGGCTCGGGTTTGGCAATGAAAACCGAATACACAATTTCCACTTCACGACCGAAATTCACGCCTCATTCACTTACCGAGGTGGCGAGCATTTCACCTTCAGCGGAGACGACGATGTCTGGATTTTCGTCAACAACAAGCTGGCGTTGGACTTAGGCGGAGTGCACGGCGTACAGGTGGACACCATCGATTTCGACCAGAAGGCAGCCGCGCTCGGCATCGTAGTTGGTCAAACGTATGCTTTCGATGCGTTTCATGCAGAGCGACACACCACTCAGTCGAACTTCCGCATTGAAACGTCGATCAGCTGTTTCGAGGCGGTCGAAATCAATTGACGGGCTTTCGGTGCCGATAGATTAAACAGGAACTTTTTCAGCCATGGCAAAGACAGACTACCCATCCGTCGAAGCGTATCTGGCCAAGCAACCTCTACAGGCGCGCCGCGTTCTGAAACAAGTTCGCAGTATTATCAGGCACGCACTCCCCAAGGCCGAAGAAGTCATCAGCTACCAAATTCCCGCGTACAAGGTTGATGGGGCGCTCGTCATCTACTTTGCCGGCTGGAAAGCGCACTACTCGCTTTACCCCGCCAGTGAATTCATAACTGAGCGTCTGAAAACAAAATTAGAGCCATACAAAATCAGCAAAGGCACCATTCGGTTTCCGCTTTCAGAACCGGTGCCTTCACAACTCGTCACCCGCATTGTGAAACTGCGCGCTCAAGAGATTGCGGCTCGCCTCAAAGCCAAACGCACAGCAATAAAAAGCAAATAGACATTGCTCGTCCTGGCCATTCACAAGGGCAGTGTCAGTCCCGTCACGTCTCGCGTCCCTACTGACTTTACCGGACAAGACTGGGGACATTGGCCAATGAATTTTCAGAGCCGCTGGCAATATTGACAGCTGGCAACATTGCCAGCATGCGAAAGGGTGCTTTATACTCTTTTGCATGTTCCGCACGAGTACGCCCGTAACTGACATTGCGTTTCACGACCGCGCTCAGGAACTCCAGCAATTAACGAGGCGAGTGGAGCAGTTAAGAGCCGGAGCACCACACTGGCTTGCGGTTCTCGGAGTAAGACGGGTGGGCAAAACCAGTCTACTTCTTGAGTTGGTGCGCCGAAACCGTCACAAAGACGTGCGCTTCGTTGTGCTCGATTGTTTCGAAGAACAGCCACTGGGGTTTGAGCTCTTTCGACGACTTGGGCTCCGCACGGTCGATGCTTTCTTTGGGAGCGAGCTCGGGGTGTCTCTCGAAGCGCTTTCCGCTCGACCTGACGAATACCGAGCTGCCCTACCTGAAGCACGCGCATTTGCTGGGTTCGACCGAGCGCTGCGCGCAGACCTCCTTTCGCTGTGCGTCGCACCGGCAAATGTCAAAACCGCCGAATTGGCTCTCGGTTTACCCGAACGACTCGCTGTGGCGACCGAACAATACTGCGTTGTCGCTTGGGACGAATTTCAGGAATTGACCAAGCTCCCGGCGTCAAGAGGAGGCGTGCTGACCTTGGCTCGAGCCATCTGGCAGCGGCACCGACGTACTACTTACGTCGTCTGTGGTTCCGAACGATGCCTGCTTCAGCAGCTGGCAACCAGCGAGCGCTCTCCCTTCTTTCAACACTTCGATTTGATGGAACTGGGGTCGATGACGCCTCCAGACGCACTGAAACTTCTCCGACAATCAGGCCCACCTGGGAAAACAATCCCCACAGCGGTTGCCAAACAGGCCGTTGAGATTCTTGGTGGACACCCTTTTTATTTGCAGCTGTTTGGCGAAGTGCTCACCGAGCGCGAACCACCATATGACGTCGGGTTGGTGCGCCAGGTTTTTTCTGAACTCCTCTTCACGCGCACGGGCCGTCTTTCTTTGTATTTTGCTCGGGAATTTGACCGCTTGGTAGGGCAGGCCTCCACCTTGGCCTCCACGCTCGAAGCCCTCACCGATGGACCTCTGCGAACTATGGAAATCGCCAGGCGCACCGGGGCCTCATCGGGTGCGGTGGTGCGATACCTCGAACGACTTGGCGATGCCGTGATTCGTGACGAAGCGCAACGTTGGTCAATGGCCGACCCGGTGTTTGCGATGTGGTTACGCTGGCGCCAACCGGGAGGCGCGGTGGTACCCATGAGTGTCATCGGCGATGAAGCTGAGCTCGAAATTGCACGCAAACTTTCGGCGCTCGGGTTCGAACTGGTCTATCAATCTCGCGCTTCACGTGGAGCCTTTGACCTCCTCGGAATTCGCGCTGGCGTTCAGGTGGGTATTCAAGTCAAACGCTGCCCATTGCCAGTTCGTTTCACCAAGGCAGCCTGGGCCAGGCTGGTCAGTGACGCCAAGCGTTTAGGTTGGCGATGTTTGGTAGCGACCGTGACCCCTGCGGGCGAAGTGTATTTCTTTGACCCGGCTCGTGCACGCCTTGGCGCTGCGGTCACCCTGACCTCACAAATGGCCCTCGACAATGTGCTTCACTGGCTCGAATCATCCGCTCCTTTGCGCAAGGAGTGAACGTCGCCAGGCCTTGCCCCAGTGTACTCATGCTGGCAATATTGCCAGCCCACTGAAAATAACATTCCCAAGCGCCCATGCAGCCTGGCGAGCCCGATGCCAGTCTTCCGCGCGCCTAGGAAAATGCGTCAAACGCTTCATCACGTTCTCCCTCAACCAAACAGGCAAGGCTAACAAAGCCAGGCATCGGGCTTATTGGCGCTCGTCACTAAGCTTGTTCCCTTATTGCAACCCTGTGGCAACAGCTTGACATCGCCCGGCGACCTGCATTATTTCGGCTTCATCGTGTTCTCTTCGCGCTCACGCACATGCCTCAGTGCATTCTTGCTGCTGGTGCAGGTCTTGGGCTTAGGGCACGTCGCCTTCGCTGAGCACGCCTTGACGCATGATGGAAGCGTGACCGAGGTCGTCGCGTTAGCGAACGAGTCACATCACGATGAAACGAACGAGCACCTCTGTGCAGGTGATGT
>JAYUVR010000149.1:0-3126 GCA_043753955.1 Archangium sp. | reverse complement strand
GCCATGAGCAAAGTCCTCTTCCTCGTGACGACGCTCTTCATTCGCCGGGCGATATGGGTGCGTTGGGTCGCGCTCAGCAGTGTGGGCATTGCCCTCACGTGGCTTCCGCTGATGGGACAACCCGGGTACGAACTCTCAGGTGCGCTGGCGGTACTCCTCACCTTTGGCGGCGCTGGCCTCGCCATCACGTGCGCTCGAGCCGCACCTCGCCGCATCTTCGCTGCAGCCTTGCTTTTGATGCTTGTTCCCGTTCCCGCGCTCGCAGTCGCCACCTTCACAACGCTGTGGGCAACGCCTTGCGACCCCTTTGCCTCACCCGCATTTGTGCCGCTGCTCATTGTGCCGACTGCGCTGTTAGTGGCCGCAACCGGAGCCTTGGCTGCGTCTCTCACCGAGCGAAGATGGCTGGCCTTCGTCATCTACTTCGGGGCCGTCGCGCTCACCGCTCTCGTCACCTGTTGGCCATTGTTAGCGGGGCCCCAAATATTCGCCTTCAACCATTTCGGCGGCTATTTCCCCGGGCCTTTGTACGACGAGGAACTCGATGTCTCTTCGGCATTGCTCTGGTTTCGGCTGACGACGGTCTTTCTGGCCTGCGGTCTTTGGTCCCTGGTGCAGCAGAAGCGATTTCGAGCGTTGGCCTTCTTGAGCCTCGGGCTCGGCCTTGAAATCGCGGGAGTGAGTTTAGGCTTTCGTACCACTGACGCAGCTGTGGCCGAGGCGTTGGGCGGCATCACCGAAACTTCAGAATTCAGCTTTCACTACCCCAAAGAATTGTCCGAAGGAGAGCAGCAGCAAGTGTTGGGCGATCTTCGTTTTCGCCATCATCAAATCGCTTCTTTTCTCGGCCGGGCGCCAGACGTCAAAGTTCGCATCTGGCTCTACCGTTCTGCCGATGAAAAGCGCCGCTTGGTCGGTGCCGCGCACACGCAGTTCGCCAAACCCTGGCGACACGAAGTACATCTGAATGCGTCGGGCTTCCCCCACCCGGTCATCAAACACGAATTGGTTCACGCCATGGCTGCTCCATGGGGCTCACCCCCTTTCGGAATTGCAGCCACCCTGGGAGGCCTCATGCCTCACGTCGGCGTCATTGAAGGGCTCGCAGTTGCCGCAGACAACCCTATCGACGACCTCTCGTTGCACGAGTGGGCCGCGGCGATGAAGAAAAAGGGCCTGCTCCCTCGGGTGGAAAAGTTGATGACCGTCAACGGGTTTTACGCAGCCCCACCCAGTCGCGCGTACACCACGGCAGGCAGTTTTTTGCGCTTTCTGCAGCAGCGCCATGGCCCTGAAAAACTGCTCGATTTGTACCGCGATGGCGACTTTGAGCGCGTTTTCAAAAGCACCTTGGTTGCCCTTGCTCAAGAGTACGACGACTTCCTGGCTCAAGTGCCGCTGGAACCTGAAGCTGTCAATCAAGCCTTTGGTCGATTTAGCAGAGGGAGCGTTTTTGACAGACCGTGTGCGCGAGAAGTGGCGCGGTTGGCAGTCAAGGGCAGTGAAGCTTTGGGCAGCAGCCCTGAGGAAGCGCTCGAGCTGTTCTCTGACTGTCATCGAATTCAGCCCGATGAGCCTTCGCATGTGTTGGCCCAAGTCATCGCATTGCGCCGCCTGGGGCAGTTCGAAAAGAGCCGCGAGATGTTAGATGAAGAACTCGCCCGGCTTGAGAAAGAGCCCTCACCTTGGGGCGAAGCGGCCTTGGCTTTAGCCGATTTGGCGGAAACCCAAGGGGAGCTCGATACCGCAGCTCGATTGTGGTCCACCATTCTCGACAAAAATCTTTCCCCAAGCGCACAACGCACGGCCTCGATCCGTCTCGACGGACTTCATGAGCCCGCGGTACAGGGCTTTTTCCACGTGGGGAACGACGAGGTGAAACTTTTGAGGCTTGAGCACAGTGTGAGCGAGAACCCCAACGCCTATGCAGCTCGGTACTTGTTCGCGCGAAGACTTTTTCAAAATAGGGAACTGGCTGCAGCACTGCCCGAGTTTGAGCGCTTGCTGCAAAGCGAACTGCCTCCGGCCGTAGCCAAAGAGACCACCCGCCTCGCCATCGAAGCCGCATTTGGCTTAGCCCAGTGCGAGCTGCTCGAAACGCTCGCCGCGAAAGCCCAGTTCGGCCCCGCGTTTCAAGCGCGCGCAGCCGATTGGGTTGAACGCTGTGCCTTTTCCAGGAATCGCCCGTGAGCGGCACGTCGCCTGCAAAATGCGGCCGCCAATCGCGGTTTTCGCAGGTTTGCAGCAGCAACAAGTGACAAATTGGCAAGCCGGGGTTTCGAAGCCCGGTCATTTCGTCTGATGGAGTTCCTCTATGCGTAGTCTCATTGTTTTCACCGTGGTGGCTTTGGCGCTGAGTGGTTGCCTGCCCAAAAAGATTCCCGGAACTGATCTCGACGACACCCTCGACACCCGAGCGGTGATTGACGTGGTGCAGAAATACCGGTCGGCGGTGGAATCGAAGAATACCGAGGCCGTACTCCAACTGACTGACGCTTCATTTCGCGATGACGGCGGTAGCACGGCGCCCGAAGACGATCTCGACTACGCCAGTTTGAGTCAAAAGCTCACGGCCAGGCTGTCAAAAGTGAGCGATCTCAAACTCGACCTGACGATTCGCCGAGTCGAATTCGACGATTCGAGCAAGGTCGCCCGAGTGACCTACAGCTACCAGATGTCTTTTAAGATGCCCGATTTTGGCACTCGCACCCAAAGCGAGAACGACATTAAGCAGATGATGCTCAAGCGGGTGAACGACGACGAGTGGAAAATTACGTCGGGCATCTAGAGGGAACGACTACCCCTCCCCACACGAGGGCGTGCGAACACTCGTTGACACCTGTGAAACGCGGTCGGTATATCACCGCGTTTCCCACAGCGTTTCTTCAAAGCACACGAGGCGTTCCCCATCATGGCAACCGAAAGCAAAGAGAATATCGGCTGGAAAAAGCGGGAGAGCTTCGGCTCAGCGATGGTGCAGATTGCCATCGTGGGAGTGCTCTTGGCTGCGACCGTTTTTATCGTCTATCGCCGCAACATGAACAAACAGAATGTCGCCGATCTGATGAAGGAAGCGCGACAGACGGCCATCAAAGGCAACCTTGCCGATGTCAAACAGGCCCTTGC
>JAYUVR010000148.1:0-3880 GCA_043753955.1 Archangium sp. | reverse complement strand
CACTTGGGCGCATCAAAACTACGACTTCCTTTGGGCTTACAAAAGATCAAGAGCACCAGGTTCCTATGCTTACAACCTCAAGCTGTGGAAGCCAGAGCTGCTCACTCGCATAGACGCCTTCCTCTCAGCGCTTGGTGCTCAAATCGATGCCCACCCAAACCTCACCATGGTGGGCACCACCGAATCAGCCTTGGGCGAGCCCATCATTTCTTTCGGGGTAGATGAGGGAGAATCGGCTCAATACGAAGGTCAAAAGACGATTCTTCGGCAACTCAAACACCATTTTCCGTCGTCGTTGATCGTTCCAGACCTCAACTACAGCAGGGAGCACGTGGCCGATGTCACCTCATTTCTAGAAAGCGAAAGCATCGGGTTGGGCAGCTCGAACAGCAACCTGGCCCAAGGGCTCAATATCACCAGCGCTCCTCCAGGCGTGTTGACCTACTACCCTCAACTCAGTGGAAAGGTGACGTTGGCTCCAGAAATACAGGGCGATGACTACCGCAATAGCAATTCTGACCAAGCCGCTACACCTGATTACCCCAGCTACGAGCATCTCTACCTGCGGGTAAAAAATGAGCTCAAAGCCAACTACACCGTGATGCAGCGAAACGTGCCTTTCTGGAAGGGCGACGCGTCAACTCACAGCATGTTGGAATTTGTCAGAACCTACCCAACCATCACGAGCGATGCGACTGGCGCTGGAGGCCTTGAAACCACCGTACCCTCAAGCCTTCATTAAGCCGACTGGCTCAAACGAAGACTGTCGAAGCACATTTCTATGAGCGAAACCGGCTCCACCATGAGGGCCTGTTGACTCGGCCTTCTGGCGCCTGCGCTGACTCGAGCTTGTCTTCTATTTTCTGCAAACTCGCCGCAAAGGCATCCATCGATTCGGGGCGCTTTGCCAAATCACGCGACAACCCTTTTTCAAGCAACTGCTGCAGCGCTTTCGGCAATGGCTCACCCAAAAAACTTGTCTCCCCAATCGGTGCAGCGTCGATCGACAGACGTTGAATCACCAACTTCGACAACTCAGGCCCGGGAAAAGGAAAGCGTCGCGACAAGAGTGCGTAGAGCACCATCGACAACGAGTAAATGTCTGCCCGCGCATCGACTTGATGCCCCAGCACCTGTTCCGGAGCCATCCACAACGGAGTGCCCACCACTTGCCCCACCTGCGTGCGGTACGAATCTTGGACGTCGATGCCGCGCACTCGCGCAACTCCAAAGTCGAGCACTTTGAGCAGATCACTGCCTGCTGCATCTGTCTCAACCATCATGTTGTCGGGTTTCAAGTCGCGGTGAATAACACCCACGCCGTGAGCTGCCGAAAGCGCGTGCGCGGCCTGTCGCATCAGCCCCAGTGCACGCTTCAGGTCAATGGGCGTGTCTCGAGCCAAGAGCTTCAGACTCGGCCCATGAAGCAGTTCCATCACGAAATACACGCGACCTTCTTCTTGAATCAAATCTTCCACACTGACGATGTTGGGGTGTTTGACCCGGTTGACCGCTTGCGCCTCAGTAACGAAACGTTGCACTTGTGACTCGACTCTAGAGAATTCAGGCCGCAATACCTTGATGGCGACCTTGCGCGAAATCGACAAGTGCGTGGCCTCAAACACCTGGCCCATGCCACCTTCGCCGATGAGTGCGTCGATGCGGTAGCGACCAAGCACGTCGCCTGGGCCCAATGCCTCAGGGCCGGTGTTGAGCTGTTCGCCCTGCACTGTTTGTACTTCAACTCCGGGGGTCGTCAGCGGGCGCAGGCCGCGAAGCACTTCGCGCAATTCAGCGGGGGAATGGTAGCGATCTCCAGCCCGTTTCGCGAGACAGCGCGCGAACACCGGTTCCCATTCTTCAAGGCCCGGCCTCAATGGAGGCAGGGGCGCCTCGAGTTGAAGTTCTTTCGTTTGTTTGACTCCGTCACCAGAAAACGGAGGCGTTCTCGTCAGCAGCTCGTACAGCAAAACGCCCATGCCGTAGACGTCACAAGAGGGCGTGCCTCGGTTCCCCGCGCAGCGTTCGGGCGAAAGATATTCAGGTGCAACCAGGGCGTAGTGTCTAGGCACGCTCTTGGTTCCTCGGAACAATAAAAGCGCCGTGTCGAGGAGCCGGACGTCGGGGTGCACGGAATCTCCGTCGAGAAAGAGATTGTGCGGGGCTAAATAGCCGTGCACCACCCCTAACGAATGCAGAAATTCCAGCGCATCACAAATGTGAATGCCCCAGCGCACGGCCTCAGCAGTGTCGAGAGGACCGTATTCTCGCAAGTAATCAGCGGCCGTACGCCCACTCACGGGGCCGGTGACCGAGATGAAACGGCCATCGGCTTCGCACTGGGTATGTTCCGGAGCCAGCAATGCCGGGTGCCGATGCTGCGTGGCCGTCAGGCGACTGACGTCGAGAAATCGCCCGTACAGCTCAGGGTCAGCAATCACTTCTGGGTGACTGACTTGAACGAGTACGTGGCCTTCTGAGGATTTTGCCAAAAAGGCGTCTACAGCTGAGCCAGTCGCAATTTTTCGCAGATCGCTGACATTCCTCATCGAAAGGTAACTGTAAAACCGCAACCATGCCGGCGCGCTAGTTCCGGTGTGGGACAGACGGGACCCAGTTCCTACGTTTGGGGAGGGCTCGAGGGCTGGCCATGTCGCTCAAACGAGGACTCAATCGTTGACCACCTGAGACCTGTCCTTTAAAGCCGGCTCTTCGCTTCGCGCTAAATCCGCGTCAATTCAATGAAAGAGGACAGTTTCATGAAGGTACAGGTCGAAGACGTTTCCACCATCGAGAAGCGCCTTTCCATTGAGGTCGAGCACGCGCTCGTCGAGAAAGAACTCAGCGCTGCGTACAACACGCTTTCACGGCAAGTGAAGGTGCCCGGGTTTCGCGCTGGAAAGATTCCTCGTCGCATTTTGGAACAGAAGTTTCGCAGCGAGGTGGAAGCCGATGTGGTCAAGCGGGTGCAGTTGATCGCCTTTTTTGACGCGCTGAAGCAGACAAATGTGGCGCCGGTCGGTGACCCTTCTTTTTCGGGCGGAAAAATCGAGCCTCAAAAACCCTTTAGTTATTCCGCGCGGGTGGAAGTGAAGCCTGTCGTCACTGCGAAAGACTACAGAGGTCTTGAGCTGGCGAAGTTCGACTCAGCGGTTCCCGAAGAGCGAGTTTCTGAGCAGATTGAGCGCATGCGCACGCAGCGCGCCACCGTGGTTCCGGTCGAAGGGCGCAGCACCATTGAGAAGGGCGATTTGGTGACCATCGACTTCGATGCCACCAAAGACGGCGGGAAACCTTTCGCGGGGAATACCGGTCGGGACATTACGGTGGAAGTGACGGAGGGCGAGTTGATCGAAGGCAATCTCCCTCAGCTTGAAGGCGCTCAATTGGGGGCTACCAAGGAAGTCGATTACACCTTCCCTGTGGACTACCAAGTGGAAGAAATCAAGGGCCAGACGGCGCACTTGGTGATCACGATTAAAGAGATAAAACACAAGAAGCTGCCCGTGCTTGACGATGCCTTCGCCAAAGAGATGAAGGTCGAAAATGTCGATGCACTGAAGGCTAAGATTCGTGTCGATCTCGAACGAGCGGCAAAGAATCGCGCAGAGATCGATGAGCGCGAAGCGGTGTTCAAGGCCCTCATTGAAAAGAACCCTCTCGAGGTGCCCCAAGCGATGGTCAACCGCGCCATCGATTACATGCTTGAAAATGCTCTCGGCGGCCTGATGCGCTCAGGCATCGACCCGAAAATGCTTCAATTTGATTGGGGCAAGCTGCGTGAAGAATTCCGCCCCAAGGCTGAGATGGAAGTTCGAGGCCAGTTGCTGCTCGAAGCGGTGGGGAAAGAAGAGAAAACCGAGGTCTCCGATTCCGACAT
>JAYUVR010000147.1:0-27599 GCA_043753955.1 Archangium sp. | reverse complement strand
GATGGACCAAGAGCGTGAAGAAGTGCAACCAGACCCGTACACTTCTCACCCTCCACTTCATGAGCGAATTGCAGCCGCCGAGCGTCTCAATCAACCTGCGCGCTCGCGAGATGAAAGACTGGGCGTGGAGTTGCTTCAAAATGTGCCCGCGCTGGAAAGCGCAGTCGCTCAGGGCTGGGTAGACGGGGAAAAAACCTTAGTCGCCATCAAATGGGAAGAGTCTGCCCGCTCGCTTGAAAAACAATGGCGTCAGTCGGTCAATGAGGTTGCAAAGCACTTTGAAGGCATCACCTTTTTGACCATTGGTCGTGAGTTACTGGAGCTGCGTACCTTGGCCGAACGAGTACACGGGCGTGAGAAGACGGCCAACTCAAGCGATGAAGATGTCGTCGCTTGGGCCAAGGAAAATGTGTCTGTGGCTCTGTTTGTGGCCCTGTTGAAACAGGGTTACCAGGCGGTCAATTGTCCGGGAAAACCGATTGTTTTTCGCCAGGGCGAAGACGAGGTTGAACCGGGGTTGATGGTGCGCCAGTACCTCGATGGAGACCTTTTTGTATCGCAATGGCAAGCGCAATTGCATGCATTGCACGTCGACCAGGTTGAGTTGTCTACTCTGGTCGAAGCGTAGATTGGTTTTCAGTAAGTGATTAGAGCTGGTGCTGATGAAGAAGCCGCTGCGCCATTGTTCGGGCCTCAGCGCCATCGAACAAACCGAGTCGCTTGCGAGCAACGTCAGAAGCGCCTTCTTCATCAGCGAATGACAACAATGTCGCTGCTTGGGCCTCACGGGCTCTTTCTCGCTGTGCACGTGAAAGGCGTGGCATCAACGCCTGTGCCAGATCGAGCGAGAACTTCGCATGCTTCATTTCGTCAGCAGCAATGGCACCCATTACTGCAGCCACATCTGGGTCGGCAGCGGTTTGGGCTTGATACACATTGAGTGCGGCCCCGAAGAGCTCGCGGCCACACCCTTCGCCTGCGTTATCAATAGCCAATGCTTCAAGCGAACGCACTGGCGAATCTTCGATAGAAGGCTTTCTCGGGCAATAGCCAAAGCGCAGTGCGAGCCGGGTGATGCGTTGCGCATGGCTTACTTCGTGTTGCGCAGCCACCAAGGCAGATTCCGCGAGTCGGGGGAAACCGTGGGCATCGAGTTCGCGCGCCATATGCATGAATGCGTGCACAGCGGCTGCCTCAAGCTCGGCCATGCGCGCCAGCCACGAGCCGGGATTTGAGTCGACGCCGGCAAGCGTTCTCATTCCCGGTGGCGCGCGCCCTCCTAAACGCAAACCAAATCACAGTCAACCAGTCCAGCGTCGATGACTCTGCAAGATCTCTGAGTTTCGGACTGGCAAAGATCTTTGCACGTCACATCGTCAAGCCGGCCGTCGTGTAAATATCCTCCATCGGCCACTTCCCCATCCCACGGGGCGTAGCGGATGGCTGCGGGAGGCTCGGGGCAGGGTCCAAAAGCAAAAGGGCACCCGGTAAACAACGGCATTCCGGCGACGACGATCAATGTGGTTTTTCGCATGACCAGCCACTTCAGCAAAAACAAAGCCGGGCTCAGTGGATTGATATCACTCAACAACAATCAATTGAGCATGCGACAAAAATATCGGGATTCATCGCCGTTCTTCAAATCGACACAAGCGATTTCTGTTTGGCTTTCAAGGTGTTCACCAATTCAAGCAATTCGGTGCCGCGAAAAGGTTTGTGAATGTAGCCATCGGCTCCGGCTTTCATGGCCACTTCGACGTCTGTTTTTTTGGCCTTCGCGGTGAGCATGTAAATGGGTGTTTTGGCCGTCTGTTGGTCTGCGCGCAACAGTCGGCACAAGGCAACGCCATCGAGCTGCAAACTGCCTGAAGGCGGCAACACCACATCGAGCAAAATCAATTCGAACGACTGCGTCTTCGCTAACTTGAGGCCATCGGCTGCGTGCGCTGCCGTTTCAACCTCACACTCTGATTCGCTCAGAATGCTGCGCACGAGCTCGCGGATGACGGGCTCGTCTTCCACCACCAAGATGCGGAACGCGTGGCCCATTTCGAATTCGGAGCCTAGCCTGATTATTCGTACGCGAGGGCTTCGACGACGTCGAGACGAGAAGCCCGGCGGGCAGGGTAGAGGCCAGAGACAACTGCAGCTGAAGTTGCCACTACCAGCATCTGCAACGCAGTGGTCCATGGGTAGGCGTAAGGGAAATTCCAGCCAGTCGCTTGAACTCCCACCACTTTTGTCACGATGTAACCAATGACACCCCCAAGAATGAGGCCCAGTACGCTTCCCGTAAGTCCGATGAGACCTGCTTCGGCGGCAAACAATTTGATGATGTGTTGCCGGTCAGCACCGACTGCTCTGAGCAACCCAATTTCGCGGGTTCGGTCGAGCACCGCGGCGAGCAGCGTATTGATGATGCCTAAGAGCGCAAGCATCACGGCCACCGCTTCCATCGCATAAGTAATACTGAAGGCGCTGCTGAGCAGTTTGCGCGCTTCGTCGCGAAGTTCAGCATTCGACAAGACGAAGAGGTTGAAGCGGTTTCCGAACTTCTTGGTAATCGCTTCTCGAGTCTGTTCAAGCGTCTCTCGATTGCGAAGGTAGACGTGAAAAGTGTCAACCTGGTCGGTTTGAAACTGTTTCACGAAGATGTCGCGGTCGACAATCACCGAGCCTTGGTCAGAGGTGTAGTCGACGATGATGGCATTGACGGTATAGGTATGTTCCCCCGTGGGCGTCTTCACTGGAAAATGACTGCCAACACTTAAGTTTCGTCGCCTGGCCAAATTTTCACTGATGATGACTGAACCTGCTTCGCGCTGGGCCAAGTTCGGAAGCTCCCCTTCGAGAATGAGTGGTTTGCCTCGAGTGGCGTAGATGTCTTGGCTCAACGCGATGATGAAAATGCGCAAACCCAATACATCGTGCTGCAATAAGCGCACGGGGTCGATGCGTTCAATCTCGGGAATGGTGGCGAGCTCTTCACCCAGTTTCACCTGCATCGGTTGATTCTGAATGCCCGCCAGTTTCGCCGATGAAGTGACGAAGAGATCCGCCGGGACGGCTTGAGAAATCCACCGGTCAGCGCTCTCTTGGAAACTTCCGATGAAACCCGACAAGGTGACCGCCATGGCCACGCCAATGCTGAGCGCAGAAACGGGCACCGCCGTGCGCACCGGAGCGCGAGCGAAGTTGTCGGCAGCTAAACGACCGGACACTCCAAAGAGAAACTCGCTCGGGCCTCGATAAGGGTAGTTGAGCCAGCGCAGTACCAAGGGCGCAAGCAGCGTCACCCCCATGAGAATGAAGAAGATGGAGGCGTACCCACCGAGCGGAAAATTTTCGAGCGGAGGTGGAATCTGCGTGGTGGGGTAAACGACGAGTAACAGCAACACGCCCAAGGCGATGGGCCATGACTTGATGTGTACCGCTCCTGCTCCGATGGCTGCATCTTTTCGCAAGGCTTCGATGGGTTGCACCGCAGAGGCGATCCACGAAGGGCGCAGAGCCGCGAAGATGCTGCCCAAAATGCCCATGGTAAGACCGACGACGATTTCAGTGGTGCCCAACTGAATGTCCTTGGTGTTCACCTTGACGTAAATTTCCGAAATGCTGTCCGCCACCGTACCGATGGCTGCTTTTCCCATCAGCACCCCGAAGGGAATTCCCAGCACGCTGCCGACGGCACCAAAAAGACTGGCTTCCAATGCGAAGAGGGCGCGAATGCGACGTTTCGTCGCTCCCAGTGCGCGGAGAGTGCCGATTTCACGACGGCGCTGCACCACGCTGATTGAAACGGTGTTGTAGACCAGAAAAACACCGACCAAGAGCGCCACACCTGAGCCCAAATTGAGGCCCAGTTGAAAGCTGCGCACCATGGTTTGAACGGCCTGGCCCCGGCGGTCAGGAGAATCAACTTCAATGCTCGGCCCCACGGCTTTTTGCAGCCGTTCTTTCATCGCTTCCAAGCCGACGACAGGGTCTATAGCCACATCGATTCGAGTGAGATTTCGACCTCGTGAGAAGGCTTCTTGAAGACTGCCGAAGAACATCACCGCCACGGAACCGCCGAAAGCTTTGAGTGGCCCTGTTTCTTTGAGCAGCCCGTGAATGATGAAGGGTTTGGCTCCATCAGCGGTCACCAGTTCAATGGTGTCGCCCGTCTTGAGGTTGTGTTCTCTCGCGTAGCGATCCGAAAGGAGGAGTCGATCAGTCGAGTTGAGAAACTCGAGATCATCGGCCAGCTTGGCGACGTCGGTATCGACTCCTTCGTAAGTGCGAAAAAAACCGTCATCGAGCAAGTCGACGCCCATCACATACATGCTCTCGCCTGGTGCATCTTTCACGGGAGCGACCAGCGAGATTCCACCCGCGGCGTGAAGCACTCCAGGTACAGCGCGCACGGTGTCCAACAGGTTTTCGGGAAAGCCCGATGTTTCAGCGGCGACCGTGAGGTCGGCTTTGCCCGCTACTTTGTCGATGGTGGAACGAAAGGCATCCATCACTGAGCGATTGATGGCGGCGATGCCCACCAAAGTGGCAACTCCTACGGACACGCCGACCAAGGTCAATAGTGAACGAAGGGGTGAGCCGAAAATGTGGCGCAATGAAATGAGACGAAGCAGTGACCACATGGCGCACGCACCTTAACGAGGTGACTCAGTGAAGCGCACGCTTTAGAGACGTTGTGTGGTCCAAAGCAAGGCCACGCCGAGGATGGATGCCGAGCCCAGGGGCAGCACCACCGAGCGATAGAACTTCTTTTGGCGAAGAAACCAAGCGAGTGGAACGAAGAGACAGACGATGGCCAATTGACCCACTTCGACTCCGAGATTGAACCCGAAGACCGAGAGCCAGAGTGAGGGCCCGGCTTCCCCTAAGTCTTGAATCGCCGAAACGAAGCCAAACCCGTGCATCAACCCTAATGAAAACGCGAGTGACCATCGGGCTTCAGCCACAAAAGGTACGAGATTGTTGAAGGCCGCCAGCGCGACAGAAAGGGCAATCGCCACTTCAACCCAGTGCGCATTGGGAGTGACGACACCGAAAGCAGCCAAGCCGAGCGTGATGGAATGCGCCACGGTAAACGCTGTGACGACTTTGGTTACTTCGATGAGTGTCGGTTTGAATTCTGCCCGAACTTCCCAGGTGTTGTTCGTGCGTCTGAGCACCGAGGGCAACAGGAGTGCAAAAAGAAAACACAAGTGGTCCCACCCGATGGCGATGTGGTGAATGCCTTGTGTGACTGCGATGCGCAGCTGCTCCATTGAATTGATGGAGGTGAAAGTGACAACGTGCGTTCGTCGATTGCTGGTGAAAGCGACCCAGTGATTGCCTTGTTGCCCGGCAAGTGAAAGCAGCCCTCGGTGTTGGGCATCAACGTCGAACAGCAAGTCGTAACTGACTTCAAGTTCTTCAATGTGCTGAGGGCATCGCGCTGCTGTAGAAATGGCGAGGTAAACGCCATCGGAATGCTCGATGAGATTGAGTGCGCCCAATTCGAGAGGGCATGGCTCTGAGTTTTGGTTGAGTTTCAACGCGTTTTGGAGTGTCGAACGAAGGCGTTGTTGATGAGCTCGAATTTCACCCCAAGTGAGTTTGCCGTCATCATCACCATCGAGGGGCAAAAGAATATTGAGATCTTCAAGTGCGACATCAAGGCGACCGCTGACCACCGTGTCAGTGGCTCGCAAGTTCCAGTACGCATCAGAACCTTTGTGAGCGAATGCATTGAAGCTGAAAAGAAGAACGCAGAGCAGCACCTTTATGGCCAGGTCTTGGCGAGGGCGAGATTTCGGGGCGCTGCCCGCGAAAAGAACCAACGCGATCGCCCGGTTCATCATCGAAAAGTCAGTTACCACATCTCCGTGCCCGCCCTGTCGGTGGGAAGTGACATGAAAAGAGACTGGCGATCCATCGAGCGAAGTGATTCTTTCCGCCGCTATGATCACTAAGCGCGACGCGTCAATTGCCACCTTTCTCCGGAGCGTGCCGGTCTTTCATGATCTCAAAGGGCCCAGTCTCGACATGCTCTTCGAGTTCCTTGAGGAACGCCGCTGGGACGTCGGAGGTCACATCTGCAACGAAGGCGAGCTCGGGCGCACGCTCTATGTCATTCGCGAGGGAGAAGTCGAAGTGCTCCGCCGCTCGACCAAGGGCAACGATCAATCAATCGTGAAATTGGGCCCCGGTGAATGCTTCGGTGAAATGACGCTGGTTGAACTGCAACCTCGCAGCGCGACGTGCGTGGTGCGCAAGAAGGCCATCACCTATTCGTTGACCAATTTAGACCTGTGGAATCTCTACAAGGCAGACAATTTCGCCTACGTCATCATTCTGCAAAACATCTGTCGCATGTTGTCTCGGCGCCTGCGGAAAGCCGACAGTCGCATCGTCGAGTTTTTGGAAAAAGGTGAATCACCTCGAGCCGTCAGCGCCAAAAAGAAGCCGGCCGCGAAAAAGAAGAAGTGACGCATGTTCACCGGCCTCGTCACCGACTTCGCAACCGTTGAGCGCATCACCTCAGGCGCGGTGACCGAAGTGTGGGTCGCCTCTTCGTATGAAGGCGATTTTCTCAAAGGTGAATCCATCGCGTGTGATGGCGTGTGTCTCACCGTGGTCGAATTTCAGGGAAGCCGCTTCATGGTGCAGGCGGCTCCTGAAACGCTGCGCCGCACTACGCTGGGGAACTGGGTCCCTGGAACACGCATCAATCTCGAACGTGCACTTCGTTTAGGAGATCGCCTCGGAGGCCACTGGGTGCAAGGCCATGTAGACGGCATAAGCACGGTAGTCGACGTGCGGCCAGAAGGCGGTTCGCGACTGATGCGATTTTCGCTTTCAACGGCATTGGTTCCATTCGTGGTCGAGAAGGGTTCCGTCTGCCTTGATGGCGTCTCGTTGACGGTGACCGACGTGGGCAGCGAGCACTTCTCGGTCATGCTCATTCCCGAGACGCAACAGCACACTTCACTCGGTCAAAAGCAGATCGGCCAGCGGGTGAATGTGGAAACAGACATCATCGGCAAATACGTCGCTCGAATGATGAACGGCCGAGCAGGAACGCTGAGTACTGAACAGCTCAAAGCCGCTGGCTTCTTGTGAATGACCCCTTTTGAATCGCAGCTGGCGCCTATTGCTCCTTTTTTGTGTCCAGAGATGAAGTTGTGGTTGCTGCCTCCAGAAGCTCCGAGTTGGCACGCTTCGCAGCTTCACGATTTCGAAATGCCGTATTGGGCTTTTGCTTGGCCGGGCGGGCAGGCATTGGCTCGCTATCTTCTCGATTGCCCTGAAATTGTCAGCGGCAAGCGGGTGCTCGACTTTGGCTGTGGGTGCGCCATCGAAGGCGTGGCTGCGGCGAAGGCGGGAGCGTCTGTACTGTGTACTGATATTGGTACTTTTGCCGTGCAATGGGCTGCCCGAAACGCGCAGCTCAATTCGGTGAATCTCGAAGTACGTGAACAAGACGTCTTGGGCCAGAGGCTTGATGTCGATGTGATTTTGGTTGGCGACGTCTGTTGCTCGGAGATCCGCTGCGAGTTCCTGATGTGTTGAGCTCGTTTATTCGAGTGGCGAGCTACGACGCTTCATTCGACGGAGACCCGCGGGGGCTCACCTGTTGGCCCACGCATGTGCTTCGCATCGAAAAGTAACCGCCTTTTCTTGATTGCACCCACAGCCGCTTAGCGACAAGAGAGCGACGACATGCCGAAACTTGAGTCTGAAAAGCGCAGTATTGCTCTGGTGCAGAAGGCCATCGCCGATGTTCGCAAAGGGAAGATGGTCATTCTGACTGATGACGAAGATCGCGAGAATGAAGGCGACTTGGTCATGGCTGCAGAGAAGGTGACGCCGCAAGCCATCAACTTCATGGCGCGCGAAGGTCGAGGTTTGGTGTGCCTCTCGTTGACTGAAGAAAAAGTTCTTCGGTTGAACTTGCCGCTGATGGTGACTGACAACACCTCGCCGCGACAAACTGCATTCACCGTTTCCATCGAAGCAGCACTTGGCGTCAGCACAGGCATTTCAGCACATGACCGAGCACACACCATTCAGACGGCTATCACAGACAACGCACTGCCCGCTGAGCTCTCTCGCCCAGGGCACATCTTCCCCCTGCGCGCACGTGATGGAGGGGTACTGGTTCGGCCCGGTCACACGGAAGCCTCCGTCGACTTGGCTCGGCTCGCTGGCTTCAAACCCGCTGGTGTCATCTGCGAAGTGATGAACAACGACGGCACCATGGCGCGGCGCCCTCAGCTGGTGCGCTTCGCCCAAAAACACAAACTCACCTTGTTGGCCATCGCTGACCTCATCACCTATCGCCTTTCCCACGAGCGCTTGATTCGGCGTATCGGGGAAACGCTGGTGCAGCGCCCGCCTTGGGGGGAATTTACGGCCTACGCGTACACCACCGACGTCGACCCGGTGGTGCACTTGGCGTTGGTGATGGGACAAGTCGCTGGAAAAAAGCCGGTGCTGACCCGCGTGCATCGGGCCACTTTGCTGGGCGACCTGCTCGACAACATGACGGGCGAAGGCAGCCTGAAGCGCGCGTTTGATGAAATAAAGAAAGAAAAACGAGGGGTGATTGTGCTGCTGCAAAAGCATCTCACCGGGCTCGATGCGCTCTCAGGCAAGCCGCCTTCGAATGAGAAACCTGTCGCCGGCCATGCAGGCCAAGCACGCCTTAAAGAAATTGGCTTGGGCGCTCAAATTCTGCAGGACATCGGGGTGCAGAAGTTGAAGCTCCTTACCAATACCCCCAATCAAATCATCGGAGTCGAACGTTATGGCATCTCTGTGGTCGAGCAGATTCGCCTTTAGGGTAGGGTGCGCACATCATGCCCCGTACGTTTGAAGGCAATTTCGTCGCTCCCAAAGGCCGGTTCGCAATCACCGTGAGCCGATTTAATTCATTCATCACTGATGCGCTTCTCAGCGGCGCGCTCGACGCACTGATTCGACACGGCGTGGCTGATGCCGACATCGATGTCTACCGCTGCCCAGGAACGTGGGAACTGTCGGCTCTCACGCGCCGAGTGGCCACTTCAGGAAAGTACGCCGGGATTATTGCTCTCGGGTGTGTCATTCGCGGAGGTACGCCTCACTTTGAATACGTTTCGGCTGAAGTGAGCAAAGGCCTTGGTCAAGTGACGTTCAACGCAGAATGCGCAGTGTCTTTCGGAGTGCTCACCACCGACAACGTGGAACAGGCCGTCGATCGCGCTGGGGTCAAGGCCGGCAACAAAGGCGCAGAAGCAGCGATGGCCTGCATCGAAATGGTCAATTTGTACGCCGTCATGGGAGCGAAGTGAGTGGGCGCCCGACGCCTCGGCCGTGAGCGTGCACTCCAAGCGCTCTATCAACTCGAACAAGACCCGAAAGTCGAAGCTCAAGGTGCGCTCGAAGCAGCGTGGACCGCGCACGACGAAGAGGGCCCGCGGGACCCCGGTGCTGACGTTTTTGCCAAAACGCTCATCACCGGAGTGAGACAGAACCAAGCGGATATAGATCGTCTCATCGAAGAGCATTCGCACAACTGGCGCCTCGACAGAATGCAGCGCATCGACCGCAACGTCTTGCGCATCGGAGTTTTTGAACTGCAGCACCTCCCCGAGATTCCTCGCAAGGTGACCATCAACGAGGCCGTCGAGCTGGCCAAGAATTTTGGCAACGAAGCTTCGAGCGCTTTTATCAACGGGTTGCTCGACAAAATTGCAACCACGGTTGGCAAAGCGTGAAACCGCCGCAACTGGTCTGCGGGCTCGACGCAATTGATGCGCTCAGTGGCATCGAGGCCGTGTGTTGTTTCGTGACTGAAGATGAACGCCCGCTTTCAGGAGCCGCCGGTTTCGTCGACTGGCGCCTGTGTGGTGCCCTTTCGAAGATTTTGCAGTCCGGTTTTTTCGAGGGCACGCCAGGGGAAAAACTGCTCTTGCCGAGCGAAGGCAAGATTCCCGCGTCTCGAATTTTCGTGGTGGGTTTGGGGCGCACAGCAGGGGTGACGGCGCTGGGCCTTGAGCACGGGTTGACCCAAGCCGCAGCGATGCTGACCAAGGCTCAAATCGAATCGGTCGCCCTCGCATTCCCCCTCTTGCCTGAGGCGCTTTCCAAGGCGCGGGAGGAATTGGTTGAGCGTGCCTTCGCTCCCCTGTTCTCAGGTGCAGTGGCCGTCTTCGCGCCCGAAGGGTCGTGCTAGGGTGCTCTTGTGTCGACCTTGCGCAAGGTACTCATTGTCGAAGATTCCGGGACCACTCGGGAATTACTTCGCGCTGCGGTTCAAACCCTGCCTGATGTCGATGTGCATACAGCTGTCAGTGGTTTCGATGCGCTCAAAGTGTTGCCTCGCTACCGCTTCGAACTAATCATCACCGACCTCTACATGCCGGACATCAACGGCTTCGAGCTCATCAATTTCGTGAAGAAGAACCCGCACTACAAAGAGACGCCGCTTTTCGTGGTGACTGGCGAGAGTCGTGAGCAAGACCGCGAAAGAGGGTTTCGTTTGGGAGCCAACGAATACCTCATCAAGCCCTTCACCACTGAAAGTCTGTGTGACTTGGTGCGCCGGTATTTGAAACTCTGAAAATTGCCATGGTCGCTCCGCGTGCGCTCAATGAGTTCATTGCCGAAGCCAATGAGCTTCTCGAAACCCTTGGGCGAGAACTGTTGGGTCTTGAACAGCACGGCCTTAAGGGCACCGAGCCTGAGAAGCTCAACGCCACCTTTCGTACGGCGCACTCACTCAAAGGCTTGGCGGCTTTGTTTGGCTTCGAATCGTTCGCTCGGCTCGCTCATCGCGCTGAAGATCTTCTCGATGCATTGCGATTGGGCAAAGTGCAAGACGACCAATCATTGCTCGATACACTCGGCAAAACGGTTGACCTGCTGCAGGCGATGTTGGCCAAAGCCTCACGGGGTGATGATTCAGCCGAACTCAACGCCCGAGCCGAAGCATTGGGCGAAGAGTTGGCGCGCCTCGCGGCCCACTCGTCGCAGAATGCTGCAGTGGCGCTCGAACTGGCGCAGATTGCCCCCCAGTTACGAGCGGTGTTGACGGAATACGAAGAACACCGGCTTCGCGAAAATATCAAGATGGGTGTCAGCCTGTGGAAGGTGCGGGTGGCGCTCCCACTCGACAGTTTCGATACTCGGTTGGCGCGACTCAACAGCAACCTCAAACCCGTGGGAGAAATCATCAGTACGCTCCCGTCTTCACCCTCAAACGACCCCCACACCATCGGCTTTGAGCTGCTTTTGGGCAGTGCGCACCCTCGTCTTGAATTGGAACGCATGCTCATCGAAGGTGCCTCGCTTGAGCCGCTGATGTCGGCAAGGCTTGGCGTCGTTCCGCCTGGGCCGTTTTCTTCAGCTTCCTCAGTCTTTCCGATGAAGGCCAATGAATCGAGCCTGCGCAGTCTTACCAATACGGTGCGCGTCGATATCGGTCGACTCGACGGCTTGATGAATTCAATCGGCGAGCTCTTGCTCATTCGCAGCAACATCGAGCGAATTGCGGAAGTCGCTCGTCAGGTGTCAGGGCCTGCACTCCCCAAGCTGTGGGGGCAAGATTTGCAGCGAGAAGTGCGAGCCCTTCAACGTCGTCTCGATGAGATGCAGAAACGAGTGCTCGACGTGCGCATGGTTCCGTTGGGCCAAGTGTTCGACAAGCTGGCTCGACTGATGCGCAGACTGGTTCGCGAGTCAGGCAAAGAAGTTAGTTTTGAAGTGTCTGGCGGTGATGTCGAGCTCGACAAACTCATCGTCGAAGAATTGTCAGACCCCTTAATGCATCTGCTGCGCAACGCTCTCGACCACGGCACTGACCGACCTGAACTTCGCTTTCAACAAGGCAAGTCTGCTCGAGCAACCATCGGCCTGGTCGCTCGGCAACAAGGCAATCACGTCATCATTGAAGTGCGTGACGATGGTCTAGGCCTCGATGAAGGGCGCATTCGAGAAGTGGCCGTTGAACGCGGTTTAGTCACCGCTGAGCAGCTCGAAGAGATGGACCGCCGTGAACTTCACAATCTTGTCTTTCGACCTGGCTTTAGCACTCGTCGTGATGTCTCAGAATTGTCGGGTCGTGGGGTAGGGCTCGACGTGGTGAAGACGAATTTGCAACGTCTTTCAGGCCTGATTGACATCACCAGTCTTCGCGGCAAAGGCACGACTTTTACCCTGACATTGCCACTCACCCTGGCCATCATTCGTGCCTTGATGGTGAGCGTTTCTGGCCGCATCTATGCAATTCCGCTCAACGCAGTGCTCGAGATTGTTTCTGTTCGCACTGAGGCCATACGCACCATCGAACGTCGCGAAGTGATTGTGGTGCGAGGCCAGACGTTGCCGTTGATTCGTTTAGCGCGCGTATTTGGGCTGCCTGAGGAAGCGCGTGAAGTTCACTTTGTGGTGCTGATTGGCCTGGCTCAACAACGCCTCGGGCTGGCCATCGACGAATTGCTCAGTCAACAAGACATCGTCACCAAACCCCTGAGTGGCAGACTCGGAGGCATACCTGGTATTTCCGGAGCGACTGAACTGGGAGATCGCCGCGCGGTATTGGTATTGGACATTGGCGCTTTGATGGAAGAATTGCTGCACACCCAAACCATGTAACCAATAGAAAAAGTGTCCTCTCTCTTTGAAGAATTTCTCGATCGTTTCTTCTTTCGCCCTGATGAGGCGGTG
The DNA here is from genome assembly GCA_043753955.1 of Archangium sp. Taxonomy (GTDB): domain Bacteria; phylum Myxococcota; class Myxococcia; order Myxococcales; family Myxococcaceae; genus Archangium_A. The sequence goes on along the minus strand of JAYUVR010000147.1, from coordinate 14,903 downwards.
GGCCCTTTTTTCGAGTTGGTGCCCGAGGAGCACTACGGGGTTGAACCCGTTTCAGAAGAGATTCCTGAGGAATTTTTGGCCTTCGTGTTGGAAGGTGAAACGTATGCAGTACCGATTGGCGCGGTCAGAGAAATCTTAAAAGTGACGCATGTCACCGAAGTTCCCCGCGCGGCCCACAACATCGTCGGGCTCATCAATGTACGCGGCGAAATGTTGCCTTTGTACGACGTCAAAATGCGCTTGAGATTGGCGCAGAGCATGCCGCTGGTTCGAGCCGCGAGCGACGTGGGGCGTGTTGCCCGAATTGTGCTCTTACGCGATGTTGAAGGGGGCGATGCGGGGGTGTTGGTCGACCGAGTTGATGGGGTGGTGAAATTGCGTCTCTCGACGTTAGAACAAGCGCCCGAGCTGGGAGTCGACCGAAGCGCCATTGCCGGTCTCGGCCGCAGTGATGAGCACATGTACATTCTTCTCGATATCGCCCAGGCCATCGCATGAGCGCACCGGGCGCAGTGCAATTGTGCATCGTTCGAATCGGAGTCGAGTCTTACGCCGTCGATTTGCGCCGAGTTCAAGAGATTCTCCCGGTCCCTCAACTGACGGCTTTGCCTCGAGCTCCTGGTTTTCTTGAAGGCGTCTTTCGTTTGCGAGGTGAAATTCTGCCCGTTGTTGATGCGAGAAAACGTTTGCAAGTGGCTCCGGCGCCGATGTCGCTCACCCCGACGGGGAAACCGAAATCGACGCAGCGGTTGATGGTCTGCCGCGTCGGTACGCGTCGAGTTGGCGTGTTGGTTGACGCAGTCACTCAAGTGCTTCGAGTCGAACGAAGTTCTTTGCGACCAGCTCCGTTGGCCAGCCGCCCCGGGGTTCGACCTCAGGTGTTAGGCGTTTTGAGTGACCGCGAGCCGCTCACTCTGTTGCTCGACGTCAAAGCGCTCCTCACGGAAGAGTCAGAGCAAAGGCCCACGTGACTTCCGAAGAACTGCGCCAGCTGAGCCTCATTCTTGAGCGCGCGTTTGGCTTTGTACTTCGCGAAGATTTTCAAGTGAGGGCTGAGCGGAAAATCGCTTCACGTCTTGAGCATTTGGGTATGAAAGACATGAAGAGTTACCTGCTCTTTTTGGACGGCGATGTTGAAGAAAGAGCTTCAGTCATCGAGCTTCTTTTTCCTCAAGAGTCTTCTTTCTTTCGCGACCCGAAGCAGTGGCATTCTTTTGAGCACGAAATTTTGCCGTTGCTCGAAAAAGAAAATGCGTCGCAACGTGCTTTGCGTGTCTGGTCTGCCGGTTGCTCTCGAGGAGAAGAACCGTACACCGTGGCCATGCTCATCGCGAGTAGGCCTGCGCTCGCAGGTTGGAACGTCGACATCGTGGGAACCGATGTGTCGGCTTCAGCGCTTCAAATGGCTCGTTTGGGAGAATACGAGCGCGATGCCGTAAGAGACGTCAGCCCAGAACTGAAGAGAAGACACTTCGATGTTCTCGAGGGCGAGCGGGTTCGGGTGCGGGCATCAATCAAAGCCAATGTTCGATGGGAACAGTTGAACCTTCTCGACGAAGCGAAGGTGGCTGCCTTGCCGCAATTTGATGTCATTTTTTGCCGCAACGTCTTTATTTATTTCTCTCATGCGACTCGGCAGCGGGTGACTCGACTCGCTTTCGAACGACTACGACCGGGTGGCTATTTGTTGCTGGGCCACGCGGAAAATTCGCCTCAAGCGCCGCCGGGTTTCGAGTTGGTGCGATTGAAACACCACACGGTGTACCGAAGAGAATTAGCGAGTTGACGCGGGCTTATTGCGGCCGCTCAATTCGCCCATCTGCGTGTTTGGCAAAGCGCCCCTCTTCTCGCGGGTGCACGGGGTCATTGGTTTCCCAAGGCCAGCCGCCGAATTCCGTGCGCTGGTAGTCGGCGAAAGTGGCAATGATTTCTTGTTGAGAATTCATCACAAACGGCCCGTAACTCACTACCGGTTCGCCAATTGGTTTTCCCTGCAGAATGAGAAATTCAGCGTCGCCTTCCGTGTTTTTCAGCTGTACGTCGACGTCAGGGCGCAAACGTACTCCGGTGCCTCGGTGAATGGTGACGCCGGCGATATCGAGTTGGGTGCCTGCGAAGAAGTACAACATTCGGTTGGTGCCGGGCTGCGTTTTGGGCAGCACCCACGTTGCATGAGGGTCGAGTTTGCCCGTCCAGATGGCGACGTCGCTCCCGGGTTGCGAAGCCCATGACTTCGGAGGGGACTTCGGCGGAAGCGTTTCACCAAGCTGCCCGGCAATGAGCGAAATCTGTGCTCCAGGAGCGCTCACGAGGGGAATGTTGTCGGCCCAAATCATCGAAAAGTGAGGCTCGACCATCTTGTTCGCCCGCGGGAGGTTCAACCAAATTTGAAACAACTCAACCGGGTTGGGGCGCTCTTGATCGAGCAAAGGAAACATTTCGCAGTGCACAATGCCTTTGCCCGCGGTGAGCCACTGCGTGTCGCCGCGGCCAAAGCGGGCTGTGGCTCCCAACGAGTCGGAATGGTCGATGAGGCCGCGCCGCACCACAGTCACCGTTTCAAAACCTCGATGCGGGTGTTGAGGAAAGCCAGGCACGACATGGCCGTGATACATGCGCCAACCGTCTTTGCCTTCGAAATCACTGCCGATGTTGCGACCTGCAAGTGAGGCGGCTGGGCCCATCTGCTCGTTCGCAACGGGGTAGGCATCGTCGTGGTGCACACAGAAGAGAAACGGGTCCATCGTTTGCCAAGGAAAACCTAGCTGCACTTGGGCCAATACCACCTCGTCATTCATGCTTCCTTCTTTGCCGGGGCGAGGCTTCCATGCAACCACACAAGGTAGCTTTTTTGGCGATCTACTGCGGTTGATTCATGGCCGAGAGCCAGACTGGAACAGCTGAGGGGCGTTCCGGCCGCCCCTCAAACCCAGGCTCGTTAGTAATTGTCGCGCGGGGGCCACTCGCGAGGTCTTCCACGCTCGTCAACCACCAGCGCCTTCGTTCCGGCCGGGAGCACCTGAAGCGTCTTCAAGAACTCAATGACTGAGTCTTGGTCGCCCTTCGCCATCGCCTTGTAAGCCGTGGTCACGTTCGATGCTTCACCGGCGTGCGCCAGAATGGCTTCGCGCAAGGTGGTGAATTTGCCGTGGTGGAAGAAGGGCGGCTCGTTTGCGGCGCCCCAAAGTTTCTTGGTTAAGAACATGCACGTGCCAGCAAAGAAAGCGGGGTTGGGCGCACCCATGCCAACGGTCGAGTCTTCTGACATGTCTATGGGGTCGCAGTTCCCGTCGTTCGGACCGGTGGAAATGTTGTGAAGCTTGAGGTCAGTATAGGCCGGTACTTCCACCACGCCGTTTTTGACCGACAGTTTCGGCTCGGGCACGCCAGGCCCGGTGAGGTCTACAGAAACGGGCTCTGCGTCTTTGGTTTGAAGGTTTTTGGGCGGGTTGAATGGGTTGGGCTCGCTGTACACCCACCCCTGCTTGTCTAGCGGAAGGGTCGCGCGATGACAGTTGACGCAGCCGATTTGAGCGAACTTCGCCTCTCCGTTCAGGACCGCCTTCTCAACCTTCGGGTGGCGAGGAATCACTCGACCCGGCACCGGCAATGTCGCCTGAAAGATTGAGGTAGCCGTCACGTCGGCGCGCGACATCTCATCGCGAAAGTTATCGCCATCGGGGTCAGTGTTCGCTCCGAAGCGCTCGGTGGTTTGAATGCCGTGGTGATGATTCATTGCATTGTTCGTAAATTCACGAATCGAGACCACCAGGCTCTGTTGGTGGAAGGGTCGAATGATCAACGACGGAGGGTCCGCAGGCCCAGTCGAATGCAGGCTCTGCTTGGTAATGCCTTCGACAAGGTTCATGTTCCAGTTTCCGGCCGCATCTCTTGATAGCTTTCCGTACTGAACGCCCTTTGAGCTGAGAACCTTCGAGCCACCAGCGGGAATCGAGTCACGAATTGCTTGAAGCTCGGTGGTGATTTGGCGCGAGAGCATCTCGATGTAGCCGGCTCCGAACATGCCAATGGTGGCTCGCGAATTGGTCGCACCGTCAGACTTGCCAAAGGTGATGAGATTGGTCGGCATTCCTCGCTCATCAAGGTTCCCCTTGCCCTTGAGGAGGTCATTTCTATCGAAAGTGAGAAAGTCGAAGCGCTGCCCCGGAATAAATGCGTTGGCTGTAAAATGACCGCCGCCACCCGGAAACGGGGTGTTGTGGCAGCTGGCGCACGAATTCGAGTCCATCGCTGAAATTCGATTGAAGTTTCGAGGGAAAATCAGGGGGTCAGAAAGATCGGCCAGAGGGTTCCCGTTGCCCTTCGTCAGGGGCCGCCCGCCTCCTTCTTGGGGCGTCCACACGGCCGAGAATAATTTGCTGCCGTGCGCAATGAGGGCGCGAATTTTCAGCCTGTATTCGTCACCGTCAGCCAGTCGTACCGGAGAGGACACCTCTCGACCGAGGTGGTCGGCGTCGACGTCCACCAGGGAAGACTCTTCAGTCACTTCACTGCTTGGCTCAGCCGTTTCTCGCTGTGTTTGAACGTCCTGCGGTCCAAGGCATGCGGCCCCTGCGCCAAAACAGAATGCGACCAAACCCAGTACAACCCGCTTCTTGTGTCCGAATGACATTACACTCTCGTGATTTGTGGTTGGGGTGCGAACGACTCAGCTTTCGGGCAGCTGGTACCACCGACCGCAACTCTCTCACAAGCAAACCATCCATCACTTGATTGGAATCATCTGTTTCCAATTTGGAAACATTACTTATCTTGCAATGCCGCCGAAATTGCCGACTCCCAACGCATACCTTTTTGAATTTCGCGACTGCGCCTTTCGAGGCTTGATTTGCACGGGCGCTCTTCCACGCCGTCGCGCGAGCAGAGCCCGCATATGCTTTGGTGCACGGGCGAGAAATTCCTTAAATGAGAGTGGAAAGTCTTGCTCGAAAGCGTGGTTGGCCAGCTCGGTTTTAAAGCCTAGAACTGCAGCCTGCGGACCGAACCAATTGGTTGTTTCTGTGGAAAATAGGTATGGCCCTTCGATGGGTGAGCCGATGCAAGCGAGTGTGAGCGAAGAACTGGTGGCGACAATGGTGTGGGTCGTCGAGAGCGCCGCTCGCCTGCTTGGGGTTTCGGTAGATCCAGTCGCTCTTTTTCGCAGAAGTCGGGAATCGCTGCCGAAAGAGGTACCAGCCCCGGAAACCGCGCTCGTGACGGCGCTCCTGCAAGTCACTGATGCCGCAAAACTCAGAGGAATGTCTGTCACCTTCAATGAGACAAGTACCGATTGGTCGATGCTGCCCATGATTACCCTCAGCGCTGGCGGGGTTTTAGTAGCCGAGCGTCAAGGAGATCGCTGGAAGGTACATCGGCCCGCGCAAGAAGCCGCATGGCTATCGGCCAATGAATTATCCGCCTTAGGGGTGCCTAAAGATGCATGGCTTCAGGTGATACCCGCTGCGCCGCTCGAGGGGCTTTCGGGCGGCCACCACCTCTCGGAATGGCAGCGGCTGCGCACGCTGCTTTCCCTCGAACGAGAAGACTTACAAGTCATCGTCATCTACGCACTCGTCGTGGGTTTGTTGACCCTGGCCACCCCCGTGGCCGTGCAGGCGTTGGTTGGCAGTGTCGCCTTCGGCACGCTGCTGCAACCCATCATCGTACTGTCGTTACTCTTGTTTGCGGCGCTTGGTTTTCAAGCCACACTACGCGGCTTTCAGGTACGAGTCGTCGAAGCCATTCAAGTGCGACTCTTTGTGCGCGCAGCGGCTGACCTTGCTTGGCGATTGCCCCGGGTGCGGCGAGCCGAAGCTGGCCATCAATTTGGTCCGGAATCAGTGAATCGATTTTTCGAAGTGCTCAATGTGCAGAAAGCCGCCGGAATGCTGCTGACTGAAGGGTTGGCGACGGCACTTCAGATTTTCATTGGCCTCATTGTTTTGGCTTTTTACCACCCCGTCTTGTTGGCCTTCGATTTGGTGCTGATTGTGCTCGTAGCGTTGGTAGCGACCCCTTTCAAGCGGGGCCTGCGCCACAGCCTTGAAGAAAGCGCAGCCAAATACGAATTGGTGGCCTGGTTGCAGGAACTGGCTCGGCCGGGAGGAGCCTTTCGCAGTGAGTCTGGGGCTGCACTGGCCGCTGAACGCGCTGATGCGCTCACTTCACGCTATCTGCACGCGCGTACGGCTCATTTCAGAGTCTTTTTTGGGCAGACGATGGGCGCCCTAGGCGTACAAGTATTCGCCAGCACCGCACTCTTGGGGTTAGGCGGCTGGTTGGTGCTCCAGCAGTCGCTGACTTTGGGACAACTGGTGGCTGCGGAATTGATTGTTACGGCAGTGGCAAGTTCGATTTCTAAGTTGGGAAAACTTCTCGATGCGATGTACGACGCGCTCACAGGGGTTGAGAAACTCGGCCACCTCATCGACTTGCCTGTGGAACAATCCGAAGGGGCAGAACTTCTCACCGGTCGTGGGCCGATGCGCGTGGAAGTTCTAAGCGCCACTGACGGAAGTGCGCCGTATGCCTTGACTCTCGAACCCGGTTCGCGCGTGGCACTCGTCGGAGCGGAAGGTGACCCACTGCTGGAATGGCTATCCGGCCTCAAGGTGCCCTCCGGTGGCACCGTCTGCTTCGATGGAGTCGAAATTTCACGTTGCCAGGCGACGGCGCTGCGCGAACAGGTGGCGCTGGTGCGCCGGGGCGACACCTTCGAGGGGACTCTTTTGGAAAACGTCAGCCTCAATCGGCCCACGGTGGGCCCCGAGTGCGTTCGCTGGGCGCTCAACAAAGTCGGGCTGCTCGGCGAAATTCGAGAGTTGCCCTCGGGGCTCGATACGGTACTTGCGCACGACGGCGCGCCTCTGACGCACTCACAGATGACCAGGCTCTTGATCGCACGCGCCGTAGCCGGGACTCCTCGATTGATTGTGATGGAAGAACCACTCGGAGGCCTCGCTCTCGCATCGCGTATGCAATGCATCTCGACGTTGACTGACCCCGGAGCACCCTGGACGCTCTTAGCAGTGGTTGTTGACGCAGCGGGGAGCTTGGCGTCGGCCTGTACCCGCGTGGTGCATTTGGAAGAGTGCATAGGAAAGCAACCATGAGACCCCAGCTTCGGTTTCGAAATGCGGCGCTCCTGGTGCAGACGCCACGGTCTTTGCGAGTGATGAGTCGGGTGCTGGTGGGCGTATTGGCTATGGTTGCCATCGGCGCGATGATTGTGCCCTGGCAGCAAACAGTCTCTGGCCAGGGGCGAGTCGTCGCCTTTTCACCGAACGACAGACAGCAGGAAGTCGATGCGCCGATAGAAGGGCGAATAACGCAGTGGCATGTGCGCGAAGGCTCGCTAGTGCAAGTCGGAGATTTACTGGTGGAATTGACGGACAATGACCCCCTCATTCTCGAGCGCCTCAACCAAGAGAAAGAAGCCTTGAGCGCGAGGCGCGAGGCGACCTTGTCGCGAGTAGAGTCATTGGTGGCGCGCCAGAAATCACTCGAAGCCAGCCGCAAAGCGGGCATTAGAGCAGCAGAGCAACGCGTCGTGATGGCCAACGAGCGCAGTCGGGCGGCGAAGCAGACAGTGGCCGCGGCAGACGCGTCCCACGACACCGCGCAGCGCAATCTCGAGCGCCAAAGCAAATTAGCTGAGCAAGGCCTCTCGTCACAGCGCAATCTCGAATTGGCACAGCTCGAAACAGTTCGCACTTCCACTGAGGCGGAGCGCGCTCGAGCGACGCTGCAGGCCGCATTGGGGGAGTCGTCGGCCCTTGATGCTGACCGATTTCGGGGTGAATACGATTTGACTGCAGCTATTGCTGACGCAAAGGCCGCCGAGGCCAGCGCCTTGGCGGAAGAGGCCAATGCGGCGGCAGAATTGTCTCGCGTTGATGTTCGCCTCGCACGGCAAAGTTCTATGGAAATTCGAGCCCCCATGGCGGGAACAGTTCTTCGGGTGCGCGCAGGCCAAGGCAACGGCTTTACGAAGGCGGGCGAGCCTTTGCTCACCCTTGTTCCCCATACGGCAGAGCGAGCCGTAGAGTTGTGGATTGACGGCAATGACATGCCCTTGGTCGCGTCTGGGCGCACGGCTCGTCTCCAATTCGAAGGCTGGCCCGCAGTGCAATTTTCGGGGTGGCCGTCGGTTGCCGTGGGCACCTTTGGCGGAAAGGTGGCCCTCATCGACGCAACAGACGATGGGGCCGGCCGATTTCGCATCGTCATTCGACCCGAGAGTGAAGAAGCGTGGCCCTCAGACAAATACTTGCGCCAAGGCGTTCGCGTGAATGGGTGGGTTCTTTTGGATCAAGTCAAAATTGGGTACGAGTTATGGCGTCGCTTTAACGGCTTTCCACCTACCGTGGCCTTGAAGGAAGTAGGCGCGAAGGAAACGAAGGGGGAGTCGAAGTGAAAGGCCTTCTCGTCTCTTGGTTGCTTGCGGTGTCACCCGAAGAGGGGGGCCCTTTGTCCTTGGCTGAACTTCACATCTCATCTGAGCGGGCCTTTCCTTCGTTGGTTGCGGCGCAAGCCGATATTGCCAGTGTGGAAGGAGAGCGCCTTTCTGCACTCGGAGCCTTTGACCCCGCCTGGAAGACCCGCGGTTGGGTGACGCCCATTAGCGGGTACCCTCATATGCGGCTCGACAGCGCTGTTGAAGTACCTACGCCTTTATGGGGAGCCAATTTCTTCGCCGGCTACCGGCTAGGGCAGGGAAAGATTCCTGACTACTATCGAGAGAGAGAGACACTTTCGCTTGGTGAGCTTCGCGCGGGTGTGGCCGTGCCCTTGGTGCGCAATGGCCCCATCGACCGACGGCGAGCCGTGTTGGCCAAGGCAGACCTTTCTGCCGATGTAGCGCGTTATTCCTTAGAGCAGCAGCGACTCGACGTCTTTCGAGCGGCTGCCCATCGCTATTGGGACTGGGTCGCTGCGGGGCGGCGCCGAGAAGTGGCCAAACAGCTGTTGCAGATAGCCCTAGAGCGCGACGCTCAACTTGCAACTCGTACGCAACTGGGTGAGGTGGCCCGGTTCGACCGTCAAGACAACGAGCGAGCATTGGCCCAGCGACGCGCGCAAGCGACTCAGGCGCAACGCAGTCTCGAGCAGGCCGCATTCGAGCTCTCGCTTTTTTTGCGCGATGACGAGGGTCAACCGGTGGTGCCTGCGCAGACGCGTCTGCCCAACTCTTTTCCATCACTCGACGGCCCTGGAGCATGGCCAGAAGCAGACGTGGAACAGGCTTTATCTCGTCGCCCCGATGTGCAGCGAATGGTGAAGCAGACCGCGCAACAGGCAGTCGAAATTGAGTTTGCTCAGAATCAGGTGCTTCCAGGTTTGGATATCGGGGTCGTATTTACCCAAGACATTGGTTCTACTTCGCGGCCCGAGCTCGCGCCCCTAAGTCAGCCAGAAATTGAAGTAAGCGCATTGCTCGATGTTCCGCTGCTTTATCGGTCAACTATCGGTCGTCTTCAGGCGGCGCGCGCAGCTCAAACAAGAATCAAAGCGCAGGTGCAGCTGGTGAGAGACCGAGTGGCCGTCGATATTCAAGACGCCCTGTCAGCGAGGGAAGCAGCTCAAGAGCGCATAACCTATGCGGGGCAAGAAGTGACGGTGGCGCTCCAATTGGAGGAGGGCGAGCGCACCAAGATGGAGCTGGGTGACTCGTCGCTGCTCTTTGTCAACTTGCGTGAACAAGCGACAGCAGAAGCGCGGCTGAGAGAAATCGACGCATGGGCTGATCTGCACAAAGCGCATGCGTTACTGCGCGCGGCACTCGCACTTTCCCAACGCTGAGCTTTGCATCGCAGCGAGCGCGGGCGTGACGGTCCCATGCAATCACAGGGAGCTTGCTGCAAGGGGTGCGCTTAAAGAGGACTCCACTGCAACTTTTGCACGGGCACTCATTTCGCCGGGCTCACAAGATGATGGGCACGGGCGATGAAGAGAAATGAAAGATATGAGCATCGTTTGCGCCACCGATTTTTCGGAACACGCCAAACACGCTGAAGTGGCTGCGGCTGCACTAGCTGGTCGACTGAGACGACCACTCTGGCTGATTCATGCGCAAGAACCAGACGTGGAACAGATGAGTCCCTCCGCTCAGATTCAAGTGCAAGACTTGTTGGAAGAGCGTTTGCGCGTGAATTCGGTTCGGCTCAAGGCTTGGGCAAGCGAAGTGCATTGCGCGGTGAAATTGGGTCAGGCTTCGGCGGTCGTGCGAGCGTTTGCCAAGGCCCATGATGCACAGTTGATTGTGATTGGTTCTGCGGGCCATGGCGCTTCTTCGTTGGCGAAGTTGGGTGGTACCTCTGAGCGACTGGCCCACGGTTCCGAACTGCCGGTACTCGTCGTGCGCGAAGGTGACTCTTTTAAAGACTGGGCAGAGGGGAAACCGTTTCGAGTTTTGCTGGGGATAGAGGAAAGTGAAGCCAGTGCCAGCGCGCTGCGTTGGCTTGCACATCTGCGTTCAGTCGGTCCGCTCGATGTGGTGGTGGGCCGGGTGTATTACGCGGGCGATGCCCATCATCACTACGGGGTAGGGAGTCGGCGCTTCTCATACACTGACAAAGACCCGATGGTTGAGTCGCTCATCGAGCGAGATTTAAAGCGCATGGTTCCATCGCTGCCGGGCCAGGGAGAACTTTTCTATCGCGCACAACTGGGGCTGGGCCGGGTGGCTGATCATCTGCTCGAATTGGCCGAGGCCGAACGGTGTCAATTGGTGGTGGTGGGAAGCCACAATCGCACGGGCGTTGGGCGCATGTGGAGCGTGGCTTCAGCGACGTTGCATCTCGCCCGCATGGGCGTTGCGCTCATTCCCGTTGATGGGAAAGGTGCGGGGGCGATGGTGCCTCCTGCTCGATTGAAGCGGGTTTTAGTGGCGACTGATTTTTCTGAACTGGGCAACGCCGCCGTCGCGTGGGCCTACACCATGGTGCAAGCAGGTGGCGAAGTCGTGTTGGCTCATGTGACGCCAGTCGAAGGCGTTGCCGGGCAGTTGGCTGATTTGTATGCGCCTGTGCTCCCCATGCCACATGCGAGCCCACGCGTTGAAGCTGAAGTGGCTGCTCGGTTACGAGCGTTGACGCTTGATACGGCCATAGAGCGCGGGGTCACGACCAATACTGAGGTGCTTCGTTCTGCAGACCCCGCTCAGGCCTTGTTGGCTTTGTCAGAGCAGTTGGGTGTCGATGCCATCGTCATTTCGTCGCATGGGCGCTCTGGTGTTTCGAGAGCGGTTCGTGGGTCGGTCGCTGAAGCGGTGCTGAGGGGAAGCAGTAGGCCGGTGTTGGTGGTGCGGTCGCCTCATTAATCATGTCTTGCTTTGCCGACGTGTTGGTTTAACAGCGCTGTGGTGTCAACTGAACCGGTGGTGTGCCCGAATTGTGAGTCGTTAACCGCGACCACGTATTGTGGGAATTGTGGTCAACGCAATTCCCGTCTGCGCCTTACGGTGCGTGAACTGGGCAGAGAATTGGTTGAGTCTGTATTCAAAGTTGACGGTAAGTTATTCCCTACGGTTCGAGGGTTGTTGGTGCCGGGCTTTTTGACGGTGGAATACAAAAAAGGAAAACGGGCAAAATATCACCGTCCCTTGGCTGTCTTTTTGGTCGCCGCAGGACTGTTGTTTTCAGCGCGTTCTTGTGTCGGTGAGCACACGTCTGAATCATCGATAGCGACTGGCGCCAATCAAATCACCGGTGGCCTGATGACGACCGGCGAGGGCCTCACTGACATGACACCCGATGCGGCTATCGAGACGCGGGCTGCTCAGCTTGTTCGTCAATCGATGCCGGGTATTGAAGTACTTGCGGAGCCCTAAGGGCCTGTTCATTTATGCACTCATCACGGCGATTATTTTCAGTTTTTGGTTCAAAAAGACGAACACATATTTCTCAGAGCATTTCGTTTACGCGCTTCATGTCGAAGCGTTCACGGCCCTGATTGGTTCGATTGCAATCGGTACGGCTCACCCCAAGGCTGGACGTTGTCGGTACCGCCATTTCTTTTGTTTATGGTGTAGTCGCCCTGAAGCGTGTCTATTCGTTGAGTTGGTTTCAAACCATATGGCCGTCGCTGGCCCTGTTGGTACTGCAGTACGTCTTCATACTCTTTTTGGTATTGGGAATGCTTCTGCCAGTGCTGTTCTATTTATTTCGAGATTTGATGTTTTAGACGTTCGTTTGATTCAGAATTCCATACGCTCGAAGTGCGACCGAATGAATAGGGCTATGTCTGGCTTCTCGGTTCGACCTTCTGCAATTGCAATAATTAAGGAAACAACCTCGTCTTCGGTAGCCAGAAGGTGAAAGTCATTGAGGCCGAGGAATGCAATCGTTACGGCCAAACCGGTACGTTTGTTCCCATCTAGGAACGGGTCATTCTTGACTAAGTGAAATAGAGAAGCCGCTGCCATCTCTTCGATAGTTGCGTGCAAGAATTCATTTCCGAATGTTGCTCGAGGCATCGCCAGAGCTGATTCAAGAAGGCCGAGATCACGAACGCCGTGAAGACCTCCGTAGCGGTCGATTTGATCAAAATGTAAAGCCAGCGCTTCATCGAGTGTAAGAAAAGCGGGGTCTTTCATTTGGCCAATCGTCGGAAAGCTCCGGCGTACTCGGAATGGGCTTTTTCCATTACTTTTCTGAGTTTCGTGGTCCGCTTGGCGGTGCGAACCGGCGAAAGGACAATCACCTGACCGTCGGTCGAGACTTCGAGTTGGGTATCGGCATCTATCCCAGTTTGTTCAAGCAGCGCTTTGTCCAATACAAAAGCAAGACTGTTGCCTGTTCGTACAAGTTTTTTGGTGGCCATCGTGTCTCCGTCAGTACACCGTACTCTAGTTGTACGTACCGCTAAAAGGCGCATCGCGGCGAAAGACGGCAAACGCATTTCAGTGGGTGCGCCGCTCTCGGGGTACCACCACAGAGCACCACGAGTCAGGCTGACCCAGAAGCTTCCCCGCGACGGAGTACCGCAGCCAAGGCCCGGACATCCTTCATCAGTTCATCGAATTGAGTCGGGGTGAGCGATTGCGGACCATCGGACAACGCGCGGTCAGGAGTAGGGTGCACTTCGACGATGAGCCCATCAGCGCCCGCCGCGATGGCGGCCCGAGCCACCGCGGGCACATGCTTGCGAATGCCCACTGCATGCGATGGGTCTACGATGACTGGTAAGTGTGTAAGCGACTTGAGAATGGGCACGGCATTGATGTCCAGCGTGTTGCGCGACGCGGTTTCAAAGGTGCGAATGCCGCGCTCACACAGCACCACCTGAGTGTTGCCTCGCGCCACGATGTATTCCGCAGCCATCAGCAATTCTTTCACCGTGGCACTGGGCCCACGTTTGAGAAGAACGGGCTTCCGCAGTTCGCCCACCCGTTCCAGCAAGGAAAAATTCTGCATGTTGCGCGCGCCGATTTGAAGCATGTCAGCCACGGCAGCCACGCGCTCGATGCTCTCTGTGTCTTTGACTTCGGTGACGATGAGCAGCCCCGTCTCTTTTCGCGCCTCAGCCAGCAACTCGAGCCCTTCTTCCTTGAGACCCTGAAAGTCGTAGGGGCTGGTGCGTGGCTTGTACGCCCCCCCGCGCAGCAAAGTGGCACCACTGGCCTTGACGGCCCTGGCTGTTTCCAAAATCTGCTCGCGACTTTCCACCGCGCAGGGCCCGGCGATGACTGCCAGATGCCCGCCGCCGAAAGCCGTATTTCCGACCCGCACGATGGTGTCGTTTTCTTTCACTTCGCGACTCACCAGCTTGAAGGGTTGGGTGACGCGAATGGCGTCGGCCACTCCGTTGAGAGCCAAGAAAGGCTCTGGGTCAATGGCACCTGGGTTTCCGGTGATGCCGATGGCCACGCGCCCTTCGCCCGGTATGGGGTGCGGCGCAAAACCGAGCGAACGAATCAACGATTCCACAGCCTGAATGTCTTCGGGGGTACAGCGGGGCTTCATGACAATGAGCACGGTGATTCCTCTGTCTTAAAGAACTGCACGAAATGAAGAAACGAGACTGGAAGCAGACTCGCCTTGGGCGAGCCGGTCAACCAAGGCCGAACCGACCACCACGCCGTCACTGAATTCGGCGACTGCGCGGGCTTGTTCTGGAGTCGATATTCCAAAGCCAACCGCCACCGGAATCTTCGATTGTTTCCGCACCCGTTCCACGTGGGGGCGAATGTCAGGCAGTTCCGCCCTGGCGCCGGTGACGCCAGTGACTGCTACGAAATAGACAAACCCTGTCGAGGCGGCGACAACGGCTCGTTCGCGTTCCGCCGTACTTGTAGGAGCGAGTAAAAAAATGGTCGCCACATCATGCTGGCTCGCTGCAGCGCACCATTGGGCAGCCTCTTCGGGCGGGAGGTCGGGAAGAATCACACCGTCGACTCCGCTTTCTGCACAGCTCGCCGCAAAGCGCTCGAAACCAAAAGCCAACACTGGATTTAGATAGCCCATCAGCACCAGGGGAACTTCGGCCTGTTTTCGCACTTGCTTCGCAATCTCTAACACCGTCGTCAACGTCGTGCCTCGCTTGAGCGAGCGCTCGGCCGCTGCCTGAATGACTCTTCCATCGGCAATCGGGTCGGAAAAAGGAAAACCCAGTTCCACCACGTCGGCCCCTGCTTGATGGAAGGCGACGGCATTCTTCACGCTCTGTTCGACGCCACCGTCGCCGCCCATGAAGTAGGTGATGAGCGCCTTGCGCTTTGAAAATGCCTGACGCAATCGCTCGATGCTCACAACTTCACCTCTCGCTCGATGGTGGCCAAGTCTTTGTCGCCTCGACCCGAAATGTTGACCAGCAGGTGAGAGCCCTTGGGTAGCGTCTGCGCCAATTGCAATACACAATGCACCGCATGAGCCGTTTCTAAGGCGCAGATGATGCCTTCCGAA
>JAYUVR010000146.1:0-4052 GCA_043753955.1 Archangium sp. | reverse complement strand
TTGCCATGCCGACTCATCGACGTATGGCTGCAGCTCCGGTGACCTCGAGCGTACCGCCCGTCATTTTTGTTCCTGAGGTCCCAGCGCCAATGTGGACTTCAAGTGTCATTGACCCGCCCTGCAGCTGCCCGCTGGCAGGCGTAAACTCATAGACCTTAAGACTCATGCCTCCGTCAGCTGGGTCTATTGCGGTTCCGCCGCCACTTCCGCCTCCGCCTGCTCCATCACTGCCGCCGCCTCCACCGCCCGTATCGCTTCCGAAGGCGCATCTCCCATCAAGGCAAAATTGCCCATCGGGGCAGTTTTCAGTGGTCACACATTTCGCCCCATCGAGCCGAGGTCTACAGGCCATGGCCACGGTGAGAAGAAACAAAACCAAAAGAGAGCGAAGACGCATGGTTAGAGAGATTACTCGCGAGGAAAAAGACGATGCAGTGGCTTGCGACAAAAGCCGCATAGCTGAAGTGTGCCCCTTTGGCGATGCCTGTAGGTGCGCAAACTGAGACAACAGAAAGCATCATGTTGGTTTGTGGGTTTCTTCTTCTTGTTCTTGAATGTAAGGGCCGCCCACTCCGATGAGAATTCGCCAAGTCGTGTTTCCATGTGTGGTTGTCGCACCCAGCGCGCTTCAGCGCCTTTTTGGCGCGATGGGCCAGTCACTTCACCCGTACCGACCCATTTTACAGGCCATGCTTGTGACTGGCTTGGCCTTCAGCTGCACTGCGTTTGCCCAGAGCCCAGTGCCCACCCAATTGAGTTTCACAGCTCGCCTTGTCGACAACGGCGCGCCCGTGAATGGCGAGCGAGACTTTATCTTTAGACTGTTTCCTACTCAGCTGGGCGGTTCGGAAATTTGGTTCGAGACCCGCACTCAAGTGACGGTAGTCAATGGCGACGTCAATCTCGATTTGGGCGCTTTGAGCCCATTGACCGATGCTGTTTTCACCGGTCAGACCTTGTATTTAGAAGTGACGGTCGCGGGAACTGTACTTGCGCCCAGAACAGCGGTGTTGAGCGTGCCCTATGCGTTGCGCAGCACCGTAGCCGGTCGAATTGGGGCCTTGAGCGAGCCTGATATTCAGAAACGGGTGTCGAACGAGTGTGGCCTTGGCACAGCCATTCGACGCATCAACACCGATGGCACGGTGACCTGCCAAGCTTCCGCAGTCACTTTCAACGACGCGGGCGTCAGTGGCATCAGCAGCGTCACCGGGTCCGCAGGCCTCTTGGGTGGAGGTGCAACCGGTGACCTCAGCTTATCCGTCGATTTCGCGGGCTCAGGTACAGCGAATACCGTGGCCCACAGCGACCATCACCACGCCGGAACCTACCTCCCGAAGGGGGCGGCCCTTGCGTGTACGGGTGTCAACAATCGGGTGAGCGGCATCGACCCCACTTCAGGGAACGTCGTCTGCGCTGCCGATCTCAATTCTGGAGGCACTGTGACCTCGATTGTGGCTGGCACTGGGTTGACTGGCGGCACCATTACCAACACAGGAACCATCGCGATTGCATCGACAGTACAGAACTGGTCCGCTCAACCCAGTTGCCCGACTGGAAATTATGTACGTTCTATCTCGGCCAGTGGCATCGCCGACTGCTCGCCCGACAGCAATACTTCGTACAGCGTAGCGACTTCTTCTGCCAACGGCTTGATGAGCGCTGCCGACAAAACCAAACTTGATCAATTGGGCAATGCGGGTCTCAACTGTGTGACGGAGTTTGATTTCATCGAGCAAGGAACAGCTGTCGCTCTGTATTGGCCTTCCCCAGCCAAGCGGGCGGAACTGTTTCAGTATGGTTGGCTGTGTTGGAATAGGTCTGACGACATGGCCAAAGTGAGCCCGCTTGACGATGTCACTCTCAACCCGTACTGGAATACCTGGGGTGACGATCGCAAGGTCTGCGGTCGAATCAACCTTATCAGTGGCGCAGGTGACACCAATCGCACCTTCATGGCCGGCGCGATGGGCGCATATTGGTATGCACTTCGGTATCTCGATGGAACAACCAATACCTGGCACGGGCGTTGGTTCGATGGCACTGAGGGTTCCGGAGCTGTAGGAGCGGGCGATCGGTGGACCATTTATACTTGCCACTGAACGCGGAACGGATTTTTGAAAGACTTGTTTCCAGACGCGGTAACTGGAAGGTTCCTCTTATAAGGCGAGTGGATGGAAACACTTTCGGATTTCGAGAAGCCCATTGCTGCGAAAGATCCCGCGTTGGTTAACTAAATGTGCGACCCCAGATGGCGATGATGATGTTGTCCCTCACAGCGATGCTGCAGAAATACGCATAATCGGCTTCTGGGTCATTCGCCGCGTAAGGTTTCCCAACTGCATACACTTCCACTCCCGGCCACTGAGCGCATTCCAAAATTTCAGGCGTGCATTGCGAGTAAGGCTCTATCTGACTTTGCTGAGCCAAACAGCACAGCTGCTCTGAAACGGGCCCTTCATCGAAATCTGCCCCGGTACCTGCGTGGTTGCTTACCGCCATCCCATAGAGCCCCTGTGAGAAAATGCTTTCGATGCGAGTGAGCGGCAGACCTTCCGCCGACTGACCCACCCTCAACGACTTGCACATTTCTGAGGGGCTTGAACAACTGAGAAACAAAACTGCTGCGAGGAAAAGAAATCTAGAAATCATTGCCGCGCACCTAAGCAATTGACGCGCCAGCGACACGGTTGAGAGATCGAGGGTTTGCTTTGAGTGCCCCTCTCTAGGAGCTCAAACGAGGCGTTGATGTCGCGGGTCAACGATGGCGAGTTTCAGAGAATTCTCACGACGCCCGTCTTGGCTGAGACAGTCTTAAGTCAACATACTTCAAGACTTAGGAAGTGCGCGTTTGCTTAAGAAGGCGTCGATTTCCTTTACCCGCAACACTTCAGTCGGGTCTTGTTTGAGCACGGCCCGGGCTTCGATTGCCATCGCTTTTGCTTTTGACGGCTGGCTTGAAGCGAGGCCTATCGCTCGCCCGAATTGAGCCGCTGCTCTTAGATACTGAGTATATTCTTTACCCAAAATGAGCTTTTCCACACGAAGGTATTCCTTGTTGGCGGCATCTATTTGGCTGGCCGACCTCAGCGCGTCGGCCAAGATTAAAACGGCGTCGGGGTCAACGGGTGCTTTGGGAAAGAGGCTTAGAGCAAGCTTGGCTTCGCTGACGGCTTTTTGGGGTTGCTTCAACTGAATGTAGACGTTGCTCAGATTGTCGTGAAGACGAGCCATTCTTACATTCCCCAGAGATTTCTTTTCATTGATGCGAATGCCCTCCTGCAGATACCGGAGCGCTTCTTGGGGTCTTTCCAGAATTGTCAGCAAAAGACCGAGATTATTATACGTTGTCGCCAAGTTGGGATGACTGTCTTCTCCCAGCGATTGGAAGATGCCGACACTCTGTTTGTACTGTTCTATGGCGTCATCAAAGCGGCCCATGCCTTGGTATTGACCAGCCAAGCTGGCGTGCGCCGCCGCCACATTGAGATGCTGAGGTCCGTACACTTCTGTGTAGGTGGCGAGGGCCTCTTGGTACAGTTGCAGTGATTCTTCTAGTTTCTGCTCTGCCTTCAGTATGTTTGCCAACATAGACTGGCCTGCGGCCACGTTGGGGTGCCCTTGCCCCTTGGCGATCTGTATTCTTTTGAGGCCCGTGCGCGCCATGTCATCGGCCTCGGACAGCTTGCCCGTTGCTTTCAAGGCAGTCGCCAAACCGAGTTCAGCTGAAGCGGCGAAGTCGAGATTGGTCCCAGCCAACTGAATGGCCTGGCGGTAGTACTCGATGGCTCGCAGCGGCTCGCCAAATTGACGCCAAGCGTTTCCAAAGGCGACCGCCACCCAGCTGGCCCAACGCGCTGGAATGACTTCCATGCTTTCCAACGCCGCTGAAGCACTTTGGCCGGCGTTGATGCATTCTGCTTTTTGACCGCTCTTACTAAACTCTTCCATCAATTCGAGCCATGCTCGAGCCCGTAATTCGGGCGTGCGAGCGCGGTCGGCGGCCCAAATGGCATCGAAAAGCAGCTTCTTCGCTTCTTCTTTTTTTCCCC
>JAYUVR010000145.1:0-17841 GCA_043753955.1 Archangium sp. | reverse complement strand
GGAGCGGGCTTTTGTTCGAGGCAAATTCCACTCGTTCAGCCGTCACCGCTTCGCCTTTGAGCCGAGACAGGGCTTCAGCTGCTGACTGTCGAATGGAGGCCTCGGGTGATTTGAGCCACAACTCGAGATCTCCCACTGCCTCTTGAGCACCGAGCGTGGCCAGTGCTTCAGCGATGGTGGGCGCGACGTCGACGAGAGTACCTGCCTTCGTTGCGAGCTGCCGAATCGCGGCAATTTGGCTTTTGTCGCCCAACTTCGCCGCAGCTGCTGCGGCCGCTGCGCTCAACACCACATCGTCAGTCGCGATGAGCTTGCGGACCAATGCTTGAGCCGCAGGGTTCTTCAATTCACCCAGCAGCTCGACTGCTGCCAGCTTCACTCGAGCACTCGAGTGATTGAGCAATGGTTCGATTTCGGCGATGAGCTTGACTCGATCGACCGCCCCCTCGCGTGCGGCGTCACCAAGCACTTGCAGACCGAGCTCATACCGTCGAATTTCGTCAACGAGCCCGAAGCCGCAGGTTTTTATCAGTTGCAACGTACCCCCAAGACGATCGAGCGCCGCCGCCAACCGGCAATCGAGCTTTGCCGCGTCATGCTGAATGTTTTGCTCTTCGGCACTTTTGGCTGGAACCAGCTGCGCTCGGAGTGATTGCAAAAGTGCTCTACTCGCCGGCGGGAGCTTCTGCTGCGCCAGCGCCAAAAGCGGTTGTCCTCCGCCGGTTGCATCGCCCTTCAGCAGCCGTTCCACTCGAAAAGAGAGCTCGCCAAGCGCAACCAATTGCGGGCAGCTTGCGGCCTTGCAGCGATTTGACAGCTTCCCCAACGAGCGCGTGGCTTCTACAGCGACTCGGTAGTCTGCATCATCGAGCAACCGTTTGAGGGTCGGCACGTCACTCTCGCTTGCAGTGTCCCCAAGACCTTTGGCGCACAGCGCGCGTACTTCAGACGCTTCGTCATTGGCGCACTTGGCCAAATGCATTTTCCCGAGCGGGTTTTTGGTTTGCGCCAGCGCGTAGGCAGCGCCAAAGCGGCTCCCAAGAGGGTTTTCTGATTTCAGCAATAAGCCCAAGGCCGGGAAAGCCCGCTGAGGAATGGCGATGCGAGTACGGGCGGCCACACCGAGGGAGATGGCCGCTCGCTCGGACACTTCGCCAGGTGTGTTAAGCAAATCAACCAGCCGTTCAATCAACGGAGCGGTGGCAACTCGACCCATCGCTTCTATCAACGTCAACTTCACCGCGCTTCGGGTCTCTATGGCTTCTTGTTCCGTCAGGGCCCGAGTCAAACGAGCCTTGACTGCATCTTCAAGAGGAACCCAGGAGAGGCCCAAAAGGCCAATCGCAAATGCAGCCTTTTCTCGAACTTGCGCTTCTGAATCAGAGAGACCTTCGGTCATCGCCCCCGCGGTGTGCGGGTCTTGAATGCGGCCGAGGGCCCAAAACGCTCGTTCCCGCACCATCGCATCAGCATGGTTGATGGCCATGTCCATCAGCTTGCCGTCACCTAAGGAACGACGATCTTCCAAGCCAACAATGGTCTCAATCGCGAAGCGTTGCGATGAAGCCGCATCTTCCGTCGCGAGGACAGTGGCTGGCGCTGACCGAGCCTGACGTGAAGCACAACTCGAAACGAAGAGAAACGAGATCGCCAAAAGTTGTCGCATAGGGAGAAACCTTTTTGGTCGAGTTCGACCTCAAAAGCGTCAAGGCTTGGGAATGACGGGGAGCAACGACTTGATGTCTGAATCGGTGAAGTAGATGCCGGCGCCCACAAAGAAGTCACGCCCGCTGATGAGACGATTGGTCAGCGTATCGCGATTGGGCGTGTTCAAAATGTCGTCCATGCCGGCGTTCACGTAGACATGTTCGAAGGGCGTAAACCGCACTGCCGCGCGCAATCTGGGAAAGCGCAAGGCCTCGATCGAAAAATTGAAGGCATCAATCTTGAAGACCAATGCTTCTTCAATCGCCCGCGAATACCAGGGAAAACGCATGGGCAGCGTAAAGTCGAGCCCCAACCCACCCGATGATTCGATGATCCCGAAGCGCAACGTCAGAAACGAATAGCGCTTAGCGAATTGAGCACTGAACTTGATCGCCTCGGTGGTGATGGTCTGTTTCTGCACCACCGGGTCACCCGCGTTCGGCGGGTTCTGCTGCAAGTAGATGGTCTCAACTCGCCCTCGCGGGTCATCAATGGCTTCGATGAGGTAGTACTTGTCGGGCTTGGGAACGAGGCGAATCTGGAGAAACGTTTTCGCCGCCCGCTGATTGAGGAAGTAGTCAGCCTTCACCCCGACTTCGACTTCCAGCCCGGTCAGCCGGCCGGCAAAATCGGCTACATCTTCCACCGTATCTGCCAGTTTTTGACCCAAACGCTCGTTGGCCACCAAGGCGCCAATGGCACCCTTACCCTCTTTGACGTCAATGGTGACTTGCTCGATGTTCGCCAGCGAACGATCAAGGCGGGCCAAGGTCTCCTTGAGGCTGGTGATGCCAGTGCCCACTTCACCTTCGTTTTCGCCAACCACTTTCTTAATCGCCGCCACCACCTCGCGCACATCGCTCGAAACCGTCTCGACGTTATGAACGATGTTCGAGATTGAATCAGACTCTTTGCCGGTCAGCTTTTTCACATCACCTGAAACCGATTCAATGTTGCCTAAGATTTGATCGAGCTTCGAAGCACTGTCTCCAATCATCTTCTGCATGGTGTCTGTCAGTTCCACCATGTTTTTGATGATGGTCTCCATGCTGCCTTGACCTTGAACACCTCCCAAAACGTTCCTGAGCGAACCGGTCACCGATTGAATGTCGGCGGTAATGGTGGTGAGGGTTCCAAACAGCTGCTCCATGCCCTGGGCGTCGAGAACCCGCTTAATTTCGTCTCCGTCTTTGAGATCCGGGAATTCGTCCGTGCCGGGCGTGAGGTCTAACATGTAGTCGCCGAGCAGCGATTCAGAGCGCTTGGTCAACGTGGCGTCTTGGCGCACATGAATGTCGCGGCGAATGCGAATCGAGGCTCTGGCCTTAATGCCTTCAAGCTTAATTTCGACGATTTCTCCTACGGCAATGCCGGCGATCTGCACCCGACTGCGCGCGTTCAAGCCCGACGCATCACGGAAGTAAGCGAAGACTGTGACGCCTTCATCTTCTTTCATGCCGCCCTTCTTTACGAAGGCCATGAAGAAAACGAAGATCGCTCCGGCGACGATCACCAATAGACCGACTCGAAACGGGGTGACGAATTTCTTCACAATGAACTCACGCTCTTAGTTTTTCCCAAACCAAGTCTGAAGGAACAATTTCACGCCCGGGTGCTGCGAATGCCGAAGCGTCGACGGGGGACCTTGGTCCACGATTTGGCCTTGATACAAGAATGCAATGTTGTCAGCGACTTTGAAGGCAGAGGCAATGTCATGGCTGATGACCACCGAAGTCACCCCCAATTCTTTCTTGGCATCAAGAATCATTTCATCGACGTAGTCGGTGGTGATGGGGTCAAGGCCCGTGGTGGGCTCGTCATAGAGCACAATTTTGGGATCCATCACGATGGCTCGAGCCAAGCCTACGCGCTTGCGCATGCCTCCTGAGAGATCAGCCGGAAACCTGTTCTCGACGTCTTTGAGCCCCATGATGCCCAACTTTTGACGCACCAATTGACGCATCTCGTCGACGCTCAAGTCTTTTCGGTGCTCCCGCAGTGGAAATGAGACGTTTTCATAGACCGTCATTGAGTCGAAGAGTGCGGCGGCTTGAAACACCATGCCGAATTTACGCCGGACCTGTTCAAGTTGCTCTTCACTCATCGGCACCAAATCTTCACCTTCGACCAGCACTTGCCCACTGTCGGGTTTGAGCAAGCCAATCATGTGTTTCATCAACACCGTTTTTCCACTGCCCGAGCCACCCAAAATAACCAACGTGCTGCCCGCAGGCACGCTTAGAGAAATGCCCTTGAGCACCTGCGTGCCGCCGAATGACTTGTGGAGATCGACGATCTCAATCATCGGCGCACTGGGCACCTGATTCTTTTCGTTCGCCATCAGTGGAGCACCACGCCAACGATGTAATCGAGAATGAAAATTCCCAACGCAGAAGTCACCATCGCCTCAGTGGTGGCCTGGCCCACCCCCTTCGCTCCCCCTTTGGCATGAAAGCCTTTGAAACAAGCCACCAAAGCGATGAACAGCCCGAACACGGCCCCTTTGACTAAGCCTTCGCCAATATCATCGAGGTCAAGCCATTGGCGAGTGCGCGTGACAAAGGTACCCGCCGACAGCGCCTTGAGCACCACCGCCACCAAGTACCCACCGCCCAAGCCGAGCAAGTCAAAAATAAGCACCAACAACGGCACCATCATCAACCCCGCCAACACGCGAGGCACCAACAAGTACTGAATCGGGTTTACGGCCATGGTCTCGAGCGCATCGACCTGTTCAGTGACACGCATGGTGCCCAATTCAGTGCACATCGCGCTGCCAGCCCGCATGGTCACCATCAGCGCCGCAAACACGGGCGCCAATTCACGCGTAATAGTGAGCGAAACGGTCGGCCCCACTAAACTCTCGGCATTGAACAGTTCAAAAGCGCGCCAACTTTGATGGGCGAAAACCATGCCCGAAAAGAGACCGGTGAGCGCGACGATAAAGATTGAGCCCACGCCTACAAAGTCAAGCTGCGCAAAAACGTTCTGCAGCCGATAAGGAGGGCGCACCCCCCATTTGACGATGTTGAAGAGCAGAGAGGCGAGGCCTCCCAATTCTTCGACAAAACGGTAGATCCCAAGCCCAATGCTTTCGATCGCCGCATGCACCACGTTCGGCTTAGGGGGCTGCGGTGGGCTGTCTGTTTCCAACGGCATGCGTAGACGGATACTCTATGTCACCGCCCGCGCAAACAAGCGAGGGGATGATGCTTCTATGCCCTTTAGATTCTGTTATTCCCCTAAACCGCAATGACGACGCACAGCGCAACTCGGGTCGGCGGAGAGATTGATGCCAATTGCGGCAAATGCGAACTGAACCTCGCACACACCATCATTGCCATGGTGGGCCCCAAAGTGGTGAAGGTGAAATGCAACACCTGCGGAGGAGAACACCAGTACCGCGGCATTCAGCCTTTAGTGAAGAGCACGTCTTTCGCGGCGCCCAAGCGCGCCTCTGCCAGCACCGCACCGAAGCGTGCTCCAGTCGTCGTCATCTCGTGGGACGAGCAGTTTCGAGGCAAAGATCTCACTCGAGCGAAGAAATATTCACCCCGAGAAACTTTCGCCGTCGATGACATCGTCGATCACCCCACCTTCGGCCTCGGTCTGGTTCGCGCCGTGCGCGGTGACAAAGTCGAAGTGGGTTTCAAACAGGAAGACAAGACGTTGGTGCACGGAAAAACGCCGCCATCAACGCAGAGTTAACGCTCTTTCGCGAAGCGCGGCCACGGCTGACGACATATCGAGGGGCAGTGGAGAATTGATGTCAAGACCGAGTGCATCGATGGTCAGCGAGGCGGCATGGAGCGGGGTTCGCTCAAGCATCAGCGTTCCAACCTTGAAAGGCTCTTTCCGACCGTATTGATGATCGACGAGCAACGGGTGGCCCTGGGCGCGAAGGTGAACTCGAAGCTGATGTTGGCGCCCAGTCAGAGGCGCGCACTCAACCAAAGTGGCGTTTCGAAATGTTTCGACGACGCGGACCAAAGTGCGAGATGCTTTCGCCTCTTCTCCGTCGAAAGCGATGCGCATTTTCCCCTTTCGCCCCACCGCAAGCGGCAGCTGAATATCGAGAGGGCCGGGAACCACGCCTTCGACTAACGCGAGGTATTTTTTCTTCGCCCCGCCCTGTTCAAACGCCATCGACGCCGCCCGATGAGCAGCCTCATTGAGCGCAAAAAGCAGTACCCCCGAGGTATCGCGATCGATGCGGTGACAGACCCAAACCCGTCGACCCAACTGCTGCGTCATCACGTCTCGCACGCAATGCGCATCATCAGGCCCTCGGCCAGGAATCACAATCATACCCGCGGGCTTGTCTACGGCGATGAAGCCCTCGTTCGAATGGAGCACTTCGAGTTGCATCAAAGAAGGCCTACTCAAGATCTGCAGGGCGCCACACGGTGACCGGGCCATAGTGGTCGACTTTGGTCCGGAGCGCTTCAGCGTTCCCCACCAACACGATGCACCGTTCGCCTCCGAACAGATGCTTCTGCGCCGCCGCGGCAGCCTCTTTCACCGTTACCGCTGCAATCCTCTCGCGGTATTCTGAGATCCACGTATCGGTCAGGCCGTAGTGCACCACGTCAGCGATGGCTCCTGAGACGGCTTCATTCGTCTCAAGCCGGCCGGGGTAAAGGCCAGAAATGTACCGCTGCACTGTCGAAAGTTCTGCTTTGCGAGGGCCGCTTTCCCTCATCTTTCTCACCTCTGCCAAAGCGACGTCGATGAGCGTGGTAATACTTTCCGTTCGAGTGAATGAAGACACGGTGAAGGTGCCCGCCACGCTCATCATGTCAAATGAGCTCCCGGCGCCATACGACAAGCCCCGTTTGACTCGAATCTCGGTCACGAGGCGCGAGGTGAAGCCCCCACCGAGCACGGTATTCATGGTCACTAAAGGAAAATGATCAGGGTGACCGCGGCGCACGCCATGGCCTCCGATGCGCATCTGCACCTGCGTTTGTTCAGGCTTGTCGATGATCAACACCTCGCCGGGCCGAGCCAAGCCTTGCCAATCAGGAATGAGGGGGGCTTCAGTCGGTCCGCCATGCCAATTCCCCAGCGTCCGCTCAATGGTCGCCATCACCGCTTCAACATCGAATGCACCCACGACGTACAGGTGCGCGATTTTGGGACCGAGGCGTTGTGAGTGAAAAGCTTTGAGATCTTCTCGGGTGTACGCCGCAACATCGTTTTTTCCACCGATGGTCTCGTGGGCATACGGGTGCGTACCCCAGGTGGCGCGAACCAAGGCGCGATCAGCCAACGAGCCGGGGTCATCGAGATCATTGGTCAACGCGGCCAAGGTGCGCCTGCGGGCCAACTCAACTTCGTGGTCTGGAAAGTCGGGCTCGAGAAGAATTCGGGCCAACACTTCGAACATCGGCTCGAAGTGTCGTGACGGAGTCGAAAGCGAGACGATGACATTTTCTTCGTTGGCAAAACCTCCAACATTGGCACCGACAAAGTCGACTGTTTCGCTGATGTCATCGGCTGATTGACCGCCAGCACCTCGACGAAAGAGGCGCGCCGCAAAATCACCGACCCCGAGACGACCAGGAGGGTCGAAAGCACTGCCCGCGCGAATCACCAAGCGCACGGCAACCAACGGCAGCGGGCCGCGGGGAACCAAGTGCACCGTCAACCCATTGGAAAGTTGCCTGACTTGATGCTCGGGCAACTTCAAAGGCCTGAGCTTCGTCGCTTCTGCGCGCTTCTTCACGCCACCACCTCGTTGACCGGAACAAGTGTCACCACTGCTCGATGTTCCGGCGCCAAGTACCTCGCGGCGGCGGCGCGAACTTGTTCTCCTGTGATGGCTTCATAACGGTTGGGGAGCGCCAACCCATCTCGCCAATCACCCAGCATCAACTCGTAGGTGCCCAAGGCGTGCGCTCGACCGTTATTCGTGGCCAATTCTCTGAGTAAGTGCGCAGCCAAGTTATTCTTCGCTTTCTCAAGTTCTCGCGGTTCGAGACCGTGCTGGGCCACCTTTTGAAGTTCAACGTAGAGCGCGGCTTCGGCCTTCTTCGGGTCGCCATCAGGCTTGAGTTCGAGGAGCACGGTGAAAGCACCAGGGTCGAATCGCCATGTCCAATCGACGGAAACACCCACCACAGCTTCTTGGGCAAAAACAAGCGCCCGAGTCAGACGGCTCGATTGGCCCACCGAAAGTGCGTACTGCAAAACATCGAGCACCAAGGTGTCTGGGTCGGTGGCCTGAGGGCCGCGCCAGGCGATCATCAACGTTGGAGCTTGAGCGGGGTGACGCACTTCGGCGCGCCGTTCACCCTTTTGATCTGGTTCAGCATCGAGCACCGGAGGTAACGCCGGGCCTGGCTTAATACCCCGGTAGTACTTCTGAATCAGCGCCATCGCTTTCTGAGGCTCAAAATCGCCAGAGAGGTACAAGGTGGCATTGTTGGGAGCGTAAAAAGTCTTGAAGTATTCGAGACAATCTTCACGCTTGATGTTTTCGATGTCTTTCATCCAGCCGATCACGGGCCAGCGATAAGGGTGCGCTTTCCACAGCAGCGAGGAAAGTTCTTCATCCATCAGGCCGCCGATTTCATTGTCGACCCGCAACCGGCGTTCTTCCATCACCACTTGTCGTTCACTCTCGAGCATCTTGGGAGTGACGCGAAGTGAGCGCATGCGATCGCTTTCGAGGTCGATGACGCGTTCGAGCGCTTCTGACATGAAGTCTTCGTAATAAACGGTGAGATCGTTCGAGGTGTAGGCGTTTGAAGTTCCGCCATTCGACTCGAGCACGCGGTCAAACTTGCCCGGCCCGTACTTCTTCGCTCCATTGAACATCATGTGCTCAAAGAGGTGACTGATGCCGGTGATGCCTGGGCGCTCGTTTCGAGCTCCGACTCGAAAAAACGTGTAGTAACTGCAGGTGGGCACAGCGTCTGAGGGCAACAAACGCACGCGCATGCCGTTGGGCAGGGTGGTTTCAATCACCGAATCAGCGATGGCCTTCAGCGCCGGTGGCAATGGCACAGATGCTTTTTTTGAACGAGCGGCAGTACGGGTTGCCATCAAGGCTCCTTGCAAATGCGAACGATTGGTCTTTGAACGTACTCACGAGAGCGTCCGTACGCGCGAGGAATCAACGCAACGGCCCTGCCCGAAGCGTTGATTTACAGTTCGACGACGCCTTTCTTCAGCGCCAACACCACGGCCTCAACGTGCGAACTGACTCCCATCTTTCGATAGATGTGACTCAAATGCGTACGCACCGACCGTCTCTCAAGCGCCATCACCTGGCCCACTTCAGCGTTCGAAAGACCTTTGGCCACAAAGCGCAGCACGTCACATTCTGTGGTGGACAAGCCCCAAGGATCTTCGGCCGGTGCGCTTCTCGTTTGGACCGACTGGAAATAGTTCCAAAAACGCCGAGCGACTGCGGCTTCCAGCACGGTACCGCCGTGCCACACCTCCTCAATGGCCGAACGAATCTTCGCAGGACCCACTCGCTTGACCAGGTACCCTGACGCCCCAGCCTGCATCGCTAGGTAAACCCTTTGTTCATCGTCAAAAGACGTCAGAATCAGCACCTCAGCTTCAGGAACGACTCGCTTGAGTCTTCGGGTGACTTCAATGCCGTCGATGTCAGGAAGTTCCAAATCGAGCAAGACGACATCGGGAAGGCATCGCACCATCTGGGCGACGGCCGGTTCACCGTGTTGCTGCGTGCCGACGAGTTCAATTTCGGGGAACAAACTCAGCACCTTGACCAGGTTCTCGAGGAGCGAGGGTTGATCTTCGACCACGAAGACACGACATCGATGTGCCTCGGGCGGCCGCGTCACGAGAGCAGCTTAGCGTGCTCTGCGCGGTCGCACAGGAGCGACCACGTCAAAAGAAAAACCGCAATACACGCAATTTTGGCCGCGCTTCCCGCGAGGAACTTGGGCAAAACAGCTTGGGCAGCGAGCGCGCATTGCCCCTTTGATGACGGGCTCGGGCTTCACTTTGGCTGCCAGAGCCACTTTTTTGAGTTTGCCTTCCAGCCACCGCACCCGCGCTTCCAGCTCGGCGACCCGCACCCGAATATCATGAGCTGTGTTGTCATTAATGCGATGCGGCGCCATCGTGACTAGAAATGTCTCACGCGATCATCGCGAAAGGAAAATCTTGGACTCGATTCACGGCAGCTTCCTTACCCCAGCCGATCGGCAAAACGCTGCCCAGGCTGAAATTCGCGCGCAGACGTTGCTTTCTGAGCCTGAGCTTCACCGTATTTTGAAGCAGCCGCCGCGCAATGAAATTCCGGTGCCGCGTCAGGTCTTCGTCAATCGCAACCTGCACATGAACAAGGTGGCGCTCATCGGCTTTGACATGGACTACACGCTGGCGATCTACCATCTGCGACGGCTCGAACAGCTCTCGTATGATCTCACGGTCGATCGGCTGATTTCAGTGTGCGGTTACCCTGAAGACATTCGCCAAGTGCCGTACGATCATTCTTTCGTACTGCGCGGCGTATTCGTCGACAAAGCGCGGGGAAATCTTTTGAAAATCGATCGTTTTGGCCATGTGGGCCGGGCCTATCACGGTCGACGCTTGCTCTCTGACGACGAGATTCAACGCCTCTATCGCAACGAACGCATTCGCATGAAGAGCCCCGACTACGCGTGGATCGATACGCTCTTCGCTCTCCCCGAGGCCTGCCTGCTCGCAGGCATCATCGAGCTGTATGAGATGAAGCTCAAACGCCCTCTCGACTACCCCAAACTGTACACTGACATTCGTGAAGCCATCGATACGGTGCACCGCGACAATTCCTTAAAAAAAATCATTCGCGAAAACATCGGGCGTTACATCTTTAAAGACACCGAGCTGGGCCCTGCGCTTCACAAGCTGCGCTCGGGGGGGAAAAAGCTCTTCGTGCTCACCAACTCGCTCTGGGACTACACCAACGCCGTAATGTCGTACCTGCTCGATGGGGTGCTCCCGGAATACCCAAGTTGGAAAAACTATTTCGATTTCATCGTGACCGGTGGCGGGAAGCCGGCGTTCTTCAGCGAACAAAACCCTTTTCTTTCCATCGACCCCAGCAGTGACGAAAACAAGGTCTTGGGTGAAGCCACTGAACTCGAGCGCGGCAAGGTTTACCAAGGGGGCAACCTCATCGACTTTGAAAAAATCACCGGGTTCAGTGGTGAGTCGGTGCTCTACGTAGGCGACCACATCTACGGAGACATTCTCAAATCAAAAAAGACGTCGATGTGGCGCACCTGCATGATCGTTCAAGAAATCGAAGATGAGCTCAGCTATCTCGAATCGCGGCGAACCGAGGTCGAGCGTTTACAAGAAATTGAATACCTCCAAGTTCGCCTTGATGAAGAGATCGCGCCCCGAAAGACCAAGCTGAACCAAATCGAGCGCAAACTACACAAAGAAGCCCCGCCGCCAGAGGTGGTGGAACAGCTCGAGGGTGAATTTAAGAAGGTGAAGGGCGAACTCGATCTGCTGCGAAAGGCGATGCGCGAATGCACCGACATCGCCAGAATTCTCGAAACCGATATTGAAACCGGCTTCAACCCGTTTTGGGGGCTGCATTTCAAAGAGGGCAACGAAAATTCACGCTTTGGGGAACAAGTCGAACAGTACGCCTGCCTCTACACGTCGCGCGTTTCCAACTTCGTCTTCTACTCGCCGCTGCACTACTTCCGCAGTCAGCGTGAAGTGATGCCGCATGAAAACATCAGCGGCGTACGCTTGGCTGCTTTAGGCAGCGAAGGTCTACCCAAGGGCGCCAACAGAGCGGCAGATATCCCTTAGGTTCAAAATCGAATCAGGCAGCTCGAGGTGACGAATGCCAAACGAATTCTTTGTGCATCGTCACCGCTTTAATCGCAGCTAACGATTCGATGGGAATGCGCGAAAATCGAATGCCGATTTTGTTGAGCCCGCCCTCGGCGTCAACCACCCTGCGCACTTCGCCAACCACTTCCACCACACCAGAAGCCAGCTCAAAGTGGAAATGAAGTTCACGGCCGGGGGCCAGCGTGGTTTCGGTCAGCAAACACATTCCCGTGGGTGAGAGATCTTGAACCTCACCGGTCACCACCGAACTCGACGCTCCCAAAAACTGAATGCGACAGCGGTGACGACGGTGACTTCGATTCTCTGGAAACATGGTGAACCAGCCTATATCACGCCCAATGCCAAGCATAAGTGCTTGTAATATTTAGAGACAATAAACCATGTGCGCCGAAGTGGCACCCCGTTGTCCCTCAATTGTGGTGCACGTTTGCTCCATTTGAAAGAGGAGCGACCCGTGCCCAAACCAAAGGCGTCGAGCGAGCCAACGACAACGGGCGCAGGTTGAGGCGCGAAAATTCCCTCCCAAAGCGGCCTCCTTTAATCACCACCCATCGACGAGCCACCCGACGTGCCTCTTCCAAGGTGTTGGAATCAAGAGGCTGATGAAACGCGTACCTTCGAAGCATGTCGAAGGACGGTGATGAGCGTTTAGGCAAATCAAACATGGCATCGAAAATGACGCAGTCCACACTCGCCGAGGCCATGTTTGTGAACGCATCGAGCGCCATGGAGTGCTTCACTTCTACAGCGGCGCTGTGGCTAAACGGTGGCTGGCGCAGACCCTCGCTCGCCAATGCGTAGAGCGCGAGCGAGGCTTCGACTCCGACGACTTTCCCGCTTCGCCCCACCGCCCGAGCACAGACCAACGCATCGGCGCCAAGACCTAAGGTGCCATCGAAAACAGAATCACCAGGTTTCAATTCACACAACCGAACCAAGACGTCTTCATCTTGATTGGCCTGAGCCATTCGTTTGATACGTACCGCGGCCATGCCTGGAGAAAAAGAAAGGTTTCCTCGAGCATCGAACAACGTCCACCCGTCGCCTCCGAGAACGAGAAAAGCGTCTGCGACCTTTCCCATGCAGGCGCTCAAGGGCGTCTTTTCTTCTCGTTCCATCAAAGGCAAACCCCATTCGCGCGCCTTTGTTCTGGCCAAACCGATGAACCGGCCGGGCTTCTTCGCTGTCACCGTCACCGCGAGCGCGGGGCGACCTGCCTGATTCACCCCAACGCTCCTCGAGCGCCTATCACCCGATTGCGGCCTTGACGTTTGGCCACGTACATCGATTGGTCAGCGACCGAGACGACTTGATCTCCAGCCTTGCCATCTTCTGGGTAGGTAGCCACGCCGATGCTGACCGTGACCGGAAGGGGCCAGGAGGTCGACGGCGTGTTGATGCCCACTTCGACAGCTGAGCGCATTCGTTCGGCGACTTGCATTGCTTCACCCTTGCTGGTTTCGGGCAAGAGCACGACGAACTCTTCGCCTCCGTAACGGGCAATGAAATCAGTTTGCCGCAAGTCGACGCTGAGCACTTCTGCCAGTCGCCTGAGCAATTCATCGCCTGCAGGGTGACCGAGGGCGTCGTTGACCTTCTTAAAGAAATCAACATCAACCATCAACACAGAGAGCGGTCGGTTGTGGCGATCAGAACGTAGGGTTTCGGTTTTGAGTTGATCTTGAAAGCGACGGTGATTGAAAACGCCAGTAAGGCCATCGGTGACAGCAAGACGTTCGAGGCGAGCATTGGCTTCTTGCAATTCGCGCGTGCGTTCGGTGATCGATTTTTCGAGATTTTCGCGTTCATGTTGCAGCGCGGCGGCCATGCGATTGATGACGTTGCCCAATTCGCCCATTTCAACGCCGCGCAACACAGGCACCCGCGCCGAGAGTTGACCTTCCCCCATTTTTCGCACCGTATGCTGAAGCGTGCGAAGGGGAGAGACGACCAGGCGATCTAACCCCAAGAAAAGAACGGCGCCCACGAGGCAAAACAGGAGCACCGAAGTCGTCAAAAGACGCAGCTTCGTATGCTCGAGGTGCGCCAATACCCGCTTGAGCGAATAACGGGCAGTGACTGTTCCTAAGCGAGTGCCCGAAATCGCAGGCACCGAAACCCCCACCGCATCGCCTTGGGGTTCCCACAGCATGCCATCGACTTTGATTGCCTTTTGACTCAGCGAGCCCATCGCGGGGCTAGGAATTTTTGTGCTCTGACTGTGGGCCAAAATTTCGCCCTGGTTGTCGAGCACGGCCAGCTCGAGCAAATCGAGATCTTGCATCGGGTCAGAGAGTTCAGCCACGGCCGTGTTGAGCCCCACCATGTCATTTTGCGCCAAGTGCACTGCAACCGTCGCTCCGATGGCGCGCAGAATCTTTTCATTGCGCATCCGCAAGTCGACCATGGTGTTGTGCTGCTCAATCTCAAGTTCGAGGAATGCTCCAGCACCGAGGGCTATCGCAACGATGCTTGGCACCAGCAGCGTGAGCTGTCCTCGGATACCCATCAGCGGCCATGGTGACACCTTCTCTCTTCGAGCGCTGCCAGAATCACTCTGTGTCGATTCAGCTCTCAAGTGAACGAGGCCTTCCCCCTGCCTGCATGTGCGTGACAGTCACCGACTGATTGCGACCATGACGCTTTGCAAAATAGAGACATTGATCAGCGAGGTCGATCAAATGTTGCTTCGTCGAAGCATCATCGGGGAACGTGGCGACGCCCAGCGAAAGTGTCACCCGAAGAGGCCCTTGCTCGGTCTGAAAAATTTCTTGAGCGATGCGCTCGCGAATGCGCTCGGCGATGGCGTGGGCACCTGCAGCGTCTGTCTCTGGCATGATGATGGCGAATTCTTCGCCTCCGTAGCGCGCGACAATGTCCGTATCTCGGGCCTGTTCTTTGAGAATTTTGGCCACCCCTTTAAGCACCACATCGCCTGTTGGGTGACCGTAGGTGTCGTTCACCGATTTGAAGTGGTCGATGTCAGTCAGAACGAAAGAGAGGCGCCGCGAGTAGCGTCTTGCGGTCGCCAACTGCTCATCGAAACGGCCTTGAAAGGTACGGTGATTGAAGAGACCGGTCAGCCCATCAGTAGTGGCCATCTTTTCCATGGCCTCAAACAGCTGCGCTCTCAACACCGCTTGGGCCGCTTGAATGGCAATCACCTCGAGCATGCGCAGCGCATCACTGTCGAAGGCCGCCTTCTTGCGCGAGCCTGTCGCCAGCGTGCCCAAGATGCGGTCACCGGCGACGAGGGGAAAGATTTTGAGCGATTGCAGGCCTCGGATTTGGGTGTCGTCGTCAAAAATAATCTGTCGATCCATCGCCCCCGCATCTCGCCCCGGCAACGGAGTTCCGTAGCGCACCACATTGGCAACCAAGCCATTGTTGTCGGGGAAGGTTCGCCCTTCGAGTTCCCTGCCGGCTGACGTCACCCCCGTCATGCGCACGATGCGGTGCACGCGTTGACCCTCATGTTCAGAAACCAAAGTCACCGCGCAGAATTCAAGAGGGGCGATTTGGCGCGCACTTTCGAGAACAGCCAAAAAAACCTGTTCGGGAGACCCTGCGCGGTTGAGCTCTTCAATGGCGCGAAAAAATCTGTCTTTCTCGTCGCGCGAGCGCCGAATGTAACCCATCACCCGTTCGACTTCGATTGCTCTTAATACCTCGCGCGCGATGACTTGAAGGAGCCGCTCGTCATCTTCCGAAAAAGGCTTGTTTTCGAGGCGGTCTGCCACCAACACCCCGCGCATCAGGCCTCCACCTTCAATGATGGGTACGGCCAAAACAGCGCTGACTGTAGGGCCGCCAGATTCGTAGTGCGTCACCCCTTTGAGAGCAGTGCTTGAATTCATACGTACGGGAACGGCGCGCTTCAACAAGGCCCCGAAAATGCCTTCGCCAGCCGCAAAGCGTTCTCGCTCGACGTGTTCCGAAGTCGAGCGACAATCGTGCAATTTCAATGAGCGATCATCGCTGGTGAGAAGAAAGACTCCGACCGTGTGCGTGTGCAGCGAGGTTTGTGCCACCTCGAGAGCGCTGCCCGTGGCGCCTTCGATTTCTTTGACCGCCGCCAAAAGCCACTTCTCTTGATCTTTAACGCCCCCGAAGCTGTCTGGAGCACCACTCGACACCAAGCGAAACGTGCGCGCCCGCTCTTCAACTTCTCGAATCTTATTTTTGACCGCGTCTTGTTCAGCTCTTCGGGCCACCGCCAATCTCGCAGAGAGAACGAGGTGATAAAGCCCCGCGAAGAGGGCCAGGAAAAGGGTGCGGCCGAAGAAAACGCCCCAGCGAGTCGGCAACGTCAACAATGCATCGAAGAGCACCGCGCCGCCCAAAAGCGTGAACGCCGCCGGCCGCGGCGTAAACGCCACCATAAAAGCCATCAGCAAGTAGACCAGTGGAAAAATCTGATCTCCGCCCAGAGCCACCCCGATAAAGGTAGCGGCGAGCAACGAGCCTCCGAATTCGAGTTCATCACGCAGGTGAATGGGCGCCCTAGCCATTGAACGCCTGGCTCGCCTGACGATGGACAGGCCCAAGCCCAAACCCAACCCCACCAACGCCACCGCTTCTGGCCAGCCCAAGCCCTCAAGCGTTCGAAAGCGCCCTCGCGCCAGAAAACCAAAGACCATCAACACCCCAGCGGCGGGCACCAGGCGGACCAAGGCCTGCGACCATTTCCCGGGGGTAAAAGCGATTGGGCGTACGCCACGAACGCGAGGCATCGAGGTGATGGGCGTCATGGGTCCTCCAGGTTGAAAATCACTTCCCCAGCACGCACGAGCCCCAGGCTTTCGCGGGCGGCCCGTTCGATGGCTGCGGGCTCCGTACGTACCCGCTGCACTTCTCGCTTGAGCCTCGCGTTTTCAGCCGAAATTCGCGCGTTTCGCTCTTCTAACGAATGGAGATCTCTCTTGAGTCTTGCGTAACGTCGAAAACCCCCTTCAGCCGACAGTGAGCCGATCGCGAAGATCAGCGCGATCGCCACAGCTCCCCAAACCACTTGTCGACGTCGGTCCATGCGTAGCGTTTCAAGCTAGCAGTGAAGGTTGAGCTCGCAAGAAATCACGCTACAGGTTGCAACGTTCTGCTCCACGCCGGCTCCTCGACTGGCAATCTTCACAAAAAGCGCGCAAGTATGACCCGTCATGTTCGCCAGCAAACACGGCGTTTTTGTGGGCCCAGGAAAACTGCCCGATGAGGTTTGGCAGCAAAGCGCACATCGTACGGAAGCGAATCGAACCGACCCAGGCTCCTTAGCACCCCGCCTCTTAGGCCTCTTTGAGACGGCCGCCGAGGCTGAACGAATTGCCTCCCAGATACAGTCATTCAAGCTTGGAGTCGCGGTCGTGGGTCCCGAGCAGCCTCCTTCCGAGGGCGGGTGGGTCATTGCTACGAGCTGCACTTTTTTAAACGGCACCTGGCGCATTGACACCGCCTCGCGCGAAACGCACCTCATCAATCCCGTTGATATTTCAGCCGTTACGCTCCTTGATTGGCGACCGGAACACGGAGCGGTAGATCGCGCCGCCCTGGTCACCCTTCGAGAAGGCCGCCCGGTGGTGCTGCGCGCAAGCGGGCTCGACACCGTTTCTGCTCACGCTTTCCCGCATGAGGGCATGAAGCACCTCAACGATTTTCTCGATACCGCTTCGACTATCGTGAGCCCACAGGTACGCATCAGGTCTCGCCAAGTCAGCGAAGGTGAAGTGAGAGGAACTCAAAGCGAGCTCCACGGCGACCTCTTCACGCTCATGCTCGCGGTCATCGATCGAGTCGATACGACGCCAGGCCAGCTGCCCCACCCCATTCAAAGCAAAGCGTTTTCGCCTTTGGTCAAACCTCCCCACTTCACGGCCTTAGCGGCATTTGCCGCCTGGGTGCTTTACGGAGTGAGCCTTTGTTCTCTGATTTTGTCCCTGGCCTGTTTCGCCATCGCCGTCATGAGCCTTCACATTCTGCCCGGCTTGATGGGTTTGGCATTGGGGGCTTGGGGCACCCGGCGCTTCATGTGGTCGCGCTGGTTGGGGCGCGCCAATTGGGGGCAAAGAAACCCCATCCCTCATTGGCCCATCAGCGAAACCGAGCCTGGCCTTTCTCCTCGAATGCTCGAACTGGGTCTCGATGCCTCAACGCTGATTCTCGTGTGTCTGGGAGCGCTCAGTGAAGGGCTTCTTCGCGCGCTAAGCCTGTCGTCGTTGCCCATCATCTTATTGGCCGTGCTCACCAGTGCTGGCGCCGTCTACGAAAGCTGGCAACGGGAATGAAGGCATCATGTGCCAG
>JAYUVR010000144.1:0-5428 GCA_043753955.1 Archangium sp. | reverse complement strand
TCTCTGTGGTGCGCTCAGCCGCAGCGCAGGCGCGCGAATTGGCCGAGAAGGTGCGCGAGCGGGCGGAACTGCTTCGAGAGAAAGCGGGCAGTGTACGTGAGGTGGCTCAAGAGGCCCGTGAGAAGGCACGAGAAGCAGCAGAACTGGCTCGAGAACAAGCTGACGGTGTGCGTGAAGCCGCGCAAGAAGCGCGAGAGAAGATGCAAGAAGAGGCTGAGGCAACCCGGGAACATGTTCAAGAAGTCACTGAAGCCATGAAAGAGCGCCTTCAAGCCGAGCAAGACAAGGCTGAAGCGCAAGCAGAGCTTGAGCGAGAGCTGCATCAACATCGCGAAGAAATGGAAAGACATCGCGTTAGCGCTGGAGGCCCTATCACCATCGAAAAAGGCGCCAAGGTCGACACTGCTGTTGCCTACGGAGGCCCAGTCATCGTTGAAGAAAACGCTGTGGTCGAGGGTGATGCAGTGGCTTTCGGAGGTGATGTCATTCTCAAGAAGGGCGCAGTCGTCGAAGGTGACGCGGTGGCCTTCGGAGGCAACGTAGTGCAGGACAAAGACTCACGTATTGATGGAGAGTCAGTCTCGATGGGCGGCGCGGGGTTCGGGAAGGTGATGGCCCGCAACATGGTGAGATCGCATCGCTCAGTGCATGGTTCCAGCGATGAAAATTCCAATGAAGAATCGAGTGGGTTTGGTCGAGGGTTTGCCCTTTTCTTGGTGAAATTCGCCGTCTTTTTCGGGCTGGGCTTTGTCTTGATGATGTTCTTCCCTCAGCGTCTCAAAGCAGTTGAGGCGACAATTCGTGCTGAGCCTGCTCGCAATGGTCTGGTTGGTTTCTTGGGTTTGTTGGCTGCCATTCCCCTCACTGCACTGTTGGTGGTGACGCTGGTCGGTATTCCTGTCGCGCTGCTGATGTGGGTAACGCTGTTGCTCTTCGTTCCGGTTGGAATAGCGATTGTCGCCAATATCGTTGGAGCCCGATTTCCCACGGGTCGAATGCGTAAGACTCAGGCATTGGTGTTAGCGGTCGGCTTGCTATTGCTGCTGTTGGTCGGCCAGATTCCCGTATTGGGACCGATGGTGTTGGGGTTGGCCGTCTTTGTCTCGCTCGGAGCCATCATTCGCACCCGGTTTGGAGATCGAACCCGGGGAACGCCGATAGCTGACCCGCTCCAGCCGATTTCATCGCTTTAAACCGTGGGGCAAATTTCCACGGTGAGGTGGTCGACGGGAACGGCGTTCATCACCGCTCGTTTGTATTCCGCGAGCGGTCGGGGCGACGCAGAGGTCACTGTCACCATACACACCAGCTGGCGAGGCCCTACCCGCCAGAGATGAAGGTCGACCACCTGGGTGCCGACCACACTTTCAAGCGCTACTTTCACTTGGTCTCGATGTTTGGTGGAAGGGTCGAGGTCGATCAACTGACGACCGCATTGATTAATCAGCGCCGCCGCCCACTTGAGGATGACGAGAGCACCAACGAGTGCGACCACGGGGTCGATCCACTTCCAATTTAAGTAACGACCCGCAAGTAACGCTCCGATGGCCAACACTGATGTCAATGCATCAGCCACGACGTGAAGGTAGGCGGCACGAAGGTTGTGATCATGGTGATGGTGATCGTGCCCTTCGTGAGAATGGTCATGCGAATGGTTGTCATCAAGCAACCAGGCAGACACCACGTTGACCAACAGACCAATGATGGCCACTGGAAACGCCTCTGCGAACGAGACGGTCTCGGGTTCAACAAAACGATGAATCGATTCGCCAATGACACCGATGGCGACGGCAATCAGCAACCCGGCGCTGGTGTAACCCGCCAACGCGTACACTTTGCCCGTACCAAAAGCGAACTCGGTCTGCCCTGCGCGAGTACGGGCATACCAGTAAGCCAAGGCGGTAATACCGAGCGCGCCCACGTGCGTGCCCATGTGCCAGCCGTCTGCCAGCAGGGCCAATGAGTGGGACCACCAGCCCACCATCAGTTCCACCACCATCATCACGGCCGTTAAAGCGACCACAATGCGAGTACGGCTTTCACCTTCAGTCGATGCAGGAGCCGCGTGCACTGCACACGCGGGGATCTCTGCCGTGACGTGCGTATTAGGCGCAGTCATCGCATTTGCCTCGGAGCTGAATTTCTACTTTTTGTTTTGAGAGTGATTTGGGAACTCCCTGCCCTTTTTTTACTGAAAGCGTCACTTCCGGGAGACAGGCGACGGCGCCACAATCGGTGCAGGTGAAATGGGGGTGGCGCACACTTTCTCCTTCGCCTCGCTTGAGCTCGAAACGCCAGACGTGATCTCCGAGATCGGTGCGCTGCACGAGCCCCGCGTCTGTCAAATCGACCAGATTTCGATAGATGGTGGTTCTGTCCATGCCTTCGGTGGACAAGGTGTCGACCAATTCACCGTGCGACACGGGCGTGGTGGCGACCAAAAGCCGCTTGAGTACGGCGACTCGGGGCGAGGTGCTGCGCAGCCCCGCTCTGCGAATGGTTGTTTTGAGCTGCTCGAGAGAGGGCGCTGGTGAAGTCGTTGCCATTGCAATTGCAACTGTAACAACTCTGAGGCCCCCTGGGAGTGGCTATTCGTCGCTCCAGTGACTCCGATGAGCTAGGGCGTGGGATCAACGCAGCCGGTGCAGATGGAATTGGTGCAGGTCAGACTGGTGCAACCAAAAGCGTTTTGACAGCTTTCACCCCTGTTCTTTCGCTTGGCGCAGACACCTGGGGTTGCTTCTGTAGCCGTACAAAACAGCTCGGCAACGAGGTCGCATTGCCATTGGCTCGTGCAAGGTTGTCCCAGCGTGCGCACCAACTGACAGGTTCCCTTTTGCAACCCAATTGGAATGTCGCAAGAAAAACCAGGGGCACAGTTGAACGCAGTGCAAGGTGTCCCTGTTTCGCCTTTGGCGGCACACACGCTCGTTTCGCTACAATAAAGATCGAGCATACAGTCTTGACTGCTCGCGCACGGCATCTCGGGTGCGGCTCTCCCGATGCAGACAGCCTCGGCACACAGCAGTGGCAAAAGACAGCGCTCGTCACCACTGCATGACTGCCCGAGGTGTCTTCGGGGAACACACATTTGAGCGGCCGAACAATACGCGCTGCTTTCACAAGTCCGCGCGACCCCTCCGTCAGGAGTCGCACATGATTGACCGACTAATACAGGAACAGCAGACGACGAACTGTCGGTTTGGCACGTGCCCGGGCAGGTCAGTGAAATATCACATGACAACCCTGTCGAGCATTCAACCAAGCCAAAGCATGCATCACCCAATCTACCGGTACCGAAAACAGCTGTGGAAATGCAGGTTGTCGCGTCGATGCGCTCACATGTTCCTGTCCGAACTTGATTAAGACACACCGCTGCAGCGCTGGGGTCAAACGCAGTTCGACCTTCTCGCATTGCCGATGTCGCGACTGGCTTCGAAAGCAAGGCTGCCTGGAGACACCACGCCTTCGAAGAGATGATCCCACAGCGCGCGTAGGACTCACATATGGCAACGTCGAAGTCGGCCCGCCAGCGTTCGTAGCTGGTTCCATCATTCATCTCTGCGCCCCCACCGCCGCCGAGCGCAGTACCGCCTCCTGAACCGGCGTGACCGCCCGTC
This sequence comes from Archangium sp., assembly GCA_043753955.1. Classification (GTDB taxonomy): domain Bacteria; phylum Myxococcota; class Myxococcia; order Myxococcales; family Myxococcaceae; genus Archangium_A. Next base: position 1,808 of record JAYUVR010000144.1, on the reverse strand, counting down.
CCCATTCCGCCGCCGGTGGATTCACAATTGGTTGAGTTGCATTGTTGTGCGGTACTGCAACCAGTCAAAACAAGCAGGGCGACACAGAGACCGATGCGCATGGTTGACGCACAAGCACGCGCGTGTTTCCAAGTCACATGAATACTATTCAGCAGACATCAAAGGGTAGCCAAGCGATGTCGGAGGTACGAAGGTTTCTTTGATGGTCCTCGGGCTGGTCCAGCGCAAAAGGTTCCACGGAGAGCCCGATTTGTCATTGGTCCCCGAGCCTCGACTTCCACCGAAAGGTTGCTGGCCGACGACTGCGCCCGTGCACTTGTCATTGATGTAGAAGTTGCCCGCAGCGTGACGCAACGTCATTGTCATTTCGACGATGGCTCGTCGATCTCTTGCAAATATGGCCCCCGTCAACGCATACGGCGTCGCTTGGTCGCACTCTCGAAGCGTCTCTGACAATTGCTCATCGGGATAGACAAATAAGGTGACCAACGGCCCAAAAATTTCTTCGGTCATCAGCGCATGTCTGGGGTTGGTCACTTGAACCAAAGTAGGTCGAACATACCAACCCTCAGTGCGATCAGTTTTTCCACCTGCCAATACCTTCGCCTCATTGCCCTGAGCGAGTTCCAAATAGCGACTGATTTTGACGAAACTTCGCTCATCGATGACCGCTGACATGAAATTTCTGAAATCGGTTGGAGCCCCCATGGTCATGCTCTCGATCATGGGCACCAGCCGCTGTTTTAGGCCCGCCCACAGCGATGCAGGAACATAGACACGAGAGCAAGCGCTGCATTTCTGGCCTTGAAACTCAAAACCCCCGCGCGCAATCGCTACCGCGACGGCATCGAGATCATCAGCTGCACTGGGGTGAACGAAGATGAAATCTTTGCCCCCCGTCTCGCCCACGATGCGCGGGTATTGGCGGTACTTAGGCAGCTGATCTCCTATCGACTTCCATAACGCATTGAAGGTCGCGGTGGACCCTGTGAAGTGAAGGCCTCCGAAGTCGGGGTGCGCCATGGCGGCGCTTCCAATCGGCTGGCCTGCGCCCGGAAGAAAGTTGATCACTCCCGGGGGAAGGCCGGCTTCTTCAAGCACCTTCATCATTGTCCACGCTGACAAGGTCGCGGTTTCTGCTGGCTTGAGCAGAACCGTGTTGCCCATCAATGCGGGCGCGGCAGACAAGTTCAGAGAGATGGCGGTGAAATTAAAAGGCGCCACGGCAAACACAAAACCATCGAGCGGGCGATAGTCGGTTTGATTCCACATGCCGGGGCTCGACAACGGCTGAATTTCTGCCAGCTGCTGCGCGAAAGCAGCATTGAAGCGCAGAAAATCAATGCTCTCGCAAGCAGCGTCGATTTCAGCTTGAAATGCAGTCTTCGCCTGACCCCACATGGTGACAGCGTTGATGGTGGCTCGGTATTTGGTCGCCAACAGATCGGCAGCCTTGAGCATCACTGCGCTGCGGTTTGATTGAGACAGCGCGCTCCATTCGCGCTTGGCAGACAGGCCTGCTGCGATGGCCTGCTCAACCTCTTCTGGCCCCGCAGCATGTACAGTCGCGAGCACCTTGCGGTGTTCAAAAGGCGAACGCACTTCAAAGGTCTTGCCGGTGCGGACTTCTTTGCCTCCGATGATGACTGGAATTTCGACGTGCTGACTTCCAACCCGAGCGAGCTCATTTTTCAGCTCAGTGCGTTCCAGTGAGTTGGGAACGTATTGCTTGATGGGCTCATTGATGGGCTGTGGCACGAAGGAAGAGTTCGTCATCATCGTTGGACTTGTGCCAGAGAACGCTCGGC
>JAYUVR010000143.1:0-2170 GCA_043753955.1 Archangium sp. | reverse complement strand
GGTGACCCCCGAGAGACGGGAACGTTGGCCATCTCGGCGACCAATCTCGATTCTTTCCTTGGGTCAGGCACACCTCCCTACCGGAACGCAGTCGCTGCGAATGGCGCCATCAATATCGTCTTTAGTCAACCTGTGGCCGAAGGCGCCACCTCGCGGTTGGTCAAGGTGATGTTGGAAGACTGTCAGACTGAAGTTCCGGTGACGGCGACCTGGCGCACCAACGTTTTGTCGATTACCCCGAGCACGAGTTGGACCATGGGAAGCCGTTACAACGTGCTCGTTCGCGCGACCGGCTTCGACACTGGCAGCACCAACCAGTACATCGGCTACTTCTTTGCGCTCGATGCGTCGCGCACGTTAGGCACCAGTGGGTCGTTCGACGTGCGCAAGACACCTGGCGCGCTGAACCCGAACGCCACGGCCATGCAACCCACAGATACGCTGTACGCAATGTTTGATACCCCCATCAGCTTGCAGATCAACGCGCCCTTGCGAGCGCGAGCATTTATCGATTTCGATCTCAATGACGATGCGGTCATCGGGGGAAACAACGGAGCAGGCGAATTCAACAGCCCCTTCGACTTCGGCCTGTCGGTCGATATTGATGAACCGACTTCAGCCGCCAATGGAATGGGAACGTTCAGCTGCAAAACCTCGGGCTATTCGAGCCGCTGGAGAGTGACCGTGAACAATTTCCCCAACAGCAATCTCATTCCTGCAGGCACATCGCTCAAAGTGATTTTTCCGAAGCAAGAATCAAGCAGCCTCACGTACCAAACGGCATCGGGAGCCCCGGTGAGCGTTGAAGTGAACGGCAAGATGAAGATTTTACCGTGAGTTTTTTGGCCACTGCACTGGTCGCCGCGACGCTCGGGCTCGATTTGCGACTTCAGCCCGGGCTCGCGGACCCTGGAGACGTGGTCCTGTTCGAAGTGACGGGCAGTCAAAAAGCGCCTTTGGGTCAGCTGGGCCCTGAGGCGTTGATCTTTCTCCCTTTCGGTCAGAAATGGGTGGCCTTGGTCGGCCTTTCAGTCGACCAGCAACCCACCCGTTTCACCATCGAAATCAAGACACCATCGACGGACGATCAACAGTCGTTACAAGCAGACCTCGAGATTTCGAAAGCGAATTTTCGAAAACGAAAGCTGACGGTCGGCAAGCGTTTTACCAGCCCCTCGAAGAAAGAGCGTCAGCGCACGGCTCAAGATCAAGAGGCCTTCGCCAAAGCCTTTGATCGCGATTTTGAGCCTTGGCTTTTTACACAGTCCTTTGCTTGGCCCCGGCTGGCGCCCATCACTGCGCCATTTGGAGATCTCCGTCTTCTCAATGGGAAAAAACAGAGCCAGCACTACGGCGCAGACCTCGGAGGCGACATCGGTGACGCCATCGTGGCTGCCAATGACGGCGAAGTGGTGCTGGTTCGCGATTGCTTCGCTTCAGGCAATACCGTGCTCATTCACCACGGCGGCCGGCTTTTCAGTGCCTACTTTCACCTCTCGGCTTTCGCAGTCAAAGAGGGAGAGCACGTCACTCAAGGGCAAGCCTTGGGCCTGGTGGGAAAGACAGGGCGAGTCACCGGCCCGCACCTTCATTTTGGCATCAAACTCGATGGGCGCTGGGTCAACCCAGAGAGTCTGCTTCGTCTTGAGTTCTCGAAGTGAAGTTTAGCGCGTACCGATGGAACCAAAACGAGAGACGGTGATATTGAAGCCGAAGTTGGGAAAAAGAACCTTTGGGTACATAGGAAAGATGGCTGAGAAATCGGCTCGCCAACAATCACACGCAGGCGAAAAACCAATCGCCGCGGTTTGTTGAGTCAGCTTCAGAACGGGCTCATTTTTAATGGTTTGATCCGCGACAAGAGCGTCGTAGCGCAAACCGACCGAGCCGAAATTCCATTGGGCACCGAGCACCAACTGTCTTACTCGGGTCGCCGAGGTAAAGCCGCGATCAATCAAGAAGAGCAAATCGAGCGGCTTGCGCGAACGAGCCGTACCTTCCATAAGTAAGTTTTCGTAGCCGACGTAAGCTCCGTGCTGCCCATCGCTGAGCTCGACGCGTGTTCCCACTCGAGTCACTCCACCCGCAGCAACTGGGGTGAGCCCATCAGATGCGACCCGATGCCTCAGAGGGTCAAGACTGAGCAAACCCTGCGCCGAAAACCAACCGA
>JAYUVR010000142.1:0-9659 GCA_043753955.1 Archangium sp. | reverse complement strand
GTGGCGTCAGCGAGGTGCGCTTCCATGCGCTTGAAGCCTTTTTCGCTGGCCATCGTGGTGTAGCCGTCACCATTTGGGTGCTGAGCGATGATGAAGGCTTTGAGTTTTTCAACGAACGCTTGCGCCTTGTCTTTGGGAACCAAGGCATAGTCAGGAGCGATGCACGTTTGGCCCGCGTTGTACGTTTTCCCGAAGGCGATACGTTTCGCCGCACGTTCCATGCTGTAACTGCCATGCACGAGTGCAGGCGACTTGCCTCCCAATTCGAGCGTCGTTGGCACCAGGTTTTCTGCAGTCGCCTTGGCGACCAATCGGCCCACTTGGGTCGAACCGGTAAAGAGCAAATGGTCCAACGGAAGCGCGGTCATTTCGCGCGCTGCTTCTGCGCCTCCAAGCACCACTTTGCATTCTTCGGGACGAAAAAATTCAGCAAACATCGCGGCCAACAACGAAGAAGTTTTGGGCGTCAATTCTGAAGGTTTAATCAACACCCGATTGCCCGCCGCAAAAGCTGCTGCGGCTGGCTCGACGGCCAAATTTACGGGGTAGTTCCACGGGGCAATGATGCCCACCACACCTAAAGGCATCGGCTCAACGAAGGTGTACGAAGGAATGTACAGAGGTTGGGAGCCGACGGTACGACGAGCCATCCATTCGCGAAGGTGCTTTCGCGCGTACCTGGCTCCATCAGCAGGAATGAGTACATCTGCTGACAAGGTCTCAAACCGCACTCGATGCCCGAAGTCATCGCTGATGGCTTTGACGATGTCTTCTTGATGCTTGATGAGCATTTTCTCGAGGCGAGTCAGCAAATCTTCTCGCGCTTCAACTTCGAGAAAAGGTTTCGCATTCGCAGCCGCTCGAAGCACGTCGTAAGCGCTCCGAATACCGCAGTTCTCATCGGAAATTGGCGTCGTCAAAGGGAACTCCGAAGGAAAGGTTTTCGAACCAAGGCACCTTCACGCGTTGTCGCACAGCCGTCAATGCACAGACGTATAGTGATCTGGGGCGCCGCCGCCTCAGAAAGAGCCGGGAGGTAGCTCTCCCCACCAGGGCGTTTTCGTGGTGTTCAGGGGAAAACGAGAGGCGAAAACGGCCAGTGGGCGTTCGCCAACGTTGCGGTGGTACACTTCGAAGGTTGTGCTTTGGGCGGGGGTCAGAATGGCCGGTCCTTTCCTCTATCTCCTGGCTATATTCATGGCATGTCGAGCCCCCGGGAGAAATTGAAACGGATGGCCGAAGGAATGGCTCGGCTCAATCGAGAGTCTGCGTTTCGTGCGGCCACAGCAAGCCCAGGGGAATCGCTGATGCGTGCATTTGAACTTTCCGAATTGGTGCGACAGACCGATACCTATCGAGACAAGCCGATGCCTCCGTCTCTGTCTGCCCTCTGGAAGGCGTTACACCCAGGGACAGACCGATGACCCTCGAAGAAGTTTACCAGCGGCTCCTGACGACTCTGAAGGACACTCAAACCCCGTTTGCTTCATCGGCGCGCTCGGGGTCCATCGCCTGGGGTCGCCCGCGAGCGACAACCGACCTCGATTTGGTGATCACGTGACAAGATTGAGGCCCTGAGGACACGGCCGCCCTCGTAAGCTCACAGGCGATTTCTCTCGGAGAATGCGTTTGGCCTGGTTTAGCGACGAGGTAAGTCGGGCAAGCGGCCGTCCATCACTACTCGGCGAACTTGCAGTGCTTCGGTGGGCATGCGCCGCGCGATGAGAAGTGCCCGCTCGCATTCGGCCCAGACTAACGGCCCCAGAATCTGCCAATTCGGAGGTTCGACCACGGTGAGTTCGAGCAGCCCCAGTGTAAATTGCATCGCTCGAAGTGCTTCACCATCGTCTGGAGTGACAGACGCAACTTCTCTTGGCAATGCTTCTTTCAGGGCCGGCAAAAGAGTTGGGGTCACGTGCTGTTCTGCAGTGGGCCCCAGCAAAACAGCAAAGCCATCGGTATGAATGCGTACCACTTTGGCGCTGGGGCAAACCTGTTTCATCGCTTTCACCATGGCCTTCAAAGCGAGGTCACCTGCTTTGAACCCGTAGCGCATATTAAAAAGCGTGAATTCAAGCGGGTCGATGAGAGCAGCACCGATGACCCAGCCATCGCTGTGACCGTGGGTTGAGAGATCAAATTCCTCTTTGAGCAGCTGACCTTGATTGAGGGCCAAAGCGTGGAAGGCGCCCGTAACGGCATCTTCATACCCGCGTCGATGACGTTCAGCGTCGACGAGCTGATCGACCAGCCATGTCGGCGCATCGTCACGGCCCAACGCGGTGGGAAAAAGCGCCAACAACGCCTTTTCGCTTTGCTGGCTGATGAGATGACTCAATCGGTGTTCCCCTTAATCTTACTTGAGCCCCGCCAGCACCTTGCGACGACGTTCTGCCCACCCTTCTTGATTGCTTTGAGCGGTGCGCGAAAGCGCGAGTGCGCCGGCCGGCACGTCTTGCGTAATCGTCGAACCTGCTCCGATAAAAGCGCCGTCTCCCACTCGAACTGGAGCGACCAATTGCGTGTCAGAACCGACGAAGACGCCGCTTCCCAGCACCGTTTCGTGCTTCTTCACGCCGTCGTAATTGCAGGTGATGGTACCTGCGCCAATGTTGCAATCAGCGCCGATGTCTGCGTCACCCAAGTAAGCCAGATGACCCGCTTTGGTTCCCTTGCGCAGACGTGCTTTTTTGGTCTCAACAAAATTCCCCACATGCACATTTTCTTCGAGCACGGTGCCGGGTCTCAACCTCGCAAAAGGCCCCACGTGACAGTTGGGCCCAATCACCGCGTCTTCTGTCACTGAGTACGGTTTGACTTCTGAGCCATCTCCGACGGTGGTGTGCATCAAGATCGAGCCTTGACCGATGATGACTTGGGCGCCGACTTCGCATTCGCCTTGAATAGATACGCCGGGGCCGATGGTTGTTTCGGGACCGATTTCAACCCCGGCATCGATGAAGGTCGAAGCGGGGTGAAGCAGAGTGACGCCCGAGCGCATGTGGCGAAGATTGATGCGCTCGCGCATCACTTCAGAGCGCTCTGCGAGTTCTGCCCTGTCATTGACACCGGCTGTCTCTTGTTCAGAAGCTTCGACCACGGCCACTTCACCGACCTTCGCGGCTTGAGCGACGATGTCGGTGAGGTAGAGCTCGCCTTGGGCATTTTTCGGAGTCAGTTGTTCAAGAGCGCCCCATAAAAATTTCGCCTCGACTGCATAGATGCCCGCATTGACTTCGGTGATGAGTCGCTGCTCTGAAGTGGCATCTTTGTCTTCGACGATGCCTTCCACGCGCCGGCCGGGCCCGCGAAGGACTCGCCCGTAGCCCGAAGGTTTGTCGAGGCGGCAACTGATCATCGCCAGCGGCCCTTTAGATGCCTCATAAGCCGTCATAAGCCGGGCCAGCGTATCGACCGTCAGCAGCGGAACATCGCCGTACAAAATGAGCACCGCTCCTGAAAAACTGGTGAGAGCGCCCCGGGCCGCGTTGACCGCATCACCGGTACCTTTTTGCTGAGCTTGCATCGCAAAATGCAACGCTTGCCCGGGAAAGCCAGCGGTGAGTGCGCGTTTGACTTCTTCACTTTGGTGACCGACGACGGCCACCACTTGCTGCGCACCCAGCTCGAAAGCGCTGGTGATGGGGTACCACGCCAAAGGCCGGCCCAGAATAGGGTGAAGTACCTTTGCGCGCTCAGACTTCATGCGCGTACCCTTCCCAGCACAGAGCACGACAGCTACAAGCGGTCGATTCATAGACGTACGTTTCGCAGACCCCGCCACTGAAGGTCAATGACGCCGCTCTTTTCGCCCTCAACTTTCTTTGAGTCCCCCAGGATGCCGTGGCAGTCGAACAGAGAATGTTGTTCCTTCGGCAGCGGTAGAATGGACTGCGATTGAGCCACCGTGACTGCGCACAATCTCGGAGCTGATATGAAGCCCAAGCCCAAGCCCGTCGCTCTTGGAACTCTTGAGATTCTTCAATGGGAGAGATGGGCCGAAGATGAAGGGTCTCAACGCGTCGGAAATCGGCTCTCCTTGGTTGGCAATCTCAAACAAGACCGTTTCGCCCTCGTCGCGAATTCGAATGTTGATGGGCGCATCGAGAGCTCCATGGTGAATCGCGTTCCCACCGAGGTTGGAAATCACTTGCCCAAGACGGTCTGCATCCCAACTGCCATTTAGGTCACCTTCAAACGCGCAGTGAAATCAACCCGCCATTGAATGTCGCACTTCCAGTTCCTCAATGACCTGTCGGGTGACCTTTTCTAAGTTGGTTGCCTTGAAGTCAACAGGCAGACCGGCGCCCGACTGGGCCTTTGTGAAGTCGAGAAGTTGAACGACCATTTCGCGCATCCTCTCTCCACTCCGATAAATGCGCTGTACAAGTTGACGGCCCGTTTCATCTTGATTTGGGTCGCGCAGGAGCATCTGGACCATCATCAAGATGGCTCCAAGGGGGTTGCGCAGATCGTGTGACACGATTCCGATGAGCCGCTCGCGGAAGTCTCCCTCGCTGCGTAATTCGCGTTCAGAGATTTCGAGTTTGCTTCGTGCTTCCTCAGCTTCGTCTGCAAGTTCTTGCGAACGAATCACCATCAGCGTGAGGTTCTCGTTCGCAGATTTCTGATCGTCAGCAAGGGAGGAGTGCTCAGCCTTCACGAACTCGTCGTGTGCCGGAGCTTTCACTACACCGTCGTCGTCTCTTACCTTAACCATGTCGAAAGCCCGCCCATGCACGCTTGAAACGATCAACTCTCAACGACGTTTCTTTGGAGCCTTTATCAGCCCTGCATTGCCCGTAAGAATTCCCTTGTAGTTGGTCAGTGCTTTACCCACGACGATTCCCTTTTCGCCGATTTCGTAGGCGAACAATTGTTTGCTGTGCTTCTTGGCCCGCAGCTTGACGACTGTCATCACCTTCTCGAGCGCGCCGTCGAGTTCCGTATAGCGTTGAAGAATAATGCTGTCGGTCAGGAAGGAAATGCCGTGAGGGCTCAATCGCATTTCTGTATACGTATCGCTGATTTCCACCGTCATCATCACGGTGACGCCCATCGACGTCAGCGCTCCGACCATTCGGTACAATGACTCTCTAAAGTCCTCACGGAATGCAGGGGCAAGCGCCAACTCAAAGCCAGAGAGCGAGTCGACGACGACGCGCTTGGCTCCCATGCGCTTCACTTCGCTACGCACTTGCTCGAGGGTTTCGTCCACAGACAGATCAAGCGGGCGAATGTAGACCAGCTTGATTTTTCCGGCCTTTGTCAGTTCGTCGAGCTTTTTCCCCTGGGGGCTCGTCTTCAGGTAGTCCTGAGGGCGCTTTTCAAAAATCGCAATAACTCCCGGCTCGTTTTCTTTGATGCCTTCGATGATGAATTGCGTGGTGAGCACAGTCTTGCCCGACCCAGAGGGGCCGGCAACCATCACGGAATAGCCAGCGGGGATGCCGCCGCCCAGCATCTTGTCGAGGCCACTGACCCCAGTGCGCTTGGGAGATTTGCTCTGGAACTCGTCCGTCTCTGCGTGTTCCTCAGGAAGAGAGAGTCGGGGGAACACGCGAACGCCGTCCTTGGACAGCTTGAGCGTATGAAAGCCAGGAATCTCTTGTTGGCCACGGATTTTTTGAACCTGCAAGCGACGCACGACGGAATTGCGAATTGGGCTTTGGTAGAGCCAGATGACGCTGTCAGCGACGGTGAAGATGGGGTTGCTGTTTGATTCTTGCTCTTGATATTCGCCAATGAGGAAAGTGGTCGCCTCGCAACTGGTGAGGTGAATGGCGAGCATTTGTACAAAATGAGAAAGATCGAGATCATGGTCGCTCAATGGAGTCGATTCGCGAACAGCTGAGCGGAAGGAATCGACGAACACCAGGCTCGGGCTTGCTTCATCGACTTCTCGTACAATGCGTTCCAACACCTTCTTTAGCCCACCCTCGACGAGATCCTTGCCGAGATGAATGAAGCGAATACACCCGTTCACTTTCTCTTGATCAAAAAAGGCAAACTGCTGCTGATAGCGCAGCATCTTGAGCGGTGGTTCGCCCAGAATCGTGAAGTAGAGCGCGGGTCGTTCCTTCGTCGCGTTCGCGAACATGATCTGATGGGCGAAGGTCGTCTTGCCACAGCCAGGTGAGCCTGCGAGCATGTTAAATGAAAACTCCGGCAGGCCACCGCCCAGCACGTCGTCGAAGCCGGGTATTCCGGTGGGCAGTTTTGCAATGGTCACTTGTTCAGATGTCATGGTGTCACTCCTGAAGGCGGTGCGCTGGGGAGCGCATCAGGCCAAGCGTCGCGCAGAAGCCTCAATGCCAAACCTTTCCCAATGAAAGTTGTCAGCAAACCGCTGAAGGTGACCATCATTGCCAAAAGGATCGGCTCTATCATCGCAACTTCCTGCATCTTGAGGCTTTCGCAGAACCGGTTCAGTGCGTCGTGCGCTGGACCATCGGTTTCCCAGTTTTGTAGGGAAGGAAAAACGGGTTTTGTTTTTTTTAAGCTTCGAGCAAAGAGTGCGTCGAAGCCGGCATCGCCAATGACTGGTGACACCACCTGCACGAGCCTCTGATGTAACTTCTTTGCAATGGCGACGCCGTCATCGGAGGTGCTGATTGTACCGCCCGCTTCGAGGAGCAGCAGCTGCCGAAGAACTTCTACAAGAGAAGAATTGGCAGGAATCACTGAGCCCCGCTCCAGGCGAGCAAGCGCTCAGCTGCGCAGCTGCTCTCAGCCCTGTGACGGAGGCTTGAGGCCGGAGACCTTCGGAGCACGCTGTGCGCTGGCATATTGGAGAAACCCCCGGGAGTCTTCGCCTTTGGTCGCTCTACACCGGACGCGCACCAGTCGCTAGATGTACTTGAGCACTTTAGGCCGCGCCCAGAAGTACGGGCCGTGCGCGCGTTGCCTTGGCAAATTCGAGGGCGAACTAGCGAGCGTTGACCTCAGCGTCAGACATCTCGACTCGCACACTCAGCTTTCCTGAATGAGGAATCACCGCTAGACAGAATCGCGGTTTGAGAAAAATGTATGCGTCGGGAGTCACCGCCGGTTTCTTCGAAGTGTCTCCTTGTTGCAGCATGGGGCTGCCACCTGAGCACTGTTCATGCCAGTCACCACCACCATGTCGATTCGGTACGTTAGGCGGTACTCTTTGAGAACATCTCTGTCATCTCTGCCGCGGTTGTTTGCTCTTGCGACGGTGCTGGTGTCGGCCAGCTCGTCGGCGGCGCGGCCATGGAATGGGGGCGCCATCGCCGCAGCGCACCCTCTTGGCAGTGCCGCGGGGCAAGAAATGCTCGACGCGGGTGGCAATGCGGTTGACGCTGCGATTGCGGCCGCCTTTGTGATGGCCGTGGTGGGCCCGTACCATTCTGGCCTGGGCGGGGGAGGCTTTGCTGTGTTGCATTTGATGAAGGACGAGAAAGATCTCGCCCTCGACTTCCGGGAAGTCGCTCCCGGCAAAGCCACTCGCGACATGTTCATCGTCGATGGCAAATTTGTGCCCGAAAAGGCCACGCAAGGTGCGCTGTCTATTGCAGTGCCTGGTGCGGTGAAGGGCTACCTCGAGCTTCACGCCAAGTTTGGAAAATTGCCGCGGGACAAAGTGCTGGCACCCGCCATTCGAGCGGCCACGCTCGGCTTCCTAGTGACTCCGAAATACAAAGACCTCGCCACGAAGCGTGAGTCGTGTCTGAGAAGTGATGCAGAGGCCGCGAGAATTTTTTTACCCGGTGGCGAAGTGCCTGCTCTGGGGACAAAATTAATTCAAGCTGACTTGGCCAAGACGCTGACCACACTGGCGCGTCGAGGCGAAGCGGCTTTCTACTCTGGGCCCATTGGTCAAGCCGTGGTGTCTACGGTGGTTGCACAAGATGGACTGCTGTCGCGAGAAGACTTGCTTCGTTACCGCACTGTTTGGCGAAAACCTCTCGAGGGTCGCTATCGTGGTCATCGGCTGATCACCATGCCTCCGCCGAGCGCTGGCGGGGTCGCGATGTTGCAAACTTTTGGAATGGTGGAAGCACTAGGCATGAAAGGCCCAGCCAGCAGAGAAGTTGCGGCCGTTCACACCTTCATTGAGGCATTGCGTTTGGCTTATGTTGACCGCGCGCGATTTATCGCCGACCCCGCGTTGACAGAGGTGCCGCTGGAACGGCTCATCAGCAGCGCCTACATCAAAGCGCAAGCGGCCCGAATTGAGCCAAGCCAAGTCACGCGCTCATCGACCTTGAAGCCCAACGACATGATTGCGCCCGAGGCGAAAGACGAAGGCACCCCGCCTCACAAGAATACCACGCACATCTCAGTCATTGATGCAGAAGGAAATGCCGTCGCATTGACCAGCACCATCAACTACTACTTCGGCAGCTGCGTCGTCGCCAAAGGCACCGGCATCTTGCTCAACGATGAGATGGACGATTTTTCTGGCCAAGTCGGAGCCCCCAATGCTTTTGAGTTGGTGATGGGCGAGGTGAATTCAATCGCTCCTCACAAAATTCCTGCCTCTTCGATGACTCCCACGTTGGTATTTGCCCTCGGCAAGGAGCAACAAGTATTGCTTGCTCTCGGAGCACCAGGAGGCTCGACCATTCCCACCACCGTGATGCAAGTCATCAGCAATGTGATTGATCAAGGCCTCGATGTGGGCCGCGCTGTCAGTCGAGGGCGAATTCATCACCAGTGGCTTCCTGATGAAGTGTGGGTTGACGCCGACGGGCTCGACCCAGCAACGCAACTGGCGTTGGAAAAACTGGGCCACCATTTCAAGTACGTGCCAAGTTGGGGCGATGTTGAAGCGGTGATGGTTGACCCGAAAACGGGTGTTCGCACAGCCGCTTCAGACCCACGCAACGAAGGAACCCCAGCTGGTCAAGAATTCCCTCGAAATCAAAAGAGAAAAGAGTGATGGGCCATGGCGAAAAAACCATCTGATCTCTCGCGCCGGGAATTTGTGGTCGCCGGTGCATCACTGGCCCTCGCGTCTGGCTGCCCTGCGCCGCGACCCAGCATCGACCCTCAGAAATACGACCATGCCTCGCGCATCGCCTTTGCGCCCGACACCATCGGTCTCTCGACACTGTTGTTCCCCCAGACAGTCAGCGCGGGAGCGATGCGCAGCAGCTCAGCTCTTTTGTGGACCCGCGCAGCAAGTGCAAGTTCGGTGACACTCAGAGTGTGGCGCGACGTCGGCTCTAAGAGCGAAGTAGCCTTGGTGAAGGAACTCGCGCTTGATGTGCCTGTTGACCACGGCAACATCAAAGTCACTGTAGAAGGGTTGGCTCCTGCGACTTGGTATCGGTATGCATTTTTCTTAAGCGACTTCAGCGAGCGTTCACCCATCGGGAATTTTCGGACTGCATTCCCGGACGATTGGCTTGAACCACTCACCGTCGGTGCGACCAGCTGCGCGTCATACAGATATCGCCCCTTCGAGCCGCTGAAAACACTGGCTAAGCAACCGATGGATCTCTGGCTGCATCTAGGCGACGTCGCTTACAACGACGGCGCTGACAACTTGGCGACCTTTCGAGCGAAGTGGAAGGAACAGTTGGCTGACCCTGGCTACCAAGAGCTGATGCCCGTGGCAGGCACATACATGGTGTGGGACGACCACGAATTCGCAAACAATTTTAACCCTGAAGTGCTCGGGCCCAACC
>JAYUVR010000141.1:0-8724 GCA_043753955.1 Archangium sp. | reverse complement strand
GAGTGGGACGGAACCACCTGGGTGCAGCGGCCGCCGGTGACATCACCGCCGGGACGTTCCAGCCACGTCATGGCCTACGACTCGTCCCGTAAGGGGGTGGTACTTTTTGGGGGCTACAGCGGCCGCGCCCTCTCTGACACCTGGGAGTGGGACGGAACCACCTGGGAGCAGCAGACGCCGGTGACGTCACCTCCGGGCCGCTACGACCTGGCCATGGCTTGCGATTCGGTTCGGCAACGGGTGGTGCTTTTCGGGGGCTACGACAGCAACTACCTCGCGGACACCTGGGAGTGGGACGGAACCACCTGGGTGCAGCAGACGCCGGTGACGTCACCGCCGGAACGCTCCGACCACGGCATGGCCTACGACTCGGCTCGACAGCGGGTGGTGCTTTTTGATGGTTCCAACACCTGGCTGTTTTTGCCCTGAATGCGCTCACTGGCGCAAAAAACCAATTGAGCTGCCACGTCATCACGATGGTGTTTGATGCGAGGGTTGGGAGTTACACCGCGTGGTCCATGTTCGCAGCGCTCGCCATTCATGTAGGTACGAGAAGGCGCGACTGATGTTGACGAAGTACGCCACTGCTTCTGGGAATTGTTAGAACCTCAGAAATGAACCCTGCGACCCTGAATCACGGTGCGATTGGAAACGGGCGATTGTTGGCGTTGGTCGCTGCTGACAGCGGCATTGATTGGTTGTGTTTGCCTCGTTTTGATTCTCCTTCGGTTTTCGCTCGAATTCTCGATCATCAAAAAGGAGGCACGTTTCTCTTCCGTCCTGAGCAAGGCCCCATCGATGGCAAATGGAGCTACTTGCGCAACACCAACGTCTTGCGCGGAGTCTTCGAGACCCCAGAGGCGAGTTGGGAAGTTATCGACTTTGCCCCCAGGCTGCTCAAGGGCTCGTCCATCGATGCCCCTCAAGAGATAGTGCGAATCGTCAGGCCCTTGCGAGGCACACCTCGGCTCATCGTCGAGTTCGACCCTCGCCCTGACTACGCGCGCATCGTGCCCGGCTTGGTCGAGGCCAACGACAGTGTGGTGGTTCATGGCGGCCATATTCCCCTGCGTCTTTTGACTGACGCACCGGTTCCCTTCATCATCGACCGTCGTCCGCTCACGCTTTCTGGCCCTCAGGTATTTCTGCTGACCTGCGATGCCCGTCGCGAGTCGATTCGCTTGGCTGAGGCAAACTTTCTGTTGGAAGAGACGGTGGGAGGGTGGCGAGCCTGGTCGCGTACGCTGGCCTTGCCCGGTTTTCATGACGAAAGCGTGATTCGTTCGGCGCTGTGCTTAGCCCTTCACGCGAGTATGGACACCGGCGCCATCATCGCCGCGGCGACCACCAGCATTCCAGAAGCGATTGGTACTGAGCGCACCTGGGACTATCGCTACTGTTGGCTTCGCGACGCGGCCTTCGTGGTGGAAGCCTTGCGACGGGTGGCTCAAGTTTCAATCGGCGAGCGCTTCGTTCACTTCTTGCGCAACGTGGCCGATTCTGGACCGCTGCAACCGCTGTATGGCGTCGCCGGCGAGCGTGATTTGACGGAAGTCATTTTGCCCCATTTGGTGGGTTTCGCAGGCTCAGGGCCGGTGCGCATCGGCAATGCCGCGGCCCTGCAGCAGCAAAACGATCTCCACGGGGAATTGCTTCTGTGTCTTGAGTCGTTGATCGGCGACCCCAGAGTGGTGCTCGACGACCCCCATGCTTGGTACCCGTTGGTGAAGCGCCTGGTGGAAGAAGCCATTGTGATTGCACCGCTCCCAGACACGGGCATCTGGGAATTTCGCACCATGTTGCGCCACTACACTTTTTCGCGAGCCATGTGCTGGGCCGCGATGGACCGTGGCAGCACCATTGCCACCCAATTGGGCTACGAAGAAGATGCCGCTCGGTGGAGAGTGCACGCGAACGCAGAACGTGAGTTGACGCTCGCGCGCGGGTACAGCGTCGAACATCGCTGCTTCACTCAATCTCTCGATGGCGAATGGCCAGACGCCGCAAATTTACTTTTCCCTTCGATGGGTTTGCTCGACGGAAAAGATCCCCGTTTTGTCTCGACGTTGGTGGAATATGAAAAACGCCTCGTCCACAACGGGTTGATGCTGCGTTACATCAATCGAGACGACTTCGGCACTACCACCAGTGCGTTCACCATCTGCAGCTTTTGGTGGGCTGAGGCGTTGGCCTTGGCGGGCAGGCTGGAAGATGCGGTGGCGCTCTTCGAGCGTCTACAGCGCTTCTCGAACCCATTGGGGCTCTTTTCTGAAGACGTCGAACCCAGCACCGGACAACTGCTTGGCAATTTTCCCCAGGCCTACACGCACGTGGGGCTCATTCACGCTGCAGCGACCATCGGAGAACTGTTGGCCGCCCGCGATGGGCGAGTTCGCGCTTGGAGTTAAAATACCACTTGCCCGCTCTTGATGACGTGGGCGACGTCATTCATGGCGAAGTGGTACGGAAGCGATCGATAGCTTTCCACATTCATGATGGCCAGGTCGGCCGGGTTGCCCACTTTGAGTCGGCCCAATTCTGGCTCCATCACGGCGTCTGCGCCGTGGCGAGTGAAGCCCAAATAGGCTTCAGCAGGGGTGAGGCCATTTTCAACGCACGCCAAACCCATCGCTAAAAAGAGGTTCTCCGAATGCGAGCTACCCGGGTTGCAGTTGGTGCATAGAGCCACCTTCGCACCTGCATCAATGAGGGCTCTGCCTGGCGCAAATGGGCGAGCTCTCGCAAACAAAGTCGAAGTGGGCGCCAACACCGCCACCGTGCCTGAATTGGCGAGCGCGGCAATGCCCTCAGCAGAAATCTGTTCGAGATGATCTGCCGTGACCGCGCCTAAAGAAGCGGCCAATTGTGCACCTCCATTCGGGGTGAGTTGATCGACGTGCAGCCGAGGGAAAAGACCCAGCGAGCGACCTGCCTCGACGCACATGCGCGCTTCGTCGTGCGTAAAGGCCGACTGCTCAACAAACACGTCGTTGAAGCGCGCCAATTTGTCCCTAGCGACTGCGGGGAGCAGCTCATCAATCACGAGCTTCACCCAACCGCTGCGATCGTTTTTGAATTCGGACGGCACCGCGTGAAGAGCGAGCACGGTGCTCACTAAAGAAACAGGTGTTTGTTCTCTTAAGTAGTCGACGACTTTGAGCATGCGGAGCTCAGATTCAACATCGAGCCCGTAGCCACTCTTGATTTCAACGGTGGTCACTCCATGGCGAAGAAGTCGTTCGATGCGGGGTAGGGCGAGGTCGACCAACTGTTGTTCGCTGGCGGCACGTGTGGCCGAGACGGTGCGAGCGATGCCTCCGCCGGCGGCAGCAATTTCAAGGTAAGTCGTTCCCTGACAACGCTGTTCGAATTCAGATGAACGATCGCCTGCAAACACCACATGCGTGTGACAGTCGACGAAGCCGGGCCCTACAAAACCACCTTGAGCGTCGATCTCAATCTCACCGCGCGCAGGAGGCTCTGTACCTAACCAAGCGATCCGGCCCTTCCGAATACCAACTGCGCCATGAGGTATCGCAGCCAACTTCTGTTCTGCGCTGCCCTCACCGGTGCAGGTCAGCACTTCAGAAGTGCCGTAGATCAAGAGATCGAACCGCTCCATGTTCCGCTTATACCTTCATCCCGGGAATCTTCACGCCACGTACTTTGGCCGCCTCGATGGCTTCTTCGTAGCCTGCATCAACGTGTCGAAGCACGCCCATGGCGGGATCAGAGCGCAACGTACGTTCGATGCGCCGGGCCGCGGCCGCTGTTCCATCGGCGACGATGACTTGTCCTGCGTGAAGTGAGTAGCCAATGCCCACTCCGCCTCCGTGGTGGAAGGAAACCCATGAAGCGCCGTTTACGGCGTTGATCATCGCGTTCAAAATGGGCCAATCAGCAACCGCGTCGCTGCCATCTTTCATCGCTTCTGTTTCCCGATTGGGCGAGGCCACTGAACCGCAGTCGAGGTGATCTCGACCGATGACGATCGGCGCTTTGACTTTTCCGGTGCGCACCAGCTCATTGAATAAGAGCCCCGCCCGATCTCGCTCACCGTAGCCAAGCCAACAGATGCGCGCAGGCAGACCTTGAAATTTCACTTTCTCAGCAGCCATCTTGAGCCAACGAACCATGTGCTTCTTTTCAGGAAACAGTTCCATCAATGCTTCATCAGTCACTTTGATGTCGGCTGGATCTCCAGAGAGAGCCACCCAGCGAAAAGGCCCCTCACCGCGACAAAACATCGGCCGAATATAGGCGGGGACAAAACCTGGGAAATCGAATGCATCGGTGACGCCACCTTGAACTGCACCCGCTCTCAGATTGTTGCCGTAGTCGAAGACGTGACACCCCATCTTTTTGAAGGCCAACATGGCCCGTACATGCGCAGCCATTGAGAGGTGCGCCCGTTCGACGTACTGCTTGGGGTCTTCGGTGCGTAAACTCGCCGCCTGCTCAAGCGAAAGGCCGGCGGGAATGTAGCCTGCGAGTGGATCATGAGCGCTGGTTTGGTCGGTGACCAAGTCGGGCTTGAACCCACGACGAACCAATTCGGGAAGCACTTCTGCACAATTTCCAATGAGCCCGATCGACTTGGGCAAACGTTTCTCTTGAGCTGCAGCGACGAGCGCAAGTGCGTCGTCGAGTGAAGAGGCAACGACATCGAGGTAGCCGGTTTCAAGCCGGCGCTGAGCTCGAGTGGCGTCGACTTCGACAGCCAGCATTACTCCGCCGGCCATGGTGCAGGCCAAAGGCTGGGCTCCACCCATGCCACCCAGGCCTCCGGTGAGAATCACTTTGCCTGCGAGATCTTCTGAGTCGAAATGGGTGCGACCGGCTTGAACGAATGTTTCGTAGGTCCCTTGGAGAATGCCTTGGGTGCCGATGTAGATCCACGAGCCGGCCGTCATTTGGCCGTACATCATCAGGCCCTTTTTTTCGAGTTCACGAAAATGGTCCCAATTGGCCCAGTGCCCCACCAGATTTGAGTTAGCGAGCAATACTCTCGGCGCATCGGGGTGTGATTTCAGAATGCCGACGGGTTTGCCCGATTGAATGAGCAGCGTTTCGTCGTCGCCCAAACTTCGCAGTGCGTCGACGATGCGATCGAAACTGGGCCAGTCGCGAGCTGCTTTGCCAGTGCCTCCGTAGACCACCAGGTCGGCAGGGCGTTCAGCCACATCGGGGTCGAGATTGTTCATCAGCATGCGCAAGGCCGCTTCTTGAACCCACCCCTTGCAAGACATTTGGTTTCCGCGCGGAGCGCGCACTTCTCTTGGTCCACTGATCATGGCGCATGGGTATAGACCAGCGCTCCGGTGCTCGGCTAAGGCTTCATCATGACGCGGCAGATCGCGATAGTCGCAGTGATTGCGTTTCTCGCCACGGTGGTGGTGCTTTCCGTATGGCCTCCATCAGAACCCCTCGCTGCTACGCCAGCGACGACCCTGGCGACTCCAGCAGCAAAGCCAACCGTTTTGATGGCAAAGCCGTTCCTCCTTTCAAACTTCGAAGTGATGCAGTTCGTTCCAGCGTTCCAAGGTGATGGAGGTACACCCACCCCATGAGTCGATGGGTGAGCGCGATGGTTCTCTTGGGCGGGTGCGTTACTCCCGTTTCCGTCGTCAGAGACGACCTTCAAACTGACCTTCAAACGGTGGTGCTCGCATTTGTTGCGGCCACCGAAGAAGGGCAATTTGAAGAGGTACGCTCGCTTTTGTGCGCTTCGCTTCAAGAGCGTTACACTGCAGAGCGTCTTCGATTCGACTATCAAGCCGATCCGTCCGCGCCTGCGCGAGTGCAGCAGATCAAACTGAAAAGCAGCGGCCCATTCGTCGAAGAAGAACGCACTGCTTTTCTTCAGTGGGCTCCTGATCGCCGCTTACATTTCGTGCGAGAAGATAAAAAGTGGCGCATTGCAGCCCTTGAAGAAGTCACTTCAAATACTCGTTGAGGCGGCCTTGAAGACCGACATGCGCCGCTGCCGCTTCGAGCATTCTCTTCTCTTTGCCGTCGATTTTCCCGTCGGCGAGAGCGACCTGAACCAGTTCTCTTAAAAAAGCTTCTGCTTCGGTCGACCCTTTCTGAAGCAGCCTCTCGAAGAGCCTGTTGGCGGGTGCATTCAACGCCAATTCCACATTGGCCCAGGGCACACCCCATCGAGTGGAAGCGAGCTCAAGCAGTTGGCGTTCATGGTCATCAACCTCGCCATCGGCGGAGGCCATCGCTGCCATCAAATAGACGAGTCGCTCGCGCTCTTCTCGATCAGGAACCCGATGTGAGGCAGGCGCAGCTCGAGAGGTAACGCTTTGCCCGCCTTGTGCTCGCCACCATTCCCACGTGCCGAACGCGTGCAAAACCCAAGCTTGACCATCGCTGCCAAGTAAAGCGCCGCAAAATTCGCAACTCGGTTGCCCGTTATCGGTGAGTGCGGCCGCGCAGTTGGGGCAGCGATTGGTCGACATGCCGTGCCCAGCCGCAGTTTGAGCACCCATAGCGCGCTGAAGCACCATCACATACCGTTGCGGTTGCGTGGGCACCGGCGGAGCCGCGACTTCCTTCGATGCCACGCTGAACCGCGCACTCCACCGAAGTTCGATGGCGGCGAACTCGTTACCGTCACGCTGGGTGAGGTGCTGGGTGTTAGCGGCGCCCAAGGCACAATCAATGAAAAATGTCCGAGCACCTTGAGCGTCGCGCTGTTCAATGCTGCGTTTCAGGTCGCTCAGAAATGCAGGGTCGGCAACCTTAGCCAATCGGCCCGGGTCTGACAATGAGAGCGCTTCAACCCATTTCCAAAACAGCAACGAAGCGCGATCTTCGAGCGCTTCGGTGGTGAGCGCCGCGTCGTTTTGACGGGCTTTGACAAAACCTTCGGGGAGCAGCGGGTGCGGTTGGTACTGACTGCCTTGAGTAATCTCAGAGAGCACCCAGTCGTAGTTGCCGCTGTTGACGATGGCGTTGCAGAATTCGCATACGTTGGCTGCTCCGCCCGAAAACGGTGCACCGCAATTGGGACACTTTCCTTGGCTTAAATCTCCTTCAGTTTTAGTTTGTACGCCGGGTTTTCGGACGAAAGTCCACACCTCGGTAAATTGCTCGGGCTTCGTTTGCAGTGCTTTCTGTCGAGCCGCTTCGTCTGAGGCAGTGGCCGCTATTTCGGCGTCGTTCAACTCGGCAGTCACTTTGATGTGAATGGAATCGAACGAATCGCTTTGCTCAAGGCCAATGATTTGGAGATCGAGCACTCGGGGGTTTGCGATGGCATCGCGTACACCTTGCTCGTCCATCAACTTCAACTGCGTCACCAAACGCTGAAAAGTGGCATCGGAAAGATGTCTTCTGACGGGGCTTAAGTTCCGCTTGAACCACGCCTCTTGCAGCTCGAGAAATTGCTGTTTGGTGCGGTCAAACAACGCCATCAGATTGAATTGAGGGTCTCTCGCCTTCAGCGCATTGACCCAACCATCGACGGCGGAAGCACTGATGATCGTTCGTCGCTCAGCATCAGCGCGATCGAGTGCCTTTCTCGTCGACGCATCACCATCACGGGACCGCTGCCAGATGTAGAAGACCACCGCCGCCACAATAATGAGCGGAATGCCAATTTGAGGTTTTCTCAAAAGCAGCCAGAACAGCAGCTCAAACACCATGCCTACATCGAAGTTGGAATTCGAAGACTTTCCCGAATCAAAATGTTCGCCTCCTCCGATGCGGGCCAAAGCGGGTGGGGCGACGAAACACAGGACGAGCAGCGGAAGTCGGGGTATTCGCCAACGGCGTATCTGCATATGAGTGTGTCATCACCTTAACCAAAGGGACCTTCGCCGCATGTCTGAATTTATCATCGAGTCACACGGCCTCTTTGAAACGTGGACCATCAATGGGGAAGCGCGCCGAAACGCGTTGTCTCGCGCCATGTTGAACGAATTCGAAGGGCATATCGCTCGTGTTTCAGGCCCGCAGCGCAGCGTTCGAGCCGTCGTCATCAGAGGCGCGGGTTCGAAGGCATTCTGCGCAGGAGCTGATCTCAAAGAGCGGGCCACCATGCGCCCTGAAGAAGTGCCTGTGTTTCTCGAGCGCCTTCGAAATGCTTTTCGTTCGTTAGAACATTCAGACTGCGTGTTTATCGCCTTTCTCAATGGAGTCGCTTTCGGCGGAGGCACGGAGCTCTCTTTGTGTTGTGACATTCGAATCATCGCGGCCGAAGCCGAGATGGGGCTGACGGAAGTGAAATTGGGCATCATTCCCGGAGCCGGAGGAACGCAGCGATTGCCCCGCCTGGTGGGCGTCGGTATCGCCAAAGACCTGATTCTCACCGGTCGCAAAGTCTCTGCCGCTGAAGCCGTGAGGTTGGGCTTGGCTTCTCGCGTGGGTACTCAAGAAGAGGCAGAAGCGCTGGCGACGAGCATCTGCGCGAATGCGCCCATCGCTGTGTCGCTGGCGAAACATGCCATTGATGCAGGGGCTCATCTTGATCTCGATGCCGCCCTGTCTGTCGAGCAGCAACACTATGCACACACGTTGACGACGGAAGATCGGGTGGAAGGCCTGAGGGCTTTTTCCGAAAAGCGTGCTCCGGTGTACCGAGGGCGTTAAACGCTTTGACGCGCAACGCCATCGCGATGCGCGTGTTGCTTGGCCTGATTCTTTGTATATGGGCGCCCATGGAATTCGAGCTTCCTGACGACATTCAGGCTTTGAAGAGAACCGTACGTGACT
>JAYUVR010000140.1:0-5786 GCA_043753955.1 Archangium sp. | reverse complement strand
ACTTCTTTCGCGCATCGTTCTCGGAGCCTCCTCTTCCGCAATCACAGACGTCTTCGTGGCGGGCCGTCAGATTGTCTTTGAAGGCCAGCATGCCGATGCCGAGAAGACCGCGCATCAGTTTCAGAACGTGGTTCGCGCATTCAGTGCAGTCGAGAGCAATTAAGAATGCGTTCCTTGAATTGTCCTAACTGTGTATTGCCATTGCGAGTCTGCTTTGTGGCAGCAGGGCCTGCTTCGCCCATAGAGCTTGATCGCTGCAGCGGTTGCGGTCGTTTTTGGTTCGACGGAGGCGAACTCGAAAGGGCGTCCGGGCGAACATTCATTTCTCGCATGCGGGGAACCCCTGGAACAGCGCAGTGCATCGCTTGTCAGGGTCCAACTCACAATGTGTTGCTCAACGGCGAAATACTCGTCGAAGAGTGTGAGCAATGTCGCGGTATGTTGTTGGAACCGCGCGATATTGAATTGATTTCCGGCAAACCACTGGCTGAAGCGAAACCTCCACCGCCAATTCGTATTCAACCAAACACTTCGATGTCGTTTTCCTTTAACTGTGACCAGTGTCAAAAACGGGTCGATGGAGCGAAGCCTCGACAGCTCGATGATGTGTGGCTTTGTCAAAGGTGCGAATCAGCTGCCGGGCCAATTCAACCCATTGGGGAAAGCGCGCGTCGTTCTCGCACAGCGTGGGCATTCAAACTGCTCGACTTCCTCTTTGATGACCCTTGATGTTTCTTTGAGGAACATGGGCATTCACTGGCAAGGTAGGGTGCCTGCCGCTGCATCATCGAAAACTAATTGGGGGCTTTTTGTCTGCGCACTCTTCTGATCGAGCTTCTCTCGTCAATTTGCTTCGCGAGTTGGTGTCTATTGATTCCACTTCGACACGAAGCAATCTCCCCGTGGTCAATGTGCTTGAGGGCCGGCTGACCGCCCTCGGCTTTAAGTGTGAGCGTCAGCACTACGCTGATGAATCGGGCATAGAAAAGGCGAACCTTTTGGCGCTGCGGGGTGAAGGCTTGCCTGAGCTGGCGCTGGTCGGTCATTCCGATTGTGTTCCTTTCGATTCTTCATGGTCCGAAGCGCTGACGTTGGTCGAGCGAGACGGCAAGTTATTTGGCCGCGGTGCTTGCGATACCAAGGCATTCATCGCCTGCGCGGTGACGGCTGCTGAACGCACGCGTGAGCGAATCACCAAGCCGCTCATGCTGCTCTTCACAGCCGATGAAGAACTGGGCTGCGTGGGAGCGAAGAAGCTCCTCGAAGCGGGGAAGGGCGCTTGTCGCAGGGCCATCATCGGCGAACCCACTTCACTGCGGCCCATTCGAGCTAACAAAGGCTATTGCCTCGCTGAAATTGAGGTCTTTGGCAAAGAGGGACACTCGGCGTACCCCGACACCGGAGCCTCTGCCATCTTTCGCGCAGCTCGGCTGCTCACCAAAATCGAGCGCTATTCCCAAGTCGAATTGCGCTCAGAAACGCACCTCGATTTTAAGCCCGCTTTTGGCACCCTGAATGTCGGCATGGCCTCTGGAGGAAAGGCAAAAAATGTCATTCCTGGACACATGCTCCTCACCCTTGAATGGCGTCCGCTCCCGAGTCAGTCGACCGAAATGGTGCTCCGCGCGGTGGAAAATATGATTGAGCAATGCCGCGCCGAAGATGCTGGGTTTCAGGCGAGCGTGCGCCCGTTGCGGTTAGACCGCGGCTACGACACCCCTCCGAAGAGTGACGTCGTGGCCTTTCTCGCACATGCCACTGGCCGCGATCCCGATACCGTTGCTTTTGGCACCGAAGGGCCTCAACTGGCGGCATTGGGTGCGACCCCCGTTGTATTCGGCCCGGGAGACATTACCGTCGCCCATCAAACCGGTGAATTCGTTCCTTCGCACGAGCTCGAGCGGGCTGCCGATGTGCTCGAAGCCGCGGTCCTGCATTTTTGTGCCTGAAGGCCAAAACTTGTCGAGCTGCCTTCAAAGTGCCAAACGAAGCTGGTGTCATCCTCCCTGCTCAAGCGATTCCCGCAGGTCCGCGTGTTGCTCGTTGGCGACCTCCTCGCAGACCACTACTTATACGGGCAGACCGAACGCATCAGTCGCGAAGCGCCGGTGCTCATTGTTCGACACGAGCGAGAAGAGCTCAAACTGGGCGGAGGCGCCAACGCCGCCGCTAACGCTCGCGCCCTAGGCGCCAACGTCAGTGCCATCGGAGCGCTCGGGCGCGATGATTTCGGTCGCCAAATGACTGCCCTGTTCAAAACCAACGACATCGCCTTGCGCGCCGTGCCCGTCGCGGTGACTGAAACCCGCACTCGAGTACTGGCGGGCGGTGTGAGCATCACTCGGCAACAGATGCTTCGAATCGACCGTGGAACGACAGGGCCATTGCCTCAGAAGGTGAGAAACGCACTCGCAGCCCATGTGGCAGAAGCTGCAAAGGAGGCCGATGTGGTGATGGTCTCTGACTATGGGGCAGGCGTGGTGTGCGAAGAAACACGAGAGGCACTCCGCGCCGTGGCCGAACGAGGTGTACCCGTGTGCGTCGATTCGCGTTTCGGCTTGGCCGACTTCACCGGCATGACGGTGTGTAAACCCAACGAGCCTGAACTGGCCGCGTTTACGAGCATGCCCGTGAGCACCAATGCCGAAGTGCTCGCCGCAGGGAAGGCGGCTCAACAGCGATTAAATTGCAAAGTGCTGCTGGTCACCCGCGGCCGAAGAGGCATGACGCTGTTTGCGCTCGGGCAAAAACCCATTCATCTACCCGTATACGGAGCTGAAGAAGCGGTCGACGTCACTGGAGCCGGTGACACCGTGAGCGCCACTTTTGCGCTCGCACTCGGGGCCGGAGGAAGCCCCTTTGAAGCCGCCCGCTTGGCCAACATTGCCGGAGGCTTGGTCGTGCAAAAACAAGGGACTGCCACGGTGACGCGACCAGAACTCCAGCGCGAGTTGTTGCGATGACATTGAGCGAAGCCACTTCGGTGGTCGAAGCGTGGCGAGCGCAAGGTCTTCAAGTCGGCTTGGCCAATGGCGTCTTCGACCTCTTGCACGTAGGCCACGTGCGCTATTTAGAAGGAGCCAAGCAGCTGGTTGACCGGTTGATAGTGGCCGTGAATTCCGATGCTTCTACTCGAGCCTACAAGGGGCCGGGGCGCCCCGTGATTCCTGAAGCCGAACGCGTCGAGCTGCTGCAGGCCCTGCGTTGCTGCGATGCGGTGTTGCTCTTTGATGAGCCCGACGTACGCGCCGTAATACGAGCGCTGAGGCCCGATGTGCACATCAAGGGCACTGACTACACGCCTCAAAGTATCCCCGAGAGAGCCGAAGTTGAAGCCTACGGCGGCCGAGTCGCCGTAGCCGGAGACCCGAAAGACCACAGCACCACGGCTCTTTTGCGCAAAATCTAAGGCCCGTTTCTTGGGACCATCTCCCATGAGCTGGCAATTGATTCCCTCGCAGAAGCCCACTACGAGAGGCCATGCTTCGAAGCATGACGGGCTTTGGTGCGGGTACCGCCACGGCCGGCAACGAGTCCCTCACGGTTGAACTGCGCGCGGTAAATCACAAGTTTTGCGAGGTGAAGGTGAGGCTCCCGCGCGAGCTTGTCGCCCTCGAAGGCGTCTTGCAGAAAGTCGTTAAAGAGCGACTTGCTCGTGGGGCCATCGACGTTGCGGTACGGCGTGCGACCCGCACGGCTTTGGGCGTGGTGCCACAAGTCGATGTCGCGCTCGCTCGAGAATATCGGCGGGCCTGGTCCGAATTGGCCAAAGCGCTGGAACTCCCTGACACAGTGACGGTGAAAGACATCGCCACCCAAATCAATGTCGTGCGCCTCGAAGAGCCTCAAGTGGGTTTAGAAGATGCGGGGAAGGCGGCCGAAAGCGCCCTGGCGCTGGCCCTCGATGCTCTGGGAAAGATGAGAGAGAAAGAAGGTCTCGCGCTGGCGGCCGACCTTGAATCGCGGCTGCGGCTGGTGGCGCAGTGGGTAGACGAGGTGAAGGTGCTCGCTCCCAAGGCCATCACCCTGTACCGCAACCGCTTGTCCGAGCGAATTGCAGAACTTTCCTCGGGGCTCACCATCGACCCGCAGCGGCTGGCCCAAGAAGTCGCCTTCTTCGCCGAACGCACTGACGTGGCGGAAGAGATGACAAGGCTTTCTTCTCATCTCGAGCAGTTCAAAGAATTGCTGCATTCGAAGGAACCGTCTGGCCGGAAGATGGATTTTTTAGTTCAGGAAATGCATCGTGAGGTGAACACCACTGGCTCGAAGAGCCAAGACGTCGACATCAGCAGCCGAATTATGCACCTCAAGGCCGAATTGGAACGAATTCGCGAACAGGTACAAAACGTCGAATGAGCACCACGAACCCATCGATGCAGGCCGTTCTTTCACCCGGCCTCTTATTGGTTATTTCCGCTCCCTCTGGCGCTGGCAAAACAACGTTGGCGCACATGTTGGTGAAGGAATTCCCGGCGGCCCAGTTTTCGGTGAGCTTCACCACCCGTTCGCCCCGAGGCGCTGAAAAGAATGGCGGCGACTATCATTTCGTCGACCCCCTCACCTTTAAAGCGATGATCGACAA
This sequence comes from Archangium sp., assembly GCA_043753955.1. GTDB lineage: Bacteria > Myxococcota > Myxococcia > Myxococcales > Myxococcaceae > Archangium_A. The sequence continues at coordinate 1,201 of JAYUVR010000140.1, read as the reverse complement.
AAACGAATTCGTAGAATGGGCTGAAGTCCACGGCCACTTTTATGGTTCGTCGAAACGGGTCATCGAGCAAAGCCATCACGCTGAGGGCATCGCGATTTTCGACATCGACGTGCAGGGTGGCACCACCATCAAGCGCAAATACCCTGATGCAGTTTGTATTTTCGTTCTCCCTCCCTCATTAGAAGAATTGGAACGAAGGCTCCGTTCCCGTGGCACCGACAGCGACGATGTCATTCAGAGAAGAATGCTGGCCGCGCGCTCGGAATGCGAAAAGGGCGTTCAGAGCTACGACTACTTGGTGATCAACGACCGCCTCGACCCAGCTTTTGGGCAACTCCGTTCTATTGTGATCGCTGAGCGCTCCCGCCGTGGCCGCGTTGACCTCGCAGGCCTACGGCTCCAACAGCCCTAATTTTTTAATGAAATTCAGATTTCATAAATCCCAAGACGAGGTGTTGACATAGCGAATCTCGATCTGTATATGCCGCCCCCCTCGACGGACGACTTCCGACGGCGGGTTTGGCGGGCGGGCAGGGCGGGTTTGGGTGAGTCGCTGAAATAAAGCGAAGCCAGAGTAGTAACTGTTTGGGTAGAACCGAATCTCGTTTTCCCACAATAGAATAGGTGATTGATCACCTGATCAGCGTTCTTGACCGCCGCTCGAAAAAGAGCGAAACGGCAAACGCACTGAAGCCAAACAATCGGCGTCAGCTTGCAGGGTCTCTCGTCGTCCCGGACTACATCGGTATTTCGGACCACAACGAGAAAGAAGACCTTGACGAACTTCAGGAAGCGGATGTAGAAGCCGCCTCCCTCGCCGCTCACAAAGGCGCGAGAGCAAAGCAGAAAAGAATAAGTCGAACAGCAAAAAGAAGTTGCAGAGTAGATGAAAAACGATGTAGATAAGCAGCACGCAGCGCCGAAAAGAAAAGAAGTAGCGGTGCTGATAGTTGAAATGTTTGTCTTCGCTCTTTGAAAACTGGATAGCAAGCCCAAGAAGCACTGCAAGTATTGCAGGTCTTAAATATAAGTCTTGTCGGAACACACACCGACAGACGCTAGCGACGTTGTTTGAGTTCGAAAGAATTCAAATGACAAAGTTGCCAGTCAATACACTCTAAATTAAATCTTGGAGAGTTTGATCCTGGCTCAGAACGAACGCTGGCGGCGTGCCTAACACATGCAAGTCGAGCGCGAAAAG